>PBKC01000097.1 GCA_002721365.1 Rhodospirillaceae bacterium | reverse complement strand
GCGGATTCCGGACGCACCGCCACGGCCTCTAGAAAATGTGAGGGCCTGAACCTCACGGACCGCAGTGGTCCAGAACGGCGAGCGCCGCCGGACACACATCCGCCGCGTCGAGGGAACCGAGAGCGCAGGTCCCGAGCCCTTCGCAATCGCAGGCCGCCGAAAGTGCCGCCGCGGAGGTGCATTGAGCGCTGTTGAAGACGGCGCCCGCAGCGAACCTGAGGGCGGGTTTGGTTCGCCAGAGGATAACGTCGTCATGATAGGTCGCGGGATCGCTGCTGAATCCGGCGTCGACGAAGGTGCGGTCGCCGTCCTGGTTTTCGTCCTCGCCATTGCCGGTCGGGTCGCCGATCGTCCGGTTGCCGGAGGGAAGGTACCCGCCGTCCCCGTTCTCTCCGTGGCTCAGCAGCACGAACGCGGCCTGATCCGTGACCGTGCTTCCGGCGAGATCGCCGGGATCCGAGGCGATGGTCAGATTGCCGGCATCTGTCCGGAAACCGTTGTCGCCGGGGATCGTGAGACGGGCTCCTATGGTGCCGTTGGCGGGATAATAGAGAAAGCGTCGGCCCCAGCCGTCGCGCGACAGCGGTTCCGCGATCGCCAAGGTAACCCACGGGACCACTGCATGGGCGGAATCGATCGTGCAGGGCCCGCCGCCTTGCGGGCTCTCGCGTCCGGCATTCGTCGATCCTGTCGGAATCGATCCATCAGCCGGGCAGGGCAGTCGCCCGGCGCCGAGCACGAAGGCTTGAAGCGCTTCGAAAACGGCCTGCTGATGGTCCCGCGTGGTTATTTCGCGCGCGGTTTCGATCTGCCGGCCGAGTAGGGCGAGGGTTCCGCCGCTCAACAGGGCGATGACGATCAGGACGATGGCCAGTTCGATCAGCGTGAATCCGTCGCGTCGGACGGCCGTCAATTCGTCCTCGCGACGCCTCGACGAATAAAAAGGCACCCCGCCAAGGGAAGGCAGGGTGCCAGTGATGGAAGGCTTGCATGGAGGTATGACCCCCGACATCACAACTCACCGTTCAAGGTTCGTCACCCCTTAACTCTTCTAGTATACGTGGCGCTGCACTCTTTGCGCCCGCTGCTCGGATCGATTGAAACCCTAGCTTGTGTGCGGGTATGCGGACCGCGACCGGCCCAAACACCCCGTAAAACGATAACGACAATGTGATGGCTCGTGCTACCGTTCCGTGTGCAGCGACATAGGGTCGGGAGGCTTCCAGGCGGTGTTCTTGCCTTGGACGACAGGCTACTTGCAGGGTGGGAAGAGCGGCGAAAGACGATGGCGGTCGGTGCTGCTCAGCATACTACCGGTTCTTCTGATCACCGCCTGCGCCCAGCAGGATACTGCCTCGGATTCCGTTGCGCGGGAGGCTTATAGGGCGGCGCTGCTGCGGGATGGGGAAGCGAAACAGGACTTTTCCGTCCCTCCACCGCCTCCGATCCCCGCGCCGGCTCCGATCGTCGTCGCGCCCGAGCCGCCGTCGCCCGCGGATACGCGGCGCGTATCGCTGGCGGTAACGGAGGACGTACCGCTCCGCGACGTCTTGTTCCGTCTGGCGCGCGAAGCAGGGATCGATCTGGAGCTCGATCCCAGCATCACCGGCGGGGTCATCGCCATCGCGCACGACCGGCCGTTCATCGAGGTCGTCGACCGGCTGGCGGCGCAGGCCGGACTCCGCTACTCGATGCGCAATGGCGTGCTCAGGGTCGAGCGGGATACGCCTTATCTCAAGACCTATCGCGTCGACTACCCCAACCTGGTGCGGAAGGGTGTCACCAGTATCCGCTCCTCGACCGATATCTCCACCAGTGTCGCCAACGCCAGCGGAACACCCGGAGGCGGGAGCAACGCGTCCAAGTCCGAGGTGTCCGTCGAAACCGTCTCCGACTACTGGGACGAGGTGAGGGCGAGCATAGGGGCTATCCTCGCATCGGCGCCTCCTGCGGCCGGTGGCGGCGAACCGGGGCCGGCCACAGAAGCGGGAACGGTCGACCGGCGTTTCACCATCAATCGGCAGGCGGGCCTGCTCACGGTCTTCGCCACCGGGCGCGAGCATGCCGAGATCGGCCACTTTCTGGATCGGTTGCGTGACTCGTCCTCTGCCCAGGTGTTGATCGAAGCCAAGATTGTCGAAGTCCTGCTCGACGACGGCTATCAGACGGGGATCGATTGGAGCCTGTTGGCCGACGATCTCGCCATCTCCGGCCAGCTTGGCACCGCGTTCGTACTTGATGCCACGGGCTTCACCCGGTTCGCGCTCGATACCGGCGACTTCGACGCCGCCGTGACCTTCGTCCAGGAATTCGGGACCGCCCGCACGCTCTCCAGCCCGCGGCTCCTGGCGCTCAACAATCAGCAGGCGGTCCTCAAGGTGGCGGAAAACGACGTGTTCTTCACCGTCGACGTCGATCTCGCCGTCCTCGGCAACGTAAACAACGCCCAGGTCGTGCAGTCGATCGACACCGAGGCCAATACCGTGCCGATCGGTCTGATCATGACGGTTCAGCCTTCGGTGGACCGGGCGTCGCGGGACATCACCCTGAACCTCCGGCCGACGGTGACGCGGGTCGTGCGCCGCGTTCAGGACCCGAATCCCGAGCTCGCCGCCGCCAACGTCGTGTCGGAAATCCCCGTGGTCGAAGTCCGCGAGGTCGACACGGTGGTCCGCATGCATAGCGGCGAGATCGTCGTCATGGGCGGGCTGATGCAGGAGCGAACGATCAACAACAGCCAACGGACGCCAGGGCTCGCCGACATCCCGCTGCTCGGAGAGTTGTTCACGGGGCGAGACGATCAGGCGCAAGTGAGCGAACTCGTGATATTCCTCAAGGCGACCATCGTCGATAGCCCCACCTACCATGCCCAGGACCAGCGTGTGTACGATGCTTTCACCGAAGATCCGCGGCCTCTCCAGTTCTGATTCCATCTGTCGTTCCGCCGAGTCGTCCACGCATCCTCTCGTGGCGCGACAGGCGGCGGCGGGTTTCACCCTCGTCGAGCTGTCGATCGTGCTGGTCATCATCGGTCTGCTGGTCGGCGGCATTCTCAAGGCGCAGCAGCTTATCCAGGACGCCCGGATCGGCCGAACGGTCACCCAGGTCGAAGCCTTCCGCACCGCAGCTGCTTCGTTCGTCGATCGGTATGGGGCGCTGCCGGGCGATTTCTCCCAGGCGGATGCCCGTGTCTCCGGTGTCGCCAGCGGCGACAACGGCAATGGCAATGGCCGAATCGACGGCGGCGGCAATACCGGAGAGGGTTTGCTGTTCTGGGAGCATCTCGCCCGTGCCGGACTCATCATCGGCGACTATGACGGAGCCACCGCCCAGCTCGGGGTCGGACTGCCCTCGGCGTCGGTGGGCGGCGGTTTCAACGCCGGCCAGTTCGTCGTCCAGGGACTTGCGGCGAATTGGCTGCTTCTCGGCAACCCGACTTCGGCCGGGGCGACGACCAACGCCCTGCTGACGCCCGAGGTTGCCCGGCGCATGGACGCCCGAGTCGACGACGGCCAGCCGACCACCGGTGCGGTGCGGACGCCGACCGCCGACTGCATCGATGACACGGGCAACTATGCGGTGGCGACGTCCGCCGAAGTCTGCACCCTGGCGTTCCGGTTGTAGCGTATGGCGGCGCCGGGCGGCATGGCCGGAGGACAGCGAGCGGCAATACTGCAACCGTTCTCCGCGACGGTGCCACCCGAACCCGCCGAGGATGCCGTCGCTACCCGACTCGGCGACCGCCTGATCGCCCTGAAACTGCTTTCGCCCGACCAGGTCGACGTCGCGCTTAGGGAGAAAACGCGCTCGGGAAAGCGTCTCGGCGAGGTTCTGGTCGAGCTCGGCTTTCTCACCACCGGCGCTCTGGCCCAGGTTCTGGCCGATGCGGCGGGGCTGGAACGATTCGATCCGGGGACCACGATCGTCGACCCGGCGGCGGCGCGTCTATTGCCCCAAGCTCTCGCGGCACGCCACCAGATGCTGCCGGTAGCGCTGTCGGATGCCGACCGCACCGTCCAGCTCGCCATGGCGGACGTACACGACCTTCCCGCGCTCGACCAGGCCCGGCGTTATCTGCCCGCTGGTTACCGGGTCGAACCGATGGTGTGTGCCGACGGTGCGCTGCAGGACCTGATCGCTCAGCATTTCGGTTTCGAGACGTCGATCGACGGCATCCTGAGGGAGATCGAGGACGGAGGTACCGCGCGGACGAGCGACGCCGACACGGAGAGTTACCGCAACCCGACGGTGCGGCTCGTCAACGCCCTCCTGGTCGATGCCGTGAACCAGGGCGCCTCGGACATCCATTTCGAGCCTGAGGGCGCCTTCGTCCGCCTGCGTTACCGCATCGACGGCGTTCTTCATCAGGTGCGGACCTTCCATAAGGACTACTGGTCGTCGATCGCCGTGCGGCTGAAGGTGATGGCCAGCCTCAACATTGCCGATGCCCGCAATCCTCAGGATGGCCGGTTCAGCTATCGGGTGGCGGCGCGCGAGGTCGATTTCCGCGTCGCCAGCCTGCCGACGGTTCATGGCGAGAACATCGTGCTTCGGATCCTCGACAAGACCCGCTCGCTGGTGCCGCTGGAAGAGCTCGGGTTCGGGGATCGCAATGTCGCCTTGTTGAAGCGCCTGCTGCTGAGGCCCGAAGGGCTGATCCTGGTGACCGGACCGACCGGGTCGGGCAAGACGACCACGCTCTATTCGATGCTCGATCACCTCAGTACACCGGCGGTCAACATCATGACCCTGGAGGACCCGGTCGAGTATCGCCTGCCACTGATCCGCCAGTCGGAAGTCCGCGAGGGTTCTCAGCTCAATTTTGCCGACGGAGTCCGCTCCATCCTTCGACAGGATCCCGACATCATCCTGGTCGGTGAGGTGCGTGACCGGGAGAGCGCCCAGATGGCGATCCGCGCCGCGATCACGGGCCATCGCGTCTTCACAACCTTGCACACCAACGACGCGCTCGGGACGGTCAGCCGCCTCGTCGACATCGGCATCCCCGTCGACCTGTTGGCCGGCAACATCATCTGCGCGATCGCACAGCGGCTCGCTCGCAGGCTTTGTGGCGAATGCAAGCGCGGCGCACCGGCGACAGCGGAGGCGTGCCGCCTGCTGGGGATCGGCGATATCGATCCGCCGGTGATCCATACGGCCGTCGGCTGCGAAGCCTGCCGCCATACCGGCTATCGCGGGCGCATCGCCCTCGTCGAGATTCTCCGCTTCGACGACCGTCTCGACGAGCTGGTGGCATCGGGCGGCAATCGTCATGCCCTGCGGGCGGTGGCGCTGGAGAGCGGTTTCGTGCCGATGATCGAGGATGGAACGGCCAAGGTTCTGGACGGCACCACCAGCCTCGACGAGCTGATCGCGGCCGTCGACATGACGCAGCGGATGTAGCCCGTGCCCGCCTATCGCTTCAGGGCGCTGGACGGGGCCGGCGCTATCGTGCGCGGCTCGCTGGAGGCCGCGAGCGAGCCGGACCTCGAAACCCGCTTGCGCGGCATGCGGCTCGAGCTCGTCTCCTGTGTCCGGCGCCCGGCAGCGACGGCGCTACCGATCCTCCGGCACGGTGTTTCGACGGCCGAGCTGATCCAGTTCTGTATTCATATGGCACAGCTCGACCGCGCCGGGGTGCCGCTGCTCGATGCCCTCGCCGATATCGCCGAGGCCACGCCTTCGGCACGTCTCCGTGGTGTCCTGCGGCAGGTGCGGGACGATGTCCATGACGGCGCTTTGCTGTCGGCGGCACTGGCGCGGCATCCCGGCATGTTCGATGCGGTTTTCACCGGAATCGTCGCCGCCGGCGAGGAGACGGGCGACCTCGGGCAGTCGTTCGCACGCCTGGAGACGCACCTCAAATGGGTCCGCGACGTCACCGTCAAGGTCGGTCGGGCGCTCCGCTACCCGGCAATGCTTCTGATAGCCCTGGCCGCGGTCATCGCCGTGATGATGGGCTATCTGGTCCCGCGCCTGGTCGAGTTCCTGGTCCTTCAGCAGGTCGAGCTGCCGCCCGTGACCCGAGCTCTGATCGGCGCTTCGGATTTTCTCGCCGATTATGGATGGCTCGTCGGTGCCGGCGTCGCGGCCCTGGCCGTAGCGGTCTATGCGACGACCGTCGTCTCCCAGCCCTTTGCTCGCCTGATCGACCGATGGAAGCTGCGGTTACCCGTCATCGGCACGGCCCGGCGGAAGATCGCCCTGGCACGCTTCACCCACTTCTTCGCCATCATGTTCGGCAGCGGGATCGATGTCCTGCGTTGTCTCCGTACCAGCGAGCGGGTGGTGGCCAATCGGGCCTTGCAGGCGGCGCTCGCAGATGTGCGGCACGAGGTCGAGAACGGCCTGCCCCTATCCCAGGCATTGGCCGACAGCGGTGCTTTTCCGCCCCTGGTCGTCAGAATGTTCCGCGTCGGCGAGGAATCCGGCCGTCTCGACGAAGCGCTTGAAAACGTCGCCTATTTCTATGACCGGGAGGTCGACGAGTCGGTAGGCCGTCTGGTTGGAGTCATCGAGCCGGCGATGACCGCCGTCATCGGGCTCATGCTGCTGTGGATTGTCCTCGCCGTGTTCGGTCCGCTTTACGACAACCTCTCGCAGTTCGGCTGACCGGCATGTTCGGCCCCGTCAAACCGCGGTTTGTCCTCGTTGTCGGTGACGAAGGCGCCTTGCTGGCGTGTGTCGCGGGGCGCCGGGTCGTGGATGTGCATTTTGCCGCAGCGGGAGACCGGACGGCCGAAGAGGCTGTTTGCGGTGTCCTCGGCCATGCCGGAGGCGCGCCGGTGACCGTTCTTCTGGATACGCAGGAGCAGGTCTATCGGCAGGAAATGCTGCCCGCCCTCGGTCCGCTCGACCGGCGCAAGTTGATGGCCCGTCGGCTCAAACGGGAAATGGCAGGGCTAGTCGTTGGCGGCGTGATGCTTCTGCGACCATCGCCCCTCGGACGCCCGGATGGCTATCTGCTGGCCGGTGCGGTGGGCGGTCCGGCCATCGACGGCTGGTTGGCAAGACTTGACGGCTTGCCGAACCCTCTGTCGGGCATCGGACTGTTGCCTCTCGAAGCCGCGGGAATGACGGGGCGTCTGCGTCCACCGACACCTGTCACCGGCGGCTGTCTCTGGACCGTTCTCATCGTGCGCAACCGGGTTTCCGGCCTTCGCCAGATCGTCGTTCGCGACGGGACGTTCGTCTTGACCCGGCTGACCGCCGCGACCGATTCGGCGCCGCTCGATGGAGAGGTTCTGGCCACGGCTTTCGAGGAAACCCGCGGCTATCTCGCTCGGTCCGGTTTGGAGCGCGGAGACAACGTCGCCGTCGTCATCCTTGCCGGACCGGACGATTCGCGCGGCTTGAAGACGATGCCCCTCGCCGCCGACTCGATCACGGTCATGACGCCGGAAAAGGCCGCGGGGCGCCTTGGGCTGACATTGCCGGACGGGGATGGGGAAGTCGCCGACATGCTGCATGCGGCTTATGCCGCTCAGCATTCGATGGAGCTTCCACTTTCTCGTCCCGAGGAGGGGCAACTCTCCGCCGCACGACGCTTGCTGCAGCCTCGGACCGTGAACCGGATTGCCGCCACGGGGCTTGTCGCGTCCCTGGGATGGGCGGCCGTATCGTTCGCGAACCTCGATGCCGAGCGGAAGACGGTCGAAACGCTCCAAGACCGCAATGTGGCAGCCCAATCCGCCTTATCGGAGGCGAGGTCAGGCGCCGATGATCTCCCGGAATCCCCGGAGCGCATGGTCGCTCTGATCGATGCCTGGAGAACGGCCGATCCCAACCTCGATGCGATCGAGGCGCTATGGGACATGCTGGCTGAGGCACTGGCCGGGGATGGTCATGCCCGGCGTGTCTCATGGGAATCAGACGAAACGGGCGGGGGGATGCTCGAATTCCTCGTCAGGCTTTCGGCACCTGAAGGCGATGAGCGATCCGCGGGAGAAACCGCTGAGCATATCGCAGCCCGTTTGAAGCTGGCGTTCCCCGATCACCTCGTCTCCATGGTTCATGGGGCGTCCGTCCTGCCCGACTCCGGAACTCTGAAAGGCGAGGTCGGGAGCGATGTCGCTCCACCGCCGCGTGTCGAGCCTGTCTTCGAATTCAGGATTGCCGGACCGGGGGACTCGTCGTGAACGGTCGGTCGGGACGGGTTCGCGGCTATGGCGCGGCATTGCTGTTGGTAGTCGTGGCGGTGATGTGCGCGATCTTGGCGTCGCGGCTGGATGCCGAGCGCCAGCATCTGGCCCGGGAGACGGGACGCCTTTCCCTCGAGACGGAAGCGCTCTATCGCCGTGCCGGAGAAATCGAGGCGGCCGCGGCAAGGGCGCGGCGCGAGCGCCCTGAATACGACCTGCTGCAGGAACGCGGGTTTACCCGAACCGTGGCCCCTTCCGGTCTGGCCGAGGTCCTTGCCGACATCGCCCAAGAGCGGGAGATCGGGCGCCTCGTCTACGATATCGGAGTCCAGCCGATAACCACGGAGTCGGGCGATGTCGGGATCAGGACCGTGCCTGTTACTCTCGACATCTGGGCGACGACCGACACCGACATCGTCGCGTTCCTGTCCGACCTGAAGTTTCGGATCGATGGGGCACTGCATGTCGATTCCCTGATCGTCGAACGGACAGGGGAGATCGATGCCACTGTCCGCGCCGCCGTTCGGGACGGTGAAAGACCGCAACTCGTGCAGGCCCATGTCATCCTCCGCTGGTCGGCGGTAACGGAGCCGGATCGAGTGGCGGAATGGTGAAGGCATTGCTTGGCCTTGTAGCTGGTCTGCTGCTTTCGCCCGGAAGCTCTGCTGCGGCCGACTCGCTGATGTTCAGCGACGAAGAGCGCGCTGCCCTTCGTTTCCGCGAGACCGAGACGAGCGCGGAGGCGCCGTCGCCTTCCTCATCGAGTCCGAAATTCCATCTTGCCGCGATCGTGCCGGCCACCGACGGCGGCTGGGTCGCTCGGCTGGGAGACAGATGGCTCGGCGAGGGAGATCACCTAGGCGCGCTTCAGGTCGAGCGGATCGAGGCCAGGGCGGTGCATCTTCTCTGGTCGGGGGAGCCGAGAGTGAGCCGGTTCACCTTGCAGCCGAACCAGACCATCGATCTTTCGACCGGGCATATCCGCGAAGGGCGCTGAAGCGCGGTGGGAGGCCGGGAACCCGTCGCTAGCGGTCCTTGCCGGCGAGATACGCGTAGCGCGCTTCGACCGCACCGATATCCGTGGCCAGCGGTGTGCCTCGATAGGCCGCATCCAGGACTGACCGGTAGTGCGGGAGGGCGTCGGCGCCGCGCCCCATCCGATCGAGGAGCAGGGCCAGATTCAGGCGGTAGGCGGGTTCCCCCGAGGCTAACTCGACGGCGCGCCGCAGATTGTGAAGCGCGTCGTCGATCATGCCCATCCGCTCCTGGGTCTGCGCAAGCTGCGCGAGAAGAGCCGGATCGTCGGGATCGGTCCGCTTGAGCGCCTCCAGCGCGCGAACGGCGGCACCGGGATCGGTTTCCGCAGTCAGGCCGGCGAGCTGCAGGGCGGCGCGAATGTCGTCCGGGTGGGTGGCGAGAACGCTGCGGTAGGCCGAGTGCGCCGCTTCTCTGTCGCCTCCTGCTCGCGATACCGCTGCATAGCCCATCAGCGCATCCCGATCCTCGGGCGCGTGTCCGATGGCAGCCCGGTAGAAGTAGAGCGCGGTATCGAGATCTCCAGCGTCGAGCGCCTGCCGGCCGGAGGTCAGCAGACCGGCGAGCTCCATATCGGCGCCGCCGATCGTGACCGTGAACTGATGCGTCGCTGGGGGTGTCGCGGGCGCCTGTTTCGGCTGCCGAGGTTTCGTGGGTGGCGGTGGGAGGCCCACTTGCCGGAAGGAGACTGGACGGGGGCGCGGCGGTGGAGGCGGCGATTCGGCCGACTGTCCGGCGGTAACGGTGGCCCCTGTTACGACGGGTTCGTCGAGGTGGATCGCCGGGGCGGCTTCTGCTCTGTGGATAACCGAGCCGCCATCCAGCGAATCGTTCGTAGCTGCAGATACGCTATGCGGCTGCGCCTCGCCCACGGCCTCGGATTGCCACATCCGGGCGCTCGCATGTCCGATCAGGAAGGCGATTGCGGCAATGAAAAGAGTGCGCGCAGAGGTCGGCATACGATGGCTGTTCCCGCCGCTTTAGTTTCGGCTCGGTCTTTCTTTACCTCTTATAAGAGTACCACGAACGGGGAGGGTGCGGAGCGGCCAATCGGCGGTCTGTTGCGTGATCGGACGGTTGACGCGATAACCCCTGTCGGCGTCCGCATGCCGGGCGGGAATCTCAGCGGTCACGGAGGAAGACGATGGACGGGACAGAGACGGCGTCGGTCACGGGGATGAAGCCCGGCCTTAGAGTCATGATCAGTGCGGGTGGCGCCGGCATCGGGCGGGCGATGACCGAAACCTTCGCGGCCCATGGGGCGCATATCCACATCTGCGATATTTCGAAGGACGCGCTCGACGCCTGTCTCGCCGCCGTTCCCTCCGCGGCCGGCATGGTCGCCGACGTCTCCAAGGAAGAGGACGTCGAGCGCTGGTTCCAGGCGGCGCAGGAGCATCTCGGCGGCCTCGACGTGATGATCAACAATGCCGGCATCGCCGGTCCCACCGGTGCGGTCGAGGATCTGGATCAGGATGACTGGCGCCAGACCTTCGACGTCAACGTCCACGGTATGTATTACGCCGTCCGCCGCGCCGTGCCGCTGCTGAAGCAGACCACCGACGGAGTGATGATCAATCTGTCGTCGATGGCGGGGCGGCTGGGCTTTCCCTACCGCACCCCCTACGCGGCGTCGAAATGGGCGGTGATCGGCTTGACCAAAAGTCTCGCGATCGAGCTCGGCCGCTACGGCATCCGCGTCAATGCGATCTGCCCGGGACCCGTTGCCGGCGAGCGTATCGACCGCGTGATCAACGCCAAGGCCAAGGAACTCGGCCTCACTTATGACGAGTTGAAGGAGCAGTGGCTGGAACTGGTGTCGCTGGGTCGGATGGTGACAGCGCAGGACATCGCCAACACGGCCCTCTATCTGGCCTCGCCGTTGGCCTACAACGTTTCCGGTCAGGCGCTTCAGGTGTGCGGCGATACGCGGGCGCTGAAGTAAGCAAAGCGCCCTGTTGATCTTGTTGTCATATATGACAACATAGACGCATGGAACGCGATACCCGACCGATCGGCTGGGTCAAGGCGGCACGGAAAGGATTCGAAGCGTTCCCGAAGGCGGTCCAGGACCGGATTGCGAGCGCTTTGACGATTGCTGCGGAGGGCGGAAAGGCCGATATCGCAAAACCGTTGAAGGGTATGGGAGCCGGGGCTTTCGAGATCTCAGTACGGTATCGGTCCGATGCGTTTCGGGCCGTTTATGTAACTGAAATCGCTGGAAGCCTTTGGGTGGTACATGCGTTTCAGAAGAAGTCCAAGGTCGGGATCAAGACGCCGGAACGCGAAATTGATCTCATTCACGATCGCCTGAAACGGTTGAGAGACGAGTTGATGCCATGAGTGAGGACGAGTTCGAGCTTGTTGGAGGAAGCGGCAATCTGTTCCGGGACCTGGGCGACCCCGATGCTGACCTGAAGCAAGGTAAGGCCGTTGTGGCTGCCCGCATTATCGCTCAATTGGATGACCGGCAGGTCTCGGTGCGGAAGGCGGAGGAATTGACCGGATTTGCTGCCGCTGACTTCTCCAGGGTGCGTAACGCCAATCTCGGCCGCTTCACTTTAGACCGATTGATCAGGATGCTTGGCGCCCTTGATCGGGATGTGGAGGTAACGGTTCAAGTGGGACCTCGCGCAGTCGGACAGCCGCAGTTTCCGACGGCATCGCACTGAAGATGCCTGTCGGAACCGTCCTCATAACCGGCGCCAGCCGCGGTATCGGGCTGGAGTTCGTCCGCCAGTATGCTGCGGACGGCTGGTCGGTGATTGCCTGCTGCCGGTCGCCGGACAAGGCGGATGATCTGAAGTCGTTGGCAACGAAGAGCGACGACGTCGAGGTCGTCGCGCTGGACGTCGCCGACCATGCGGCAATCGATGCGCTGGCCCGGCGGCTGGATGGGCGAGCGATCGATGTCCTGATCAACAACGCCGGCATATCGGGCCGCCGGCCTCAGGACTTCGGATCGCTCGACTACGCCGACTGGCAGCAGGTGATGGAGACCAACCTTCTGGCTCCGGTCCACATGGCGGAGGCGTTCGTCGACCATGTCGCCCGGGGCGAACATAGGCTCATCGCCAATCTGAGCAGCGTTCTGGGCAGCATCGCCCACGCCAGTGGGCGTCAGTACCTCTATCGCACCAGCAAGGCGGCGCTCAACATGGCGGTGAAGTGCATGGCGGAGGATTTAGGCCCTCGTGGCATTCGCGTCGTAGCGTTCCATCCCGGTCATGTCCGGACCGATATGGGGGGCGCGTCGGCGCCGGTCGTTCCCACCGACAGCGTTCGGGGCATGCGCGCGATCATGGCCCGCATCGATGACGGGATGAGCGGTGGCTTCTTCAATTACGACGGGTCGCAGCTTCCTTGGTGACGTCAGAGGGGCGCCCGACCTTCCCTGCTCCCTTTCCGGTATTGCGCTCAGCAGCCGGTTGGGGCATGCAGATCGCATCAACTAATCGAAAAGTCGCGACGAGAGGGGACGTCATGGCCGACAGTGCGGCGATAAAGGAAGCGCGGGAGGATCTGGCGGCGGCTTATCGCCTCGCCGTAACCCACGGATTCCACGAGGGTATCTGCAACCATTTCAGTCTCGCGGTTCCGGGAACGGACGACCTGTTCCTGTTGAACCCTTACGGTATGCATTTCTCCGAAATAACCGCGAGCAACCTGCTGGTGGTCGACAAGGACGGCAACAAGGTCGAAGGCGAGGGCTTTATCGAGCCGACGGGGTTCTTCATCCACTCCGCCATCCACCGCAGCCGCCCCGATGCCAAATGCGTCCTCCACACCCACATGCCCTACGCCCTGGCATTGACGATGGTCGAGGGCGGCCGGCTGGAGATGGCGGACCAGAACGCCTGCCGGTTCTACGACCGCATCGCCTATGACGATTATTTCGGCGGCGTCGCCCTGGCTACCGAGGAAGGCGACCGCATCGCCGCAGCGCTGGGCGACAAGCGGGTGATGTTCATGGCCAATCACGGGATCACCGTCGTCGGCGATACCGTGGCGGCGGCTTGGGAAGACCTCTACTACCTGCATCGCGCCTGTCAGGCGCAGGTGCTGGCGATGTCGACCGGGCGGCCCTTGAAGCGGGTTCCGGACGAGATGGCCAAGCAGGTGGCCGAGCAGGTCGAGTCCGAAGCCATGGGTGCCACGGCCAATTACCGTCGCCACTTCGCGGCGATGAAGCGCCTGCTCGAACGCGACCAGCCCGACTACAAGCACTGACGATGACGGCGACAGTGGGCGCGGCCGGTCCGAAGGACTGCCGCGTCTCGCGGGTCGAGACCTATCTGGTCGGCACCCGCTGGCGGAATTTCGTCTTCGTTCGTGTCGAGACCGACGACGGCATCCACGGCGTCGGTGAAGGCACGCTCGAGTGGCAGGCCAAGGCGGTCGAAGCCTCGGTCTTCGATCTCGCCCGCCGCCACGTCATCGGCCGCTCGGCCTTCCAGATCGAGCGGATGTGGCAGGACATGTTCCGGAACGAGTTCGCCCGCGGCGGACCGGTGGTGAACAGCGCCATCGGCGCGATCGAGATGGCGCTGTGGGACATCGTCGGCAAGGCCGTCGGCCGCCCGGTCTACGACCTCCTCGGCGGTCGCTGCCATGAGCGCATCCCGGCCTATGCCAATGCCTGGTACGGCGCCGGTGCCGACATCGGCGCGGTCGCCGAGGCCGCCGCTGCGGTCGCCGCGAAAGGCTATCGCGGTCTCAAGTTCGACCCGTTCGGGTCGTCGGGCCGTGACCCCGAGCGCCGTGAAATCGCCCGTGCCGTCGACATGGTCGCCGCGGTCCGCGAGGCGGTGGGGGAGGAGATGGAGATCCTGCTCGACTGCCACGGCCGTTTCAGTCCCGGCTCGGCGATCGAGATCGCCCGACTGCTGGAGCCCTCGCGCATTTACTGGTTCGAGGAGCCCTGCGACCCGGAGAACGTTGGCGCGCTGGCCAAGATCGGCCGCTCGATCAAAACCCGGCTGGCGACCGGTGAGCGCTGCTACACCAAGTACCATTTGCAGGCCCTGCTCGCGTCCGGCGAGGTCTCGGTGCTGCAGCCGGACATCATCCATGTCGGCGGCATCCTGGAGGCTAAGAAGATGGCGGCGATGGCCGATGCCATTTACATCCCGGTCTCGTTCCACAATCCCTTCGGCCCGGTGGCCACGGCCGCCGCGATCCAGCTCGACGCCTGCACGACCAACATCGTCATGCAGGAATCGTTCTGCGAATACGACGTGCCGTGGCGTTTCGACCTCCTGGAGAACTGCCCGCGTCCGGTGAACGGCGGCTACGAGATCCCGACCCGGCCGGGTCTCGGCGTCGATCTGAACCTCGATGCCGTCCGCGCGCACCCTTACGACGAGGACGCCTACCTGCCGATGTGGGGTGACGACTGGGCCAAGCGGTTCTGAGCGAGACTCACCTCGACCGTCGTTCCCGCGCAGGCGGGAACCCGTAAGGCCGGAGCGCTTGCCTGGGTCCTCCGGACATGCCGAAGGACCCAGCCTCCGCGCTTCAGGCCTTGACGGCCACCACCTCCAGGAACTCGCCGTCGACCTCGGTCATGCCGTCGGTGGCGGTGTTGGCGCCCGCCCACAGCGCTTCGATGTCGTCTCCCAGCGCCTTCTGGCCGGCCGGGTCCAGCGTTGCGCGGGCGCGCATCACCGGGCCGAAATGGTTGACGTAATGCTCAGCCACCTCTGCGGGCGGCATCGGGTAGCGGAAATGCATCATCCGGCGCGCGAGGCGGAGATCGGAGACCGAATCGCCGAAGCGCGCCTTCACCGTCTCCTCGTCGCCCCAGAGTAGCGGGGAGGGCATGTCCGGCGGCGGGGCGTACTTGCCGATGGTGGCGAAGAACTTCCCGACCAGCCCTTGCGCCGTCCAATTGCCCATGATGATGCGGCCGCCCGGCCGGCACACCCTCAGCATCTCCGACAGGGTGCGGTCGGGTCGAGGTGCGAACATGGCGCCGATCAGGCTCATCACGGTGTCGAAGCTCTCGTCCGCGTAGGGCATGTTCTCGACATCGCCGACATCGAGAGTCACCGCGACGCCCTCGGTCTCCGCGCGGTGCCGTGCCTGCGCGAGCCATTCCGGAGCGATGTCGATGCCGGTCACCTGGGCGCCGGCGCGAGCGGCGGGGACAGCCATCTGGCCCGAGCCGCAGGCGACGTCGAGGAACCGTTCGTCCGGCGCGACGCCCAGCTCGGCCAGGAAGGCTTCGGCACTTTCCTGCATCCCCAGAGCGATGAGACCGTAGTCGCCGGTGCTCCACATCGTCTTCAACTGCTGTTTCAGGTCGTCGATGCTCTGCATGGTCGTCGTGGTCATGAGGCCGTCCCTCCGTTTTGCGATCTGTCGGATCGGTTGCTGCGAAGGCCGCGACTTTCCCTCCGGAGAGAGGCCGATTCTACTACCAAGACAGTAGTGACAGGGCGATCCGACGACGCCTAAGGTTGCCGCCATGACGAAGGGTTACGGTCAGTTCTGCCCCGTGGCGAAGGCTGCCGAGCTGTTCTGCGAACGCTGGAATGCTCTGCTGCTCAGGGAACTTGGTGCCGGCGCCAGTCACTTCTCTCAGATTCAGCGCGGTGTTCCGCTGATGTCGCCATCGATGCTGTCTCGGCGGCTCAAGGAACTCGAACGTGAAGGCGTGATCGAGCGCGACGGCGCGACGTATCGTCTCACCGAAGCGGGACGCGAGTTTCTGCCATTGGTCGATGCGCTCGGCGTCTGGGGACAGCGATGGACGCGCCGCCAGCTCAAGGAAGACGAAGTCGACTTTCGCCTGCTGATCTGGGACATGGAACGGACCGTGAAGGCCGACGCTTTCGGGCCCGGGCGCACGGTCGTGCAACTGGAGTTCGCCGATCTGCCGGCGGGGAAATCGCTGTGGTGGTTCATCAACGAGCAGAGCGCCGTCCAGCTCTGCCTGGAGGACCCCGGCTACGAGGTCGATCTGTTCCTGTCGATCACCGTTCGCGACATGATCTATGTCTGGCGCGGTGACCTCGGCGTGGAGCGTGCACTCGACGAGGAGCGGCTGGAAGCGCACGGCGCCCCGCGTTTCCGCGAGGCGCTCCGGTCATGGTTCAATCTCAGCCGCCTGGCCGAGATTCCATCGGCTCGCCGGGACCCCCAGCCGGTCTGACCCACGGCCCGCGACGGAAGTCGCTGCCTAGAGATGTTCGTCGACGAGTTCGGAGAACACGGCGTAATTCTTGGCGCCGGAAATGACCTCACCGTTGACGACGAAGGTGGGCGTCGACTTGACTTCCACCTTCTCATCCTCCGTGGCGACTCGCCGGGAATTGATGATCTGATCAATCAACTGCTCGTTGGCGAGACACGCGTCGACGTCGGCATCCGTCATGCCGTGATCATGCGCCATGGGGCGCAAGGCATCGGAGAGAGTACTGGCGTCGACCCAGTCGTCCTGATGGGCTAGCAGGTCGTCCACGAACCCGAAATATTGGTCGGGTCCACTGCAGTGGGCGAACATAGCCCCCATCACCGCCGGCTTGTCCAAAGGGAAGTCCCTGAACTCCATGTAGACCTTGCCGGTGTCGATATAGTTGGTCTTGAACTCGGGAAGCGTGTGCTCGTGAAACCAGGCGCAATGGGGACACGACATCGAGAAATACTCGACGATCTTGACCGGTGCCTGCGGATCGCCGAGCGCTTGCTGCGGTGGAAGACCGGGACCGTCGTCCGCGACGGCAGCGACGCTGAAAAGCAGCGTCAGGCCGGCGGCGGCGGCACGAAGATGAAGCATGCGGCGTCTCCTAAAAGGTCGGAAGGAACTGGGCTAGCCCTCGCTACCGGTGCTGTGCGAGCGGGGTAATTGTCATGGTACGTCAAAAAGTTTTTTGGCTTCTAACCTGCATTAACTCGATGACGTTCGATGCACGGTAAACAGAACGACATGGCGCGGGAGCGCTGTCGGTGCCTCGAGTTGCAGCTATTGAGGGGGGCATCGTCATCCTTGGGTTGCGAATATCTTCGAATTGGAGTTCAGCGATGACGACTTCGACCGTTGCAAAGATGATCACGCCTTTCGCCTTCGCTCTGATGCTCGCCAGCGGCAGTGCGCTGGCACAGGCCGATTGCGACCGCGGCGGTGCGCCGAAGGCCGGTGACGAAGCGGCCCATGCGGCGACGGCGTCCGAGGGATGCGACATCCCTAGCGAAGAGGCCAAGCGCGGCGGTTGCCCGACGGGCGAGGACGAGGCCCAGTACGCCGCGACCGGTTCCCAGAAGGGCCCCGGCTGCCCGAGCACGGAGCTGGGCGGCGCCGAAGACATGCGTCCTACCGCTAAGGACTGATCTGCCGACTGAAGATCTCGGCGATCGCCACTTGCTCGGGCCGTCCATCCATCCGGGTGGCGGCCCGATGCTCGTCGGCGGTCCGCCTGTTCACCGCTTTTCGATCGGGGCCTACGGATGATCGGGCAATGGACGCCGCAGAGGCTTTTCACGCTGATCCTGGCCGCGAGCGTCGGTGCCATCGCGTTTGCCCTTTTCTTTCAGTACGTGGTCGGGCTCGCACCGTGCAAGCTATGCCACGTCCAGCGCTGGCCCTATCTCGCCGTGATACCCCTCGCGGCGGCCGGGCTGTGGTGGAGCCGTCACCACAATCAATGGGGGTCGCGGCTGCTGCTCGCGCTGACGGTCGTCTTCAGCCTCGCCTTCCTGTTTGAGGCTGCGGTTGCGGGCTATCACGTCGGCGTAGAGCAGGGATGGTGGCGAGGGACCGACGCCTGTGTGGGCGCCGCGACCACCGGGCAGTCTCTCGATGAACTGCGTGATGCCATCATGAACGCGCCTATCGTTCGCTGTAACGAAGTGCAGTGGGACGTCTTCGGCATCTCGATGGCGGGCTTCAACATTCCCTACGCGCTCGGCCTCGCCGCGATCTCCCTGCTGGCGGTTCGCCGCTGCGGGCGGGCCTGCAGGAAGTGACCATGCGCGGCGGGAGCGTCGCAGCGCTTCTGCTGATCGTTCTCCTGGCCCTTCTCGGTTCCGGGCCGGCTCGATCTCAGGAACCGACGGAACCGGTCGCGACCGAGACGGTATGGTATGCGCCCGACGAGGACGGCTCGCCGCGCGTTCGCCTGTACCTGTTCTGGTCGCTCGGCTGCCCGCACTGCGCCAAGGAACACGCCTTCCTCGACGGGTTGCGCGGCGAGCTTCCCTGGCTCGATGTGGTCGAGTACGAACTGAGCGAGCATCGCGAGCATGTCTCGTTGCTCCTCGACATGGCCGAGGCCGCCGGCGGCAGCACGTCCGTCGTGCCGACCACCTTCATCTGCAACCAGATGACCGTGGGCTATCAGGACGACGCGACGACGGGCGAATCGCTTCGCCGGCAGGTGCTCGCCTGCCGCGACCAAGCCCTGCACGAAACCATCGCCGCGACGGGCACGGTGTTGCCGGAGGCGGCGCACCGCAATCGGGTCATCGAGCCTATCGCCCTGCCGATCGTCGGGGTGGTCGATCCGGGCCAGCTATCGCTGCCGGTGCTGACCATCACCATGGCGGCGGTCGACTCCTTCAACCCCTGCGGCCTGTTCGTGCTCCTGATGCTGATGAGCATGATGATCCGCGCCAAGAGCCGGGTGCACATGCTGGTCGTCGGCGCATCCTTCGCGGTCACCTGGGCGCTGATGTACCTGGCGCTGATGACGGCCTGGCTCAGCCTGTTCGAATATGTCGGCGACCTGTCCCTGATCACCACCACCGCAGGCGTGATCGCGCTGGTGATGGCGGCGCTCAACATCAAGGATTTCCTGGGCTTCAGCCATGGACCGAGCCTGTCGATCCGTCCCGAGGCGAAGGCCGGCCTGTTCCACCGCATGGGATCGCTCGCGCGGTCGGCGACGCTATCGATTCCGGAGACGGGGAAACGCCAGATCGCCTATCGTTGCGGCGTCGTGTGCAAGGCGCGGCGGTTCTCGCCGATGGTCCTCGGCACCGCGGCGTTGACCCTGTCGGCTGGCGGATACGCGATCCTGTGCACCAGCGGCTTCGCCATGACCTATACCCGCATCCTCACGCTCGACGACATCAGCTTTTCCGGCTACCTCCTCTATCTGTGGCTCTATATCAGCGTCTACATGATCCCTATGACGCTGATCGTCGTCGCCTTCACGGCTACGCTGGGCTCGCGCAAGCTGAAGGAGGAAGAGGGGCGAGCGCTGAAACTGCTGGGCGGTTCGACGCTCCTGGCGATGGGGACGATCCTGATCCTCGTCCCGGACTGGCTCAAGAACCCGCTGATCGTGGTCGCGATCATGCTGTTTGCCCTGGCCGTCACGGTGATCGTCGTAACGGCGGAACGGACCATCCGCTCGCACGGCCATCGTCGCAGGCGGTTGCCCAGGACATCGCCTCAGGCAAATCTGCCGAACGCCGGTTGACGGGGCATTATCAGTCGGACAGGAAGTCCAGCACCGTTCTGGTGAATTCGGTCCGTAAAAGCTGCGGGAAGAAATGCCCACCCTGGGGAAGAAGGACCGTGGTCGCGCCGGGGATCAGGCGGCCCAGCTCCTCGCTGTAGTAGACCGGCGTGACGATGTCGTCGCGGGCGCCGATCACCAGGGTCGGCGCCTGGATGCGCGGCAGATCGGCGCGGCGGTCGAAGCGGCAGATCGCGTCGATCCGGTCGAGCATCACCTCGGGCGGCGGGAAGCCGTCGATGATCGCCTGCTCCTGCGCCTCGATGGCGGCGATGTCGTCCCGGACCGACCAGGGCGGCCGCATGTAGATCGCGTTGGATCGGACATAGGCGCGCGGCCCGCCATTGCGAAGCGAGTCCCCTCGGACCTCGAACAGCCGGCGGAAATAGGCATCCGCCGCCGTCCAGGTGGCGGTGAGGACGAGCTTTCCCAGCCGCTCCGGCCGGTCGAGGGCCATGGTCTGGCCGATGGCGCCGCCGGTCGAATGGCCGATCAGATGCGCCCGCTCGATGCCCAGCGCATCCATCAGCTCGATCACGTCGTCGGTCATCTGCTCGACCGAGTAGCGGATGCGGGCATGGGTGCTGCGGCCGGTGCCGCGATGGTCGTGCAGGACGACGCGGTAGCGCTCGGCCAAGGTGGGGTAAATCGTGGTCCAGAAGGTCGCGGTGCCGCTGAGGCCCGAGACAAGCATCAGCGGCTCGCCGTCGCCATGGACTTCGTAATAGAGCTCGTCGCCGCTCTTGAGGGTCAGTTTGGCCATCGTTGTCCTACTCCTGGACCTTCACGAACACCGTCCGGGCCTCGATCTCTTCGACGTTCGCCGGCCGCGGGAAGGGCTGCGGCGCCGGCTCGCCCGGCTGGCGCGGCCGGCCGATGGCGGCGAAGAAGTCCTCTAGCCCGCCCGGCATCAGCACCCAGAACATCTTGAGGTCGGACTCGCCGGTATTGACGATTCGGTGCCGGTTCAGCGGGCCGAGATAGCAGGTGGTGCCGGGGACGATGGGGTGGCTCTCGCCGTTGACCTCGACCTCGCCGCGGCCCTCGAAGAAGAACAGGATTTCTTCGTTGGCTTCGTGCTGGTGCTCGCGGATGAAGCAGCCGGGGGTAATCACCTGGATGCCCGAAGAGAGGCGCCCTTTCACGGCCGGCAGGTTGTGGGGCGACAATCGGACCTCGGAATAGCCGTTGGCCGGTACCGGCTGCCACCAGCTCGGCCCGTCGTCGGGCTGGACGACGACGGCATTGCCGCGTTGATCGTCCGCCATGGCGCTTCTCCCCTGAAGACGTGTTTCCTGCCAGCCTTCGCCTTGGCGATCGTCGGGTCAAGCCCGACGATGACGGGAAGGGGGAGGGATGACGGGAAGGGCGGAGAAAGGATCTTCTCCCGACTTTGTCATCCTCGTGCCCGACACGAGGATCTCTGGCGTGGCACCGCCGTCTCAGGCGGCGTCCGGCTGGTTCTCGGGCGCGGCCGAGGAGAAGGCGGGCATCTCCAGGCAGGCCTGCTCGATGGCGACGACCGTGGGACAGTTCGAGAGGTCGCAGTCGAAGCGGCGGGCGTTGGCCACCTGCGGCACCAGGCAGATGTCGGCGAGCGTCGGCGTCTCGCCATGGCAGAAGCGCCCCGTCGCCGGGTGTCCGGCCAGCAGCTTCTCGACCGCGTCGAGCCCGGTCTCGACCCAATGCTTGTACCAGCGGTTCTTGTCGTCCTCGGAAAGACCCAGATCCTTGGTGAGGAAGCGCAGCACCCTGAGATTGTTGAGCGGGTGGATGTCGCACGCCACGGCTTGGGCGATCGCCCGGACACGGGCGCGCTCCGCCGGCGATTTCGGCAGCAGCGGCGGCTCGGGGCGGGTCTCGTCCAGATATTCGACGATCGCCATCGACTGGGTAAGGACGGTCCCGTCGTCGTCTTCCAGCGCCGGCACCAGGGCCTGGGGATTGAGCTTCAGGTAGTCCGGCTTGAACTGCTCGCCGCCGTCGCGGGTCAGGTGGATATAGGTCGGGTCCCAGGCGAGGCCCTTGAGATTGAGGGCGATCCGAGTGCGATAGGCGGCGGAGCTCCGGAAATAGCCATAGAGCTTCATCGTTCGTCCCTCACGGTTGATCGCCGATCGAAACGACGATCTTTCCGAAATGACCGCCCGCGCGCATCCGATGATAGGCTGCCCTCGCTTCGGTAAACGGAAATGCCGTATCGATCACCGGCTTCAGGCTGTTGGCACTGATAGCCTCATTCATGTCCTCGAACATGTCGCGGCTGCCGACATAAATGCCGTCCACCGTAATGGAATTCCGCATGATCGGGGTTGGGTTCACCTGGCCGGCAACGCCGGTCAGGATGCCGATCAGGCTGATGCGTCCGCCGACCCGGACCGATTGGATCGACCGTTCCAGCGTGCCGGGACCGCCGACCTCAATCACCTGATCGACACCGCGTCCAGCGGTCATGGCGCGGACCGCATCCTGCCAATCCGGCGTGTCGCGATAGTTGATGGTCTCCCACGCCCCCATCTCGCGGGCGCGGGCCAGTTTGGCGTCGCTGCTCGACGTAACGATTGCCCGGACGCCGTGCATGACGCCGAACTGCAGGGCGAAGATCGACACTCCGCCGGTGCCGAGCAGGAGAACGGTATCGCCGGCCTTGATGCCGCCCTTGACGATCAGCGCGTGCCAAGCGGTCAACGCCGCACAGGGGAGGGTCGCGCCTTCCTCGAACGACAAATGGTCGGGGATGGCGACGAGGCCGCCCTCGTCGAATACCACGTATTCGGACATTACGCCGTCGATGGCGCCGCCCAGGGCGCTCGCCATCGCGTCGGCCGTGATACCGCCGGCGATCCAGCGCTGGAAGAACGTGCCGGCGACCCGGTCGCCGACGTCGAAGCGCGTGACCCCGGGGCCGATGGCGACGACTTCCCCGGCGCCGTCCGAATTCGGGACCGTCGGATAGGGCAGCTTGCGGCTGACCGGGTCCTCGATGGTCGAGAGATCGCGATAGTTGATCGAGGAAGCCCGCATCCGGACCAGTACCTGCCCGGCCCTCGGCTCGGGCTGGGAACGTTCGACCAAGGCGAGGGCGTCGACCCCGTCGGGGGATCTGATCTCGTAGCTTTTCACGGCGCGTCCTGGGTGGAGTTCGGTGATTGACGGCGTGCGACCGTAGCGGGTGCACAGAGTAACGCAAGCCGTCCCGCGTTACGACGTCCGGCGCCGGCCTTGTTCTACCGGACGCGATACACCGGATCGTAACGGGCGGAGCGACAATCTCGCGCGGCCTTTGCTTGATCGCAAAGCTGGTGCGGTCGAAATTATTCCTAAAGGAAGATGATATCTCCTGTTGGACATACCGATGGGCCTATCATTGCTAACACAGGTTGAATTTCACCGCCTTCACTCTGCTATCGTTGGTTGGAATGTCTTCGGTGAGAGATGACTGAGTGTGATCATGTGACCGGGTTGGCGAACTACGCCCGCCTGCAAGACCGCCTGGAACAGGCGATCGCCGGGCAGGACCCGGCCGGACCGCCATTGTGGGTGCTCCTGGTCGATCTTGATTGCTACACCGACGTCACGCTCGACTTCGGGCCGGATGCGGCCGATTACATCCTGAGCATCGCCGCCCAAAGACTGCAGAGCTGCCTGCCGCGTTCGGCGATGCTGGCAAGGCTCTATACCGACCACTTCGCCGCGGCCATTCCCGACTCCGAGCCGCCGCAAATCGAGCGCTATGCCCGCAAGTGCCGGAAGGCCCTGACGCAGTCGATTTCGGTGGAAGGAATCGAAGTGGTGCTGGAGCCCGGGATGGGCGCCTCGCAATATTCCGACGGCGACATGCTGGCGCGATCGCTGGTCCGCCAGGCCGGTATCGCCAAGGCGGTCGCCAAGAATGCCGGTCGCGATTTCGCCGTCTACGTCGCCGACCACGACCGCCGGGTGCGCCAGAACCTCGTGCTGATGCACGAGCTTCGCCGCGCTGTGCAGGAACGACAGCTTCTGCTTCATTACCAGCCGAAGGTCGACCTGCGCACCGGGCGCGTGAACGGCGTCGAGGCGCTGGTGCGCTGGCAGCATCCTCTCCGCGGGATGGTCATGCCCGACGAGTTCATCCCCATCGCGGAACGGACGGCGGCGATCCGGCCGCTGACCGCCTGGGTCCTGGACACGTCGATGGAGCAGCTCGCCCGCTGGCGGGCCAAGGGGCTCGACTTCATCCTCTCGGCGAACCTTTCGGTGAAGAACCTCGAAGACCCCGACCTGCCGGATGCGGTCCAGAGGCTGCTCGCGAAGCACGGCCTGCCCAACGAGGCCCTGCAGCTCGAGATCACCGAGACCGCGGTGATGCAGGACCCCGAGCGGTCGATCCCGATGCTCGAAGGCCTCGCCGATACCGGGATCGAGCTTTCGATCGACGATTTCGGCCGCGGCTACGGGTCGCTCACCTATCTCCAGCGCTTTCCAGCGAGCTGGCTGAAGATCGACAAGGAGTTCGTGATCGGCATGGACGCCGACCCGCGCAACGCCACCATCGTCCGCGCGGCCATCGACATGGCCCATCAGCTCGGGATGTCGGTGACCGCAGAAGGGGTGGAGACGAAGCGGGTGCTGAACCTGCTGCGCGGCCTCGGTTGCGACCGCGCCCAGGGCTATCTGTTTTCGAAACCGGTTCCGGCCGACCGCATCGAAGAACTTGCGGTCAGCATCTGCGAGGAGTGACGTGGCCTCTCAGCCGCGCCCGACATAGAGCTGCTTCGCCGGCAGCACGATCGCTTCCAGCATCTCCACATGCGGCGGCAGGGCCGCCATCGTCAGCGCCACCTCGGCAAGCTCGTCGGTGGTCATCATCGGCTCGTCGTCCCAGGCGCTGCCGCTGTCCTGGCGCCGCTCGACCAGCGTGTTGCCGGGATGGAGGCAGCAGCAGGTGACGCCGTACTCGCGGCCTTCCAGAGCCGTGACCTGGGTGAGGCCCCACAGGCCGTGCTTCGAGGTCGAATAGGGGGCGGAGTTCTCGCGGACCCGCTGGGCCGAGATCGAGCCGATGTTGATGATCCGCCCGATGCCCTGCGGCCGCATGATCTGGAGTGCTGCGCGGGTGCAGAGGAAGGGCGCGCGCAGGTTGACGGCGATGACGTGGTCCCAATCCTCGATCGACAGGGTGTCGAGCGGCCCGCCGTTGAACGCACCGGCATTGTTGACCAGGAGGTCGAGCCGTCCGAACCGCTCAGTCGCGGCCGCGAACAGACCTTCGACCTGGCTTGCGTCGGTGACGTCGGCCGGATGGACCAGGACCTCGGCCCCGAGCCCTTTGGTTTCCTCCGCGGCTGGATCGAGCCGGTCGCGGCTCCGCCCCGTGAGGACGAGCTTGGCGCCTTCCTTCGCGAAAGCGCGGGCGATCCCGCGCCCGATGCCGCTACCCGCCCCGGTAATGAGGGCGACCCTCCCTTCGAGCTTCTTCATTCTTGACCACCGTTGATTGACAGATGCGATTGGCGATCACCTAAACTGTCTTCCCGGCCGATGGGCTGGCAAGCCGATTGTGCGAGGAACGGCCATGGAGAGCGTCACGGGTTTCCGCCGTCCGGCGGGCGGCACCAACCCGCTCAATGCCTGGGATGCTTACGGCAGCACGGTGAAGCGGACGCCGAAGCGGGCACCGGTGCGGATCGACCACACCTTGACCGAAGTCACGGGACCGGCGCCGGGCGCAGCCGAATTCGGCCCGTCGGTGACCGACCTCACTCACCATGCCGGCGGCGAGGCGGTTGGCGAGCGGATGACCGTCTCCGGCTTCGTCGTCGACGAGGATGGCCGGCCGCTGCCGAACACCGTCATCGAGATCTGGCAGTGCAACGCGGCCGGACGCTACGCTCACCCGGTCGATCAGCACGACGCCCCGCTCGACCCCCATTTTCTCGGCGTCGGCCATGCGATGACGGATGCCGATGGCGCCTACCGCTTCCTCACCGTTCGTCCCGGCGCCTATCCCTGGCGCAACCACAAGAATGCGTGGCGGCCGCCGCACATCCATTTCGGCCTGTTCGGGCCGGGCTTCGCGACGCGGCTGATCACCCAGATGTATTTCGCCGGCGACCCGTTGCTTCCCTTCGATCCGATCTACAACAGCATTCCCGACGCGGCGGCGCGGGAGCGGCTGTGCGCACGCTTCGAGATGGACCTGACCCAGCCCGAGTTCGCGCTCGGCTACCGCTTCGACTTCGTGCTGCGCGGCCGCGACGCGACGCCGATGGAGACGTGAGATGGCGCGCGGACTGACCGCCTCGCAGACGATCGGGCCTTTCTTTCATCACGCACTGATCCATGACGGCTTGGAGGTTCTGGTGCGGCCGGAGACCCGCGGCGAGCGCATCGTCGTCACCGGCCGGATCACCGACGGCGACGGCGCGGTCGTCCCCGACGCGATGGTCGAGATCTGGCAGGCCAACGCCGATGGGCGCTATGCCCATCCCGAAGACCGGCGGGAAGACGCCCCGCTCGATTCCGCCTTCACCGGCTGGGGGCGCTGCCGCACCGACGATGACGGCCGGTACCGGTTCGAGACCATCATGCCCGGCCCGGTGCCGGGACGCGGCAACACCCTCCAGGCGCCGCATATCGCGCTGACGCTGTTCAGCCGCGGGCTTCTGAACTATCTGACGACGCGCATCTATTTTGCCGGCAACCCCCTCAACGATACCGACCCGGTGCTGGGCGCGATCGAGGACGAGGCCGCACGCCGGACGCTGTTCGCCACCTGCGAGGAGGGCGGGGACATGCCCGTCTGGCGCCTCGACATCCGTTTGCAGGGCGACGGCGAGACGGTGTTCTTCGACGTGTGAGGCAGTGAGCGCGTCTTCGCCCCCGCCTCACCCCAGCCCTCTCCACCCCCAGGGGCGGAGAGGGAGAAAGAATGTCGCCCTCTCCGCCGCCTGCGGGGGAGAGGGAGGGGACCCGGCAAAGCATCGCTTCGGCGGGGAGGGTGAGGTGGGTCGCGCCGAGAGGCGCGACAGAACGGACAAAACCCGTCGCCTCCGCTCGGGTAAGCATGCATGACCGCGAACTTCGAACCCGGCCTCTACGACGACCTGTTCGGAACCGATGCGATGCGGGCTCTGTTCAGCGACCCGCGCCGCATCGCCTACATGCTGGAGGCCGAGGCCGCGCTTGCCCGCGCTGAAGCCAAGGTGGGCCTCGTGCCGGCCGAAGCGGCGGCGGCGATTACGTCCGCCGCCCAGTCCCTCGTGCCGGACATCCACGCGCTCCGCGAAGGTACCGCCAAGACCGGCCAGCCGATCACGGCGCTGATCCGCGCGCTTGCCGAGGCGACGGGGCCGGAGGCCGGTCTCTGGGTGCATTGGGGGGCGACGACCCAGGACATCGTCGATACCGCGCTCGTCCTGCAGCTTCGCGAGGCGCTGGCGGCGATCGAGGCCGATCTCGTCGGCCTGATCTCGGCGCTCGCCGACCGCGCCGAGCAGCACCGGGACACGGTGATGATCGGCCGGACTTTCCAGCAGCAGGCCCTGCCAGTGACCTTGGGCTACAAATGCGCGCTCTGGCTGGCGCCGTTCGTCGATCATCTTGCACGGTTGGAGGAACTGCGGCCGCGTCTTCTCCGGGTGCAGCTCGGTGGACCGGTAGGGACGCTCGACTCCTTCGGCGACAACGGCCGCGCGGTGGTGGAGGCCTTCGCCCAGGAGCTCGGGCTCGGCGTGCCGGAAGCACCCTGGCATTCCCGGCGCGACTCCCTCGTCGAATTCGTGGCGGTGCTGGGACTGATCGCCGGCAACCTCGCCAAGTTCGCCGGCGATATCGTCCTGATGGCTCAGACCGAGGTCGGCGAAGTCGCCGAGCCGGTGGAGCCCGGCCGTGGCGGGTCGAGCTCGATGCCGCATAAGCGCAACCCCGTGCAGGCCGCCCATATCCGCGCGGCCGCTTCGAGCATTCAGGCTCAGGTCGCGCCGATGATGACTGCCATGGCCGGCGAGCACGAGCGTGCGGCCGGCGCCTGGCAGAGCGAGGCGCTGGCCCTGCCCCAGGCGGTGATCCTGACAGCGGGGGCGTTGGCCCAGGCCGACGACCTGGCGCGCCGCTTCACGGTCGATACGGAGCGGATGCGCGCCAATCTGGGCGGCACCAACACCGAGGCCGCCCTCGACCCCGCCGCCCATCTCGGCGATGCCGGTGGCGTCGTCGACAGGGTGGTAGCACGCGCCCGCGCCGCCGTCGCTGCCCGAACCGGACCGCCGACCGAGGAGTGAGAAGATGGCGCACCGCACCACGCCCCCGTTCCGCGCCGACCATGTCGGAAGCCTGCTGCGCCCGCCGATGCTGGTGGAGGCGCGCGAGGCGAAGAAGGCGGGTCGGCTCGATGCCGCGGGCCTTCGCGCGGTGGAGGACGAGGCGATCCGCGCCGTGGTCGCGCTTCAGGAGGATCTCGGCTTCCAGGCGGCGACCGACGGCGAGTTCCGGCGCACCTGGTGGCATCTCGACTTCCTCGAGAAGTTCGAGAACGCCGAGGTGGTGCCGCCAAAGATGAAGGCGCGGTTCCACACCGACGCCGGCGACATCGAGTTGGCGCCGCCCGGCCTCCGCATTGCCGGCAGGCTCGCCCGGCCGCAGCCGATCTTTGTCGACCATTTCCGCTTTCTGCAGTCGGTCTCGCGGGCGGTACCGAAGCTCACCATCCCGTCGCCCAGCACCATGCATTTCCGGGGCGGGCGCAAGGCGATCGACGAGACCGCCTATTCCCATCTCGACGCCTTCTACGAGGACCTGGCGCGGGTCTACAGCGAGGAAGTCCAGGACCTCGCCGACGCCGGCTGCCGCTATCTCCAGATCGACGAGGTGAACTTCGCCTATCTCTGCGACCCGAAGCTCCGCGAGCAGGTGCGGGGCCTCGGCGAGGACCCCGATACGCTCCCCGTCACCTATGCCCGCCTGATCAATGGTGCGATCGCCGGCCGGCCGAAGGACATGGCCGTCACCATGCATCTCTGCCGCGGCAATTTCCGCAGTGCCTGGGTCGCCGAGGGCGGCTACGAGCCGGTGGCCGACGTGCTGTTCAACCAGATCGACGTCGACGGTTACTTCCTCGAATACGACACCGAGCGGGCGGGCGGCTTCGAGCCGCTGCGCTATCTCCCCGAGGGCAAGGTCGCCGTTCTCGGCCTCGTCACCACCAAGCGCGGGACGCTCGAAAGCAAGGACGGCCTCAAGCGCCGGATCGAGGAAGCATCCCGCTTCACGCCGCTGGAGCGGCTGGCCCTGAGCCCCCAATGCGGCTTCGCCAGCACCGTCGAGGGCAACGAGATCACCCTGGACGACGAGATCGCCAAGCTCGCACTCGTCGTCGAGGTCGCGGCCGAGGTGTGGGGGTAGGGGCCCCTACGCACCTCAGCCGTCATGCCACGACTTGATCGTGGCATGACGGCTGTTCCGCCTCGGCGTGCGGCCTGCGCCGGAAAGTCGTGGATGGCATGGGCGAGCCATGCCATGACGGTTGGGGATAACGAGCGATGGTGTGAGGGGCGAGCCGAGACGCGGGGCTTGAGTCTCCCGTGGCCGCGTGTAGGGTCTGCCCTCCCGTTCCTGGCGACGCCCGATGTATCTGCTGACCTTCATCGTCAAGCGCCTGCTGTGGCTGGTGCCGAGCGTGTTCGGCATCATCGTCATCACCTTCGTGATCTCGCATGTGATCCCGGCGGACCCGGTGCGCCTGGCCGCCGGCGACACGGCGACGCCTGAGCAGGTGGCGGCACTGCGGGAGGAACTGGGCTTCGACCGGCCGCTGGTCGTCCAGCTCTGGTACTACGTCCAGAATCTCGTGCAGGGCGATCTCGGGGAGAGCCTGTTCACCGGCCGGCCGGTGGTGGAGGATCTGCTGGGACGCCTGCCGGCGACCATCGAGCTGACGCTGGTGGCGATGATCTTCTCGATCGTCGTCGGGATTCCCTTGGGCGTCGTCTCGGCGCTGCGCCGCAATTCGCTGCTCGACCATGTCGTCCGGATCGTCACCGTGTCCGGGCTGGCGATCGCGAGCTTCTGGCTCGGGATCATGCTGCAGCTCGCCTTCGCGATGCATTTCGACTGGCTGCCGCTCGGCGGCCGCTTCGACGGCTTCCCGCCGCCGACCGTCACCGGCTTCCTGCTGATCGACACGCTGATCGACGGCGACTGGGAGGGCTTCGGCAACGCCTTCAGCCATCTCCTGCTGCCGGCGCTGACCCTCGCCTTCCCGGCGCTCGCCACGATCGTCCGCTTCACCCGCGCCGGCGTCCTCGACGTGATCCAGAGCCCCTACGTGCTGCATGAGCGGGCGATGGGCTTTCCGCCCTCGGTGATCGTCTGGAAATACGTGCTCCGGAACGCGCTCGTCGCCACGGTGACCCAGATCGGCCTGCTGTTCGGCATCCTGCTGGCCGGAGCGGTGGTGATCGAGGCGGTGTTCGACTGGCCGGGCCTCGGCTACTACGCCGTCAACTCGATCGTGATGTCGGACTACAACGCCGTCCTCGGCTTCACCGTCTGGGCCGGCGTCATCTACATGCTGGTGAACCTCGCGGTGGACGTCGTCCTGGTGCTGATCGATCCCAGGCGGAGCGCCGCATGAGCGGTTTCGCCCGGATCCTCAGGAAGATCGCCGAGGACAGGGTGGCCCTGATCGGCCTCGTGCTGATCGTCCTCCTGGTCCTGGTGGCGCTGTTCGCCCCGCTTCTGGCGACGCATCCCGAGGACGTGTGGGAGATCCACCCCGAGCTCCGCCTGCTGCCACCGTCGGCCGAGCATCTGTTCGGCACCGACCGCATGGGGGGCGACATCTACAGCCGCATCCTGTTCGGGGCGCGGCTCACCATCGTCATCGGCGTCGTCGCGGTGGGGGCGTCGCTGCTGATCGGCGTGCCGATCGGCCTGTTGGCCGCGTTCTACGCCAACTGGTTCGGCGACCTCCTGATGCGCATCTCGGACGTGTTCCTGGCGGTGCCGCAGGTGATCCTGGCGATCGCCATCGCGCAGACCCTGGGGCCGAGCCTGCCGAACGTCATCCTGGCGCTGTCGCTCACCTATTGGCCGTGGTTCACCCGCCTGGTCTACGCGGAGACGAAGCGCCTGCAGAACGAGGTGTTCATCGAGGCGACCGAGGCCCTGGGGGCGAGCCCCTGGCGGCTGATCGTCCTCCACATCCTCCCCAACATCTCCTCGGCGATCATCGTCCGCATTTCGCTGGGGATGGGATTCACGATCCTTACCGCGGCGGCGTTGGGCTTCCTCGGCCTCGGGGCGCAGCCGCCGGTGCCCGAATGGGGGCGGATGGTCGCCGAATCCCGCGAGTTCCTGCCGATGGCGTGGTGGTACGCACTGGCGCCGGGGCTTGCGATCTTCCTCGTCGTGATGGGTTTCAACCTCCTGGGCGACGGACTGCGTGACGTCCTCGACCCACGCCTCAGAAAGAGTCCAGGCCGCCGTGCCGCCGCTGCTGTCCGTCGCGGGTCTTAGGGTCGGTTTCGACACCGACGCCGGCCGTGCCCAGGTTCTCGACGGCGTGAACCTGGAGATCGGCCGCGGCGAGGTGGTGGGGTTGGTGGGCGAGTCCGGCTGCGGCAAGACCACGCTCGCCCGCAGCATCCTGGGCATCCTGCCGCGACCGCCGGCCGTGATCGAGAGCGGCCGTATCGATTTAGACGGTACCGACCTCCTGACGCTGCCGGCGCGCGCCATGAACGACGCAATCCGCGGCCGGCGCATCACCTACATCCCGCAGGACCCGCTGGGATCGCTCAACCCGGTGTTTCGCGTCGGCACCCAGATCATGGAGCTGATGAAGTGGAAGTCGCCGGACGGCAAAGCGCGGCGCGGACGCTGGCCCGGCCTGTTCACGCCCTATCCCCACAAGCGGCGGCGCGCCGACCGGGCGCGGGTTCTGGAGGCCCTGCGCGCCGTCCAGATTCCCGATCCCGAGGCGGCCTTGAGGAAATACCCGCATCAGTTCTCCGGCGGGCAGCGGCAGCGGCTGGTGATCGCCATGGCGCTGCTGACCGAGCCTCGCCTCATCATTGCCGACGAGCCGACGACGGCTCTCGACGTCACCATCCAGGCCCAGATCCTGGCGCTGCTGCGGCGGCTGGTGAAGGAGCGCGGCATCTCCGTCCTCTTCACCACCCACGATCTCGGCACGGCCTACGAACTCTGCGACCGGATCGTCGTCATGTATGCCGGCCAGGAGGTGGAGTCGGCGCCGATCGACCGCTTCTTCGCCCATCCGGCCCATCCCTATACCCGCCGGCTGCTCGAAAGCCTGCCGCGCCCCGACGGCTCGGTGAGGGAGATTCCCGGCGAGATTCCCGGCCTCGTCCATCCGCCCGGCGGCTGCCGCTTTCATCCGCGCTGTCCCAACGCCGGCAGCGAATGCGGCGAGCATCGGCCGCCGGTGGACATGCCCGAGGCCGGCCACGCCCTCCGCTGCTACCACCCCGATCCGATGGAGCCGCCGCGATGACCGCGGGCGAGACGGTGCTCGCGGTCCGCGACCTTGCGAAGCATTTCCCCCTTCATGACGCGCTGGGCCGGCGCAAGGGGGAACTGAGGGCGCTCGACGGGGTGAGCTTCGACGTCCGCGAGGGCGAGATCCTCGGCATCGTCGGCGAGTCCGGCTGCGGGAAATCGACCCTCGGCAAGACGCTGATGGGGCTTCACCCGGCGACGGGCGGCCGGGTCGACTTCGAGGGCCGGGACCTCGTGGGCCTGTCCAAGGGCGCCTATCGCCGCATCCGAAGCCGGCTGCAATACGTCTATCAGGACCCCGGCGCCTCGCTCGATCCGCGCTGGAAGATCGCGAGCTCGCTTGCCGAGCCGCTGGTCGTCCACCGCCCGGATATGAGCAAGGCCCAGCGGGCGGAGGCGGTGCGGGCGGCGATCCGCTCGGTCGGGCTGCCGGAAGGCCATCTCGGCCTGTTCCCGCACGAGCTTTCGGGCGGCCAGCAGCGGCGGGTGGGCCTCGCGCGCATCCTCACATTGCATCCCAAGGTGCTGATCCTCGACGAGCCGACCTCCGGCCTCGACGTCTCGGTGCAGGCGACGATCCTCAAGCTTCTCCAGGGGCTCCGCGCCGAATACGGGCTCACCTATCTGTTCATCTCCCACGACCTCGCCGTGGTGCGGATGCTCTGCGACCGGGTGGCGGTGATGTATCTCGGCAAGATCGTCGAGATCGGTCCGACCGAGCGCATCTTCGCTGATCCGCGCCATCCCTATACCCGCTCGCTGCTCGCGGCGATCCCGGAGCCGGGCGGCCGGCGCATCACCGAGGATTTCGCGCTGAAGGGCGAGCCGCCGAACCCGGCCAGCCTGCCGTCGGGATGCCGCTTCCGCACCCGCTGCGACTGGGCCGCCGACCGCTGCGCGGCCGAGGAGCCGCTGCTGCGAGACATCGACGGCGGGCGCTTCTCCGCCTGCCACTTCGCCGAAACGCTGGACGAGAGGTAGACCCCATGGCCGCTCTTGCCGTCGGAAATGTCCTGGTCAGCGGCACTGCCGCCGGCATCGGCCGCGAGATCGCCGAGACCCTGGCCGGGGCGGGGACCGCCGTCGCCCTCGCCGACCGCGACCCGGCCGTCGAGGCGGTCGCGGCGGCGCTGGCCGAGAAGGGAGCGCAAACTGTTGCGATCGTCGGCGATCTCGACTCGGCCGCCGCCGCCGAGGCGATGGTCGCGCGCGGTTGGGACGCTCTCGGCGGTCTCGACGCCCTGGTGAACGTCGCCGGCCTCTATCCGGTGACGCCCTCTCTCGACCTCGGCGAGGACGAATGGGACCGGGTCCTCGGCCTCAATCTCAAGACACCGTTCTTCGCCGCCCAGGCGCTGGCGCGGCGGCTGGTCGACGCCGGGCGGCCCGGCCGGATCGTCAATATCGGCTCGACCGCCAGCACGCTCGCCCGTCCCGGCGTCGCCCACTACGCGTCGTCGAAGGCCGGCCTGAACCAGCTCACCAAGGTGCTGGCGGTGGAATGGGGCCGCCACGGAATCCTGGTCAACGCCGTCCTGCCGGGGGTGATCGCCACCGAGCGCGTAAAGGCGATGAGCGAGGCACCGGAAGGTCGCGCCGAGGCGGCGGCGAAACGCGCCCGCATCCCCCTCGGCGATTTCGGCCGGCCGGCCGACGTGGCGGCGCTGGTCGCCTTCCTGCTGTCGTCTGCCGCCGCCTACTGCACCGGCGGCCTGTTCACCGTCGACGGCGGCTATACGCTGGGCATCCCCGACTACGG
>PBKC01000096.1 GCA_002721365.1 Rhodospirillaceae bacterium | reverse complement strand
TGTGCTCGATCACCACCACCCCCGCCTTCGCGGGGGCAGGCCTTCTGCCATCGTCATTCGGCCGCTTCGGCCCGGCGGTTCAGTAGCGGGGCGAGGTACTGGCCGGTGAAGCTCTCCGGCACCTCGACCACCTGCTCGGGTGTCCCGCTTGCGACGACCTCCCCGCCCCTGACACCGCCTCCGGGGCCAAGGTCGAGCACATGATCTGCCGTCTTGATCACGTCGAGATTGTGCTCGATCACCACCACCGAATTGCCCTGCTCCACCAGCCGGTGCAGCACTTCGAGGAGCTTCCTCACATCCTCGAAATGGAGGCCCGTGGTGGGCTCGTCGAGGATGTAGAGCGTCTGGCCGGTGCTGCGCTTGCTCAGCTCCTTCGCCAGCTTCACCCGCTGCGCCTCCCCTCCGGATAGGGTGGTCGCCTGCTGGCCGACCTTGACGTAGCCCAGCCCCACCTCGTTCAGCATGTGCATCTTGTCGCGGATCGGGGGGACGGCCTTGAAGAAGCCTTCCGCATCCTCGATCGTCATGTCGAGCACGTCGGCGATCGAGTGGCCCTTGAACTTCACCTCCAGCGTTTCGCGGTTGTAGCGCTTGCCGCCGCATTCCTCGCAGGTGACGTAGACGTCGGGCAGGAAGTGCATCTCGATCTTGATGACCCCGTCGCCCTGGCACGCCTCGCAGCGTCCGCCCTTGACGTTGAACGAGAACCGGCCCGGCTTGTAGCCGCGGGCCTGGGCTTCGGGCAGACCCGCGAACCAGTCGCGGATCGGCGTGAAGGCACCGGTATAGGTCGCGGGATTCGAGCGCGGGGTGCGGCCGATCGGCGACTGGTCGATGTCGACGATCTTGTCGAGGAATTCGAGGCCTTCGACCCGGTCGTGGTCGCCCGGGACCTCGCGCGCCTTGTTGAGCCGCCGCGCCACCGCCTTGTAGAGCGTGTCGACGGTAAGCGTCGACTTGCCGCTGCCCGAAAGCCCGGTGACGCAGAGCAGGGTTCCCAGCGGAAACTCCGCGGTGACGTCTTGCAGGTTGTTGGCCCGCGCGCCGACGACGCGGAGGACCTGGCCCTTGTGCCCCGGCCGGCGCTGGGCCGGTATGGGGATCTGGCGGCGGCCGGTGAGGTATTGGCCGGTGAGGCTCGCCGGATCGGCCATTACCTCCTCGGGCGTCCCTTGCGCCACGACATGGCCGCCATGCTCGCCCGCGCCCGGCCCCATGTCGACGAGGTGGTCGGCGGTGCGGATGGCGTCCTCGTCGTGCTCCACCACCAGCACGGTGTTGCCAAGGTCGCGCAGGTTGCGGAGGGTCTGGAGCAGGCGCTCGTTGTCCCGCTGATGGAGGCCGATCGACGGCTCGTCGAGGACGTAGAGAACACCGGTAAGGCCGGAGCCGATCTGGGACGCCAGCCGGATACGCTGGCTCTCGCCGCCCGACAACGTGCCGGAGTTGCGGGCGAGCGTCAGGTAATCGAGACCGACGTCGACCAGGAAGCCCAGCCGCAGGTTGATCTCGCGAAGAATACGGTAGGCGATCTCCTTCTGCTTCTCGGTCAGGCCCGTGTCGAGTTCGCGGAACCACGCGGCCGCCTCGGCGATCGACTTGGCCGAGGCCTCGGCGATGTGGAGTCCGCCGATCTTCACCGCCAGCGCCTCGGGTTTGAGGCGCGCGCCGTGGCAGGTGTCGCACTCGGTGTTGGACTGGTAGCGGCTCAGTTCCTCCCTGAGCCAGGCGCTGTCGGTCTCGCGGAAGCGTCGTTCGAGATTGGCGATGACGCCCTCGAACGGCTTGCTGGTGGTGTAGGTGCGAAGCCCGTCGTCATAGGTGATCGGCACGACGTCCTTGGTGCCGAACAGGACCCCTTCGCGCACCGCATCCGGCAGCTTTTCGAACGGAGTGTTGATGTCGACCTCGAAATGCGCGGCGAGGCCCTGGAAGGTCTGCTGATAGTACTGGGTCGAGGCGTTCGACCAAGGCGCGACGGCACCTTCGCGGAGGCTCCGCGTCGGGTCCGGGACCACCAGTTCGGGGTCGAAATAGATCTTGGTGCCGAGGCCGCCGCAGGCCGGGCAGGCGCCGTAAGGGTTGTTGAACGAGAACAGCCTGGGCTCGATCTCGTCGATGGTGAAGCCCGACACCGGGCAGGCGAAGCGGGCCGAGAAGATCGTCCGCTCGTCGGTATCTGCGTCGTCGACGTAAAGCAGGCCGTCGCTCAGCTCCAGCGCCGTCTCGACGCTGTCGGCGAGGCGGTTGCCGAGGCCCTCCTTCAGCACCAGCCGGTCGACCGCGACCTCGATGTCGTGCTTGAACTTCTTGTCGAGCGCCGGCGCGTCCTCGATGCGATGCAGCGTCCCGTCGATCTTCACCCGCTGGAAGCCGCGCTTCATCAGGTCGGCGAGCTCCTTCCGGTACTCGCCCTTGCGGCCGCGGACGATAGGCGCCAGCAGGTAGACCCGCGTCCCCTCGGGCATCGCCAGAATCCGGTCGACCATCTGCGAGACCGTCTGGCTCTCGATCGGCAGGCCGGTGGCCGGCGAGTAGGGGACGCCGATACGCGCGAACAGCAGCCGCATGTAGTCGTAGATCTCGGTGACGGTGCCGACCGTCGAGCGCGGATTGCGCGAGGTGGTCTTCTGGTCGATGGCGATGGCGGGCGACAAGCCCTCGATCGATTCGACGTCGGGCTTCTGCATCAGCTCGAGGAACTGGCGCGCATAGGCCGACAGGCTCTCGACATAGCGGCGCTGACCCTCGGCGTAGATGGTGTCGAAGGCGAGCGACGACTTGCCGGAGCCGCTGATCCCGGTGATCACCGTCAGGGTGTCCCGCGGAATCTCGACGCTGACGTTCTTGAGGTTGTGTTCTTTGGCGCCGACGACGCGGATCGACTGGCTCATGCTGTCCGGAAAAGACGGGGGTGAACGCCGTTTCAATATAGGGACCGGCGACGCGGATTGGGACTCTGCAAGATGGTCGGAAAAGGGTTAGGCTCGCCCGCATTCGCGGCGTGGCAGAGGCGCCGGCGGTTAACGGCAGGAGAAGACGGCATGGCAGGCAGCGTCAACAAGGTCATTCTGATCGGCAATCTCGGGCGCGACCCCGAGGTGCGGCGCATGCAGGACGGCAATCCGGTCGTGAACCTCGCCGTGGCGACCTCGGATACGTGGCGCGATCGCCAGTCCGGCGAGCGGCGCGAGCGCACCGAGTGGCACCGGGTCGTGATCTTCAACGACAAGCTGGCCGAGGTCGCGGAGAAGTATCTCCGCAAGGGCTCCAAGGTCTATGTGGAGGGCTCGCTCCAGACCCGGAAGTGGACCGACCAGTCGGGAGTCGAGAAGTACACTACCGAGATCGTGCTGCAGAAATTCCGTGGCGAGCTGACGATGCTGGATGGCCGTGGTGAAGGCGGCGGCGGTGGCGGCGGGTCGAGCGACTATGGCGGCGGGAGTGGTGGTGGCGGCTACGACTCGGGTCCGCGCGGCGGCGGTTATAGCTCGGGCGGGCCGGGCGGTGCCGACGATCTCGACGACGAAATTCCGTTCTAGGTGTCATCCGGTCCTCCAGCCAAGCCGGAGGACGATTGCAATGGGCTGGAAAACCTAGAGTTTCGCCGCCCTCCGGCTTGTCCGGAGGGCCTGGCCGGCATCAGCCGGATCACAGGTTCCGTGCGCCGGACGGTGCACGCAAATCACATGAAAATCTGATATAGTGCGCGCCGACAATAGCCGCCCCTCCGGGGCGGCATTGCCTTTGTAGATCCCTCAGGATTTCCGGAACATCGTGACAGATACGCCGCCGACACCGCCTGCCTTCGACATCGCGCCCGTGTCGATCGAGGAGGAGATGAAGCGCTCCTACCTCGATTACGCCATGAGCGTGATCGTCAGCCGTGCCGTCCCCGACGTCCGCGACGGGCTGAAGCCGGTTCATCGCCGCATCCTCTATTCGATGCACGAGAACGGCTACGACCACACCAAGCCCTATCGCAAATCGGCCCGCGTCATCGGTGACGTGATGGGTAAGTACCATCCGCATGGCGAGTCGGCGATCTACGACGCCATGGTGCGCATGGCGCAGGACTTCTCGATGCGACTGCCGCTGATCGACGGGCAGGGCAATTTCGGGTCGATGGACGGCGATCCGGCGGCGGCGATGCGCTACACCGAGGTGCGCATGGCGCGCTCGGCGACCGCCATCCTGGAGGACATCGACAAGGACACCGTCGACTTCGTCCCCAACTACGACAATTCGGAGAAGGAGCCGGTGGTCCTGCCGGCGCGCTTCCCGAACCTGCTGGTGAACGGCGCCGGCGGCATCGCCGTCGGCATGGCGACCAACATCCCGCCCCACAATCTCGGCGAGGTCATCGACGCCTGCGTGGCGATGATCGACGACCCCGAGATCGGGATCGACGGGCTGATGGACTACGTCAAGGGGCCGGATTTCCCGACCGGTGCCACGATCCTCGGCCGCGCCGGCATCGTCGCCGCCTATCATACCGGGCGCGGCTCGGTGGTGATGCGCGGCCGGACGGAGATCGAGCCGATCGGCAAGGATCGCGAGGCGATCATCGTCACCGAGATCCCTTATCAGGTGAACAAGTCGCGGATGGTCGAGCAGATCGCCGAGGCGGTGCGCGACAAGCGTGTCGAGGGCATCTCCGACCTGCGTGACGAGAGCGACCGCGACGGTGTCCGCGTCGTCATCGAGCTGCGCCGCGATGCCGTCGCCGAGGTGGTATTAAACCAGCTTTACCGCTTCACCGCCCTGCAGACGAGCTTCGGCGTCAACATGCTGGCGCTGAACGGCGGCCGGCCGCAGCAGCTCACCCTGAAGGACGTGCTCCGCGCCTTCCTCGATTTCCGCGAGGAGGTGATCACCAAGCGCACGATCTTTGAACTCGGCAAGGCGCGGGCGCGGGCGCATGTCTTGGCCGGTCTCGCGGTCGCGGTCGCCAATATCGACGAGGTGATCGCGCTGATCCGGAATGCGCCGGACCCGGCGACCGCCCGCGAGCAGTTGATGGCGAAGCCCTGGCCGGCGCGGGATGTTGGCCCATTGATCGAGTTGATCAACGAGGCCGGTCACGCCTACCGCGACGGCACCTATACCCTGTCGGAGACCCAGGCGCGCGCCATCCTCGACCTTCGCCTCCATCGGCTGACCGGTCTCGAACGGGACAAGATCGCCGAGGAACTGCAGACCATCGTCGATCGCATCCAGGAATTCCTGGCGATCCTCGGGTCGCGGGAGAAGCTGCTCGAAGTCCTGCGGACTGAGCTGGCCGAAGTGCGGGAACGGTTCGCCAATCCCCGCCGCACCGACATCGAGGAAAGCGAGTTCGACTACGACATCGAGGACCTGATCCAGCGCGAGGACATGGTCGTCACCGTCACCCACGCCGGCTACATCAAGCGGGTCCCGCTCTCGACCTACCGGTCGCAGCGCCGCGGCGGCAAGGGCCGGGCGGGGATGGCGACGCGGGACGAGGACTTCGTCGACCGCATCTTCGTCGCCAGCACCCATACGCCGGTGCTGTTCTTCTCATCCAGCGGCAAGGTCTACAAGCTCAAGGTCTACCGGCTGCCGCTGCTCGCCCCCCAGGCCCGCGGCAAGCCGATGATCAACCTGCTGCCGCTGGCCGAGCGCGAGCGGATCTGGGCGATCATGCCGCTCCCGGAGGACGAAGAGACCTGGGGTGAGCTCAACGTCCTGTTCGCGACCTCGGCCGGCAATGTGCGGCGGAACGACCTGTCGCAGTTCTCCGACGTCCGCGCCAACGGCAAGATCGCCATCAAGCTGGAGGACGAGGAGACCCTCGTCGGCGTCGACGTCTGCACCGCGGACCACGACGTGCTGCTGGCGACGAATCGCGGGAAGTCCATCCGCTTCCCGGTGACCGACGTGCGCGTGTTCAGCGGCACCTATTCGGCAGGCGTGCGCGGCATCCGACTGGAGGACGGCGACGCCGTGATCTCGATGTCGATCATCAATCACGCTGCCGCCGACACCGACGAACGCGATGCCTATCTACGCCGCGCCAACGCCCTCCGACGGGCGGCCGGCGGCAATGGCGGCGAGTCCGACGGCGATGGAGCCGAGGCGGAAACTCCGGCCAGCGCCGAAGGGTTGGGCGACGAGCGATTCGAAGAGCTCGCCGCTGCCGAGGAGTTCATTCTCGGCGTCACCGACGACGGCTACGGCAAGCGTACCTCGGCCTACGAGTACCGGATCACGGGGCGCGGCGGCAAAGGCATCGACAACATGGACCTGAGCCGTCCGACCGGACGGTCGCCGTCGGTCATCGCGGCGTTCCCGGTGGAAGACCAGGATCAGTTGATGCTGGTGACGGACCGTGGTCAGATCATCCGGTTGCCGGTGGACGGAATTCGGATCGCCGGGCGGACGACACGTGGCGTGACCCTGTTCCGGGTGGCGGAGGACGAGCGTGTGGTGTCGGTGACGCGGCTTACCGCGGCGGAAGCCGAGGAAGCCGACGAGGACGACACGACCTCTGAGGATGGAGGGGAAAGCAGTGGCGGATAATCACACCGGCGTTTATCCGGGGACCTTCGACCCGATCACCACCGGGCATATCGACATCATCACCCGGGCGCTCAAGGTCGTGCAGCGATTGGTCGTCGGCGTGGCCGTCAATGCCGGTAAGGGGCCGATGTTCAACCTGGATGAGCGCGTTCAGATGGTCCAGGAGGAGGTCAACTCGCTGGGCCCGGCCTATCGCGGGCGAGTCGAGGTCCAGCCCTTCGACACCCTGCTGATGCATTTCACTCGCGGTGTCGGCGCCACGTTGATCATCCGCGGCCTCCGGGCGGTATCGGACTTCGAGTACGAGTTCCAGATGGCGGGCATGAACGCGCGCCTCGATCCGGGCGTCGAGACGGTGTTCCTGATGGCGTCCGAGCGTCAGCAGTTCATCTCCTCCCGTCTGGTGAAGGAGATCTGCCGTCTGGGCGGCGACATCTCCGGCTTCGTCTCGCCCAATGTACAACGCCATCTCCTGCGTCGGGTCGAGGCCGAGAAGGCCGCTGAGACTGCCGCGGGCTAACGATCGTCGCGATGGCGGCGATCTCCTCACAACACCAGGGAAATCGGAATGTTGAGAACGCTGTCTCGACTGCTTCTGGTCATCATGACCATAACGGGGGGGAACCTGATCATGGCTTCGGATTCGACCGCACGCGACCTCGAAAACACGCTGTACATGGACCTGAAGGATGGTCGTGTGGTGATCGAGATGCTGCCGGACGTCGCGCCGAAGCATGTGGCGCGGATCAAGGAACTGGTCCGTCAGGGCTTCTATGACGGCCTGACCTTCCACCGGGTGATCGACGGCTTCATGGCCCAGGGCGGCGACCCGCGCGGCGACGGCACCGGCGGGTCCGGCAAGAACATCCCGGCCGAATTCTCCAACGTGAAGCATGTGCGCGGCACCGTGTCGATGGCGCGCGCGGCCAATCCGAACAGCGCCGACAGCCAGTTCTTCATCTGTCTGGCCGACGCGTCCTGGCTCGACGGCCAGTACACGGCTTGGGGACAGGTCGTCGAAGGCATGGAGTACGTGGATCACATCAAGAAGGGGGCTGGCCGCAACGGTGAGGTCGACAACCCCGACAAGATCATCCGCATGCAGGTCGCGGCCGACATCGAGGGTTGACGTTAAACCTGCTGAATGCGAGTCGACCGCTTCGATTTCGAACTTCCGGAAGGACTGATCGCCCACCACCCGGCGTCGCCGCGCGATACGGCGCGGCTGCTGGAGGTGGGCGAGACGCTGGTCGACCGCGCGGTTTCCGACTTGCCCCGGCTTCTGCGGCCGGGCGACGTAATGGTCTTCAACGACACCAAGGTGATCCCGTCGCGTCTCCGTGGCCGGCGGGGCACGGCAGGTGTCGAGGTCACATTGCACCGGCGTCTCGACGCCGGCCGGTGGGAAGCCTTCGCGCGTCCGGCTCGGAAGCTGCGGCCGGGCGATACGGTCGAGTTCGCCGCCGACTTCTTGGCCGAAGTCGAAGAACGGGGTGAGGGCGGAAGCGTGACCTTGCGGTTCAGCGGCCAGCCCGGCGCGGTCCGTGAAGGGTTGGAGCGTTATGGAATCATGCCGCTGCCGCCTTACATCCATCGTGCCGGGGCCGGTGAGAGCCCTGAGGATCGTGAGGATTATCAAACGGTCTATGCGCGAACCGAAGGGGCAGTGGCCGCGCCGACGGCGGGCCTCCATTTCACCGAGCGCCTGCTCGCGGCGATCGATGCGGTGGGTGTGAGGCGGGTGTTCGTCACCCTGCATGTGGGGGCGGGAACCTTCCTGCCGGTCAAGGTAGAGGACACCGACGATCATCGCATGCACGCCGAGCACGGCGTTGTATCGGCTGACGTGGCTGAGGCGATCAACACCGCCCGGACCACCGGCGGCCGTGTCATCGCCGTCGGCACCACCAGTCTTCGCCTACTCGAATCCGCTTCCGATGCGGCGGGCTGCGTGCAACCCTTCGACGACGATACCTGTCTTTTCATTACCCCGGGCTACAGGTTTCGCACCGCCGATGCTCTGATGACGAATTTCCATCTACCGCGTTCGACGTTGTTCATGCTGGTCGCCGCCTTCGCGGGACTGGACCGGATGCGGGACGCCTACGACCATGCCGTCGCAGCAGGCTACAGGTTCTATTCCTACGGTGACGCCTGCTTCCTGCACCGGGCGCAGTGACGTGTTCGTTCTGAAGGCGACCGATGGGCCGGCCAGGGCCGGGGTTCTGGAACTTGCCCATGGTCGCGTTCATACACCCGCCTTCATGCCGGTGGGCACTGCGGCCACGGTAAAGGCGATGTCGCCGGATGCCGTTGCCGCCACCGGCGCCGAGATCATCCTCGGCAACACCTATCATCTGATGCTGCGGCCAACGGCCGAACGCATCGCCCAGTTGGGCGGCCTGCATAAGTTCATGAACTGGCCGTGGCCGATTCTCACGGATTCGGGCGGGTATCAGGTGATGTCGCTGGCCAAGCTCAGGCGCATCGACGCCGATGGCGTCACCTTCCAGTCGCATATCGACGGCAGCCGCCATCGCCTGACGCCCGCACGGGCGATGGAAATCCAGGGTATGCTGGGCAGCGACATCACCATGGTGCTGGACGAATGCACGGCCTTCCCGGCGACGGAGGAAGCCGCCGCCGCCTCCATGCGGCTCTCGATGCGCTGGGCGCTGAGTTCGAAGGAGGCGTTCAAGGCGAGCGCCGGCTACGCCCTGTTCGGAATCGTGCAGGGCGGCATCTATCCCGAACTCCGGGCCGAAAGCGTGCGGACGCTGGTCGATATCGGATTCGACGGTTACGCGATCGGCGGTCTGGCGGTCGGCGAAGGGCAGGATCTGATGCTCTCGACCCTGGATTTCACGGTGCCGCTGATGCCGACCGAACAGCCACGCTATCTGATGGGGGTGGGAAAGCCGTCCGACCTGGTCGAAGCGGTATCGCGCGGTGTCGACATGTTCGACTGCGTGTTACCGACCCGTTCGGGACGAAATGGACAGGCTTTCACTCGCAGGGGAACGGTCAATATCCGTAACGCCCGTCATGCGGACGATCCGCGGCCCCTCGATCGCCGCTGTGCCTGTCCGACTTGCGGCCATTACAGCCGCGCCTATCTCCACCACCTGACCAAGAGCCGGGAAATACTGGGGGCCATGCTGCTGACTTGGCACAACCTCCAGTATTATCAGGACCTGACCGCGATGATGCGGACGGCGATCCTCGGCGGCACGTTTTCGCAGTTTCGACGGGCCTTCATGGAGCAGGAAACAGAGGAGCCGCTCCTTTCCTGAAGCCTCCTCCGCCGAACGGAGGATCGCCTTGATCTCGTCTCGGTCCGATCGCTGATCAGAACGCTTGCGCCGATCGCCGAACCGGCATGATTCCGGCCTCCCGACACTGTGGCCCACTGATTGCAGTTTGAGCCGCAACGTTCTCAGTCGGGAGTGCGATCCGCATGACCAGCCGACTTGTCGTCCGTGCCGGCCACCTGTTCACCGACTTCGGCGGAGATGATCCGGCGCCGCGGGCTGATGCCGCCGTGCTGATCGAGCATGGGGTCGTTTCGGCGATAGGACCTGCCGAGGACCTGATCGCGGCCAACCCGGACGTGCGGGTGATCGGCGACCGTCACCATGTGATGATTCCCGGCCTGATCAATGCCCACAGCCACGGTCGCGGGATCGACGGCTTTCGTCTGGGTGTCGCCGACGACTGGCTCGAAGCCTGGATTCCGGACTATATGGCGCTGCCGCCGCTCGATCCGTATCTGGATACCCTTCTGGCCGATCTCATGGCGCTCCGCGCCGGGGTGACGACGGTCATCCATTCCGCCTATCCGCGCGCCACCTTGCCGGCGGAGGAAAGCCATCGTCGCGCGCTCCGCGCTCATCTCGATGCCGGCGTGCGGGTCGCTTATGCCCCCAATGTTCAGGACCGGTACGAACTGGTCTACCGCGACACCGAAGGCTTTCTCCGCGAACTCGATTCTGACGCCGCGGGGGAGGTGAAGGCAGTCCTGGCGACGGACGGCGAGGATCCGGTCTCGGGCTACGCGGCGATGATGGCGCGCCTCGCCGCCGACACGGTGGGCCATGACCGTGTCCGGCTGTTGGCGGGCCCGGAAGGGCCGGAATGGTGTAGCGAGGCGCTGCTCACGGTCTGTGGCGCGGTCATGCGCGACCTCGACATCGGCCTGCATACCCATCTTCTCGAATCGCCCATTCAGTACGCATTCGCTGCACAGAATTTCGAGAACGGCGCAGTAGCCTATCTGGACGGTTTCGGGCTTCTGGGGCCGCGCAGCTCGTTCGCGCACGGGACTTGGCTGGACGGCGAGGATCGTGCCCGATGTGCCGGCACAGGCACGAGCGTGGTGCACAATCCATCATCAAACCTGCGTCTCCGGAACGGGGTAGCGCCGGTCGCGGCAATGCTCGAGGAAGGGGTGCCGCTCGCCCTCGGCATGGACAGCACCACGCTCGATTCCGACGAGGATATGTGGCGGGAGATTCGGCTCGCCCACCTGCTGCACGGACAACCTCGGCCGGAGCCCTGGGCACCCCGTCCGAGCCCCGCCGACATCCTCCGTGCGGCGACAACCGGGGGTGGAGCGGCATCCACTTTCACGGTGCCGCTCGGCCGGCTGGTCGAAGGCGGCCCGGCGGACCTCGTCCTGGTCGACTGGGCTTCGGTATCCGATCCGCTGATGGTGCCGGCGGCGCCGACCGCAGCGACACTGGTCCAGTTCACCAGCGCCAGGCATGTGGACACGGTCGTCGTCGACGGCACGGTTCGCCTGTCTGACGGAAAGCCCGTCGGCCACGATCCGGCGGCGATCGCGGCCGAGCTTCGTGGCCTGGCGTCGAATCCGCCCCCCGACGTCGCCCGGCGAGCCCGCGCGATGGCCCGCATCAACGATGCGGTCCGCCGCGACTTCGAAACCCGTTTCGCGGACCTGCCGACCGAGCCCTTCTATGTCCCGAACGCGCGCTGACGCCCGATGACGGATGCGCTGCTGGTTCCGGGAAGCCGCCCTCGGCGACGGCCCAAGCTGCCACGGGTCCGGGTCCGTGCCGACATCAGCCGGCGCCATTACAGTTTCATCGCCGCGACGACGCTGATCTCGCTTCTGTTCCTCTGGGTGGGCGTGGTCGCCGGAACGGACGTCTCCCCGGTCTTCCTTCCAGGCCCCCAGGACGTCTGGGGGGCGTTGGTCGAACTCTGGCAGGGCGGCGAGCTCTGGCTCGATCTCGGCTACAGCAATCTCCGGGTCCTGTCCGGATTCCTGCTGGCCCTCGTCGTCTCCATTCCACTCGGCATGCTGGTCGGCAACCTGCGGAGCTTCGAAGCGGCTGTCGAGCCGCTGCTCGGCTTCGTCCGCTACATGCCGGTTCCGGCCTTCATCCCGCTCCTGATCCTCTACACCGGCATCGGTGAGACGCCGAAGATCCTGGTGATCTTCATCGGCACCGCCGTGCAGATGGTGCTGATGGTCGCCGACGTGACCCGGCGCGTGCCGGCCGACTACATCCGCGCCGCCATCGCCCTCGGCGCGAATGCGCGCGAGACCTTTCTGCGGGTCATCTGGCCGGCCTCGCTGCCGGGCATCTTCGACGTGATCCGGCTCAATCTCGGCTGGGCATGGACCTATCTGATCGTTGCCGAGCTGGTGGCCGCCAACGAGGGGCTCGGCTTCCGCATCCTGAAGGCTCAGCGGTTCCTCAACACCGACACGATCTTTCTTTACCTGCTGCTGATCGGCTGCCTCGGCATCGCTTCGGACCTCATCGTCCGCGCCATCCAGCGAAGGATGTTCGCGTGGTCGGAGCAGAAGGTGACGCGATGACGCCGGCCGGCGGTGAAGCGCCTCCGCTGCTCCGGCTGCGCTCGGTCACCAAGGTCTTCCCGTCGGAGCGAGGGCCGGTTACGGCGCTTTCGGACATATCGTTCGACGTGGAAGAGGGCGAGTTCGTCTGTCTGGTCGGTACGTCCGGCTGCGGCAAGAGCACGATCCTCACCCTTGTCGCGGGCCTCTTGGAAGCGAGCGACGGCCGCGCCTGGCTGGCGGAAAGTGAAATTCTCGGACCCGGCCCCGACCGCGGGCTCGTGTTCCAGCGCGACAACCTTTTCCCCTGGCTGACGGTCACGGAAAACGTCCGATTCGGCCTGACGCTCAGCGCCAACCGTTCCCGTGATCCGGCTGAGGTCAAGGCTTTGCAGGAGCGCGCCGACGGCCTGATCAAAGCGGTCGGACTCGATGCGTTTCGCGATGCCCTGCCTGATCAGTTGTCCGGCGGCATGCGCCAGCGGGCCGCGATCGCGCGCGCGCTGGTTCTGCGGCCGCGCCTGTTGCTGATGGATGAACCGTTCGGCGCCCTCGACGCGCAGACGCGGGAGCGCATGCAGGCGATGCTGCTGGACCTTTCCCAATCGCAGGGGACGACGGTGCTGTTCGTCACCCACGACGTCGAGGAGGCGGTGCTGCTCGCCGACCGGATCGTCGTCATGCATGCCCATCCGGGCCGGGTCGTCGACCAGATCATCGTGGATATTCCGCGCCCCCGTCACGTCCGCATGAAGCTGGATCCTGCCTTCGCCCGCATCCGCGGCCGCGTGCTCGACATGCTCCATGCGTCCGAGACCGAAGAAGAATCCGTCGCATGAGCGGCGTTCGTCCGCACCTCGTTTGCAGCCCCGGCCCTCGACGGGGCCCGACATTGGGAGATCAGACCATGACGCAGATTGCCCTTCGATCGCTCGCGCCGCTTGCCGCCTTGGCGACCTATGCCTTTGCCACCACAGCGATGGCAGACACCGAGATAACCGTCGGCCATGACTGGTGGGTGGGCTATTCGGGTGTCTTCGTGGCCGAGGATCAGGGCTTTTTCAAGGACGAGGGACTGGACGTCACCCTGCAGATGTTCGCCAGCCCGTCCGAAGCCCTGCCGCCGCTGATCGCCGGCCATGTCGATATCGGCATGACGACGCTCCACAACCTGCTGCTTGTCGCGGGAACCCAGGGGCAGCCCTTCCGTGTCGGTTATTTCCTGGATGCGTCGAACGGCGCCGACGCGATCATTGCCCAGTCGGATTTCAGCAGCCTTGCCGATCTCGAAGGCCACAAGATCGCCGTGAATATCGGCGATCTGAACCACATGTTTCTGATCGTGGCGCTGGAAGACGTCGGCATGACCGAAGAGGACGTCGATCTGGTCAACATGGCGCCCGACGCTGCCGGGGCCGCCTATATGGCCGGCAACGTCGATGCCGCGGTGACCTGGGAGCCGTGGCTTACCCGCGCCCGTCAGGCCGGCGGCAACATCGTCTATTCGACGGCGGAGCCGGCGGCCCAGAACCTGATCCTCAACGGCATCGTCGCGACCGAGACCTTTATCGAAGAGAACCCGGGGGTCTTCGAAAGCTATATCCGCGCCGTCGCCCGTGGCGTCGCCTGGATGCAGGAGCATCCCGACGAGGCCAATGAGATCGTCGGCCGGAAGCTCGAAGTCTCCGCCGACGACACCAAGGCGATGGTCGCCGCCGATCACATCTACGATCTCGAAGACAACGTCGCCTTCTTCGGTGAGCCAGGGGGCGTTCCGCCGATCAGGGCGACGATGGAACGGGTGCTTGGTTTCCTCCAGCAGCGCGAGATGGTCACGAAGCCCGTCGACATCGACACGATGATCGATCGGCGCTTCGTCGATCAGATCGCCGCCGAATAAGGATGTCGTCGGCGGACGAAGCCGGCATGCGCGCCGCCATCGCGGAGGCGCGCGTCGGCCTTTCCGAAGGGGAATATCCCTACGGTGCGGTGCTGGTCGACGGCACCGGGAATGTGTTGGCGAAGGCGCACGACACGGTCTTCCGTGATGGCGACTTCTCCTCGCATGCCGAGACGATGCTGGTGAAAGGGGCTTGCCGGGATCTGGGCCGCCCCAGCCTTGCCGGGCTGACCCTTTACACCACGACCGAGCCCTGCCCGATGTGCTTCACCACGGCTTGGCTTGCGCAGGTCGACCGCGTCGTCTTCGGGACGTCGATGATCGAGGTCCGGGACCTGACCGGCGGCCTGGTTGAGGAGGTTCTGGTCACGCCACAGCAGTTGAATGCGCTCAACAGTAACAGGTCGATGCCGGTGACCGGCGGGGTGTTGCGCGACGAGTGCATAACGCTCTGGGATGACGTGTCCCGGCCCGACAAATGAGCGATCGGCGTCAGAGCCGGCGAAACCCCGTGGTCGTATTGATGTAGTTGCCGGCGAGGACCAGGGCAGCGCCAAGGAGCGTGAACGGGTTCAGCGGCTCGGCATAGGCGAAGTAGCCGATGACCGCGATCAGCGGCAGGCGGAGAAAGTCGAGCGGCACGACGATCGTCGCATCCGCACGCTTCAAGGCCTGGGTGATGCAGTAGTGCGCGGTCAGCGCCGCGACTCCGACGACGATCAGCCAGGGCCACATCGGCGCCGATGGCCAGCGCCATTCCGGCAGCGCCGCGACGAAGGTGAGCGGGAGCTGCAGCACCGTCATGTAGAACAGGATGGCTATCGGGCTCTCGGTCCGCGCCAGGCTCTTCGTCGAAACATAGGCCACGGCATAGCCCAGGGCGGCGCCGAGCACGGCGACCGCGCCAGGATCGACGATGCCGACTCCCGGTCTCAAGATAACCAACACGCCGGCGAAACCGAGCGCGATGGCGACGAGGCGCCGTGCCGTCAGCCGCTCGCCGAGGAACAGGGCGGCGAGGATAGCCGTCCAGATGGGCGTCGTGAATTCGATCGCGAAGACTTCAGCGAGCGGGATGAGCGCAATCCCCAGGAACCAGCCGTATTGGCCGCCGAGATGGGCCATGTTGCGCAGCAGATGGCCGCCGAAGCGCCGGGTGCGGATCTGGCCCCAGCCGGTACGCTGAAGCAGGGCGGCGACCACGACGAGGCCTATGATGCTGCGGAAGAAGAGGATTCCGAACGTCGTGAGTTCGCTCGACAGCTCGCGACCGCCCAGCGCCATCGCCATGAACGACGCCAGCGCCCCCATCATCCACATCACCGCGCCGGCAACGCCGCCGGTAGCGAAGGACGGTCGACGTGACGGAGTTCTTTGGTCGGGCGTGGTCATGCCGCTATCGCGTGGGGTGCAAAGGGTCTCGGCTCGGAAAATGGTGCGCGCCGGAAAACCAACATCACGCACCCCCGAACTTGCCGAGGCGGTAACCGACGGATTCAGAAGGCGTTCTTGGTGAGCGCGCCAGGATTCGAACCTGGGACCTAGTGATTAAAAGTCACTTGCTCTGCCAACTGAGCTACGCGCCCCCGCGAAGGAACGCGGCAACTTAAGCAGGGGGCATCCCAGGGTCAAGTAACGGGCCAACGGGGTTGCGCCCAAAGCAACGGGTGGAGGACGAGGTCGGACCTCACCCGCCGAAATCGTCGGCCGGTCAACCGTGAAAACAGCGAGATCGTTGTGACTATTTGAGGGCGGCACCCGACCCCCTGGTTTTGGCCCCCCGAGGCGGGGTAACGTCACCATCCAACGACAAAGGTCGCTTGAGCGGCGGGCCGTGCCCCGCGCAACCGACACGGCGGGGCCAGCGCCCGGAGCGCCGGTAAAGGCTACATCCGCCGCGTCGAGGAGGCGCGTTCCGTCGATCGCGGGTACGGCATCGTTGCCGCCTACCGGTGAGTCGGTTTCCGAATTGGCAGCTGGCCTCGCGCGACAGAACAAGAGGATGCATGCTGGGACGACTGACAAGCTTCTTGTCGGAAGACATTGCGATGGACCTGGGAACCGCGAACACCCTGGTCTATCTCAAGAGTCGCGGGATCGTCGTGAACGAGCCGACGGTAATCGCGATCGGGCAGAGCGCGGACCGCCCCAAGGTTCTGGCGGTCGGCGAAGAAGCCAAGATGATGATCGGTCGCACGCCTGGCGCCATTCGGGCCATCCGACCGTTGCGAGACGGCGTGATCGCCGATTTCGATGTCGCCGAAGCGATCATCAAGTACTTCATTCACAAGGCGTCCAAAGGACGCCGAATCGCCAGCCCGCAGGTCGTGATTTCAGTTCCCTTGGGCGCGACGGCGGTCGAACGGCGGGCGATCCGAGAGGCGGCGGAGTCGGCTGGCGCACGCCGTGTCTATCTGATCGAGGAGGCGATGGCCGCCGCGATCGGCGCCGGGCTGCCGGTATCGGCGGCATCGGGATCGACGGTAGTCGATATCGGCGGCGGTACCACGGAGGTCGCGGTGATCTCGCTGGGCGGCGTTGTACTGTCGAACAGCATCCGCACCGGCGGCAACGCGATGGACGAAGCCATCAGCGCTTACATCCGACGCAACCACAATCTGCTGATCGGTGAATCGACGGCCGAGCGGATCAAGCTCGAGGTCGGGTCGGCATCCGTACCGCCGCCGGGGACGGGACAGTCGATGGAAGTGAAGGGCAGGGACCTTCTGCGCGGCGTCCCGCGGATCCTCACGATTACCGAGCATGAGATCGCCGAAAGTCTGGTCGAGCCGGTAAGCGCCATCGTCGACACGGTCAAGCTGACGCTGGAGCAGACGCCGCCCGAGCTCGCCGCCGACATCGTCGAAAAGGGTATCGTCATGACCGGGGGCGGCGCCTTGCTGCGCAATCTTGACGCCGTTCTGCGCGATGCCACCGGTCTGCCTGTGTCGATCGCCGAAGATCCGTTGATCTGCGGTGCGATGGGGGCCGGTCAGGCCCTGGAACAGGTCGACATTCTCAGGAACGCGCTGGTGAACTGATTTCGGCCTCGCGCCCGTGTGGCACGTCTTCGTCGTTCGGCGTATCGGCGGGGGCATCGGGAATATCGGCGACGTTTCGTCTCGCCATCGACAGCCGCTCCTTCCGCTCTCTTACCAGGCGTTCCTTCTCCGTGTGGCTTGCGGCGCCGAGGAAGGCTCCGACCCCGTACAGAGCCGGCAAATGCTCGCAGAGAATCTTGAACGCAACCAGCAGGGGCACAGCGAGCAGAATGCCTGGCACACCCCAGAGCCACCCCCAGAAGGCCACGTTGGTGACGATGATCACCGGGTTGAGGGTGAAGCGGCGCCCGAGAACCAGCGGCGTCACGAACTCGCTTTCGATGATGTTCAGCGTGATGAACGTCGCGCCGACCATCGCCGCCGGCGCAAGGCCGTCGAACGAGACCAGCGCGACCGCCGTCAATGTTCCGAGGCTGACCAGCATGCCGATATAGGGCACGTAGTTGAGGATGCCGATCAGGATCGCCCACAGAAGCGGATCGGGCATGCCGAGCGCGTACATGGCGGCGCCGACGGCGCTACCGAGGCCGATATTGATCAAAGTTATGGTGAACAGGTAGCGAGAGATCTCACGCTCTGTCTGGCGGGCGATCGTCATCGCCGTGCGCCTATGGCGCCTCTCGGACAGCGCGCGGATGAATCGGGCGGAGATGAACCGCCCGCCCGACAGGAGGTAAAACAGGATCAGGCCGACCAGAAGCAGATTGATGACCATCAGCTTGATCGACGACAGCAGGTTTTCCAGCAGCCCGCCGCCGTCCTTCACCACCACGGGCGCGTTGTCCTGGTCGCCGCCGTTGACGCTGGTCATGTCCTCGACCCTGTCGGCGAGATCCTTGACGTTCTTCACCGGCCGCTTGATCGAGTAGAGTTTCGCCTCGACCTGCTGGAGGACATAGGGACTGCGGTTGATCCAACTGGTGATCGGGGCGGTGAGGCTGTAGACGCTGCCGATGATGGCCGCGAACAGACCGATGACGATGATGGCGGAGGTAACGGCCGGTGGAATGCCCCGACGATAGAATCCACGTACGATCGGTGCGAAAACCAGGCTGAGAATGAGGGCCAGCGTTAAGGGAAACAGAAGCTCTTTCGCGTAGCGGACCGTATAGATGCATGCAAGAATTAGAAGCATCTTCAAAGCGGTCGAATGGAAGTCGAAAGACAGCTTCGGAAGCCGTGAAGGCAATCGGCCCATGAGAATATCCTGAAAATGAAGGCAACTCGGAACGCAAACCCCGCTCGAAGTCATTAACGTTCGAGACGCCTTTTCGTCGCCTCTCACGGTTGCTGCACCGGCTGCCGGGGGGAGGCGGATCGGACCGTAATCGGGACTGTTGTCGGGGCAGCCGTGGCGTTTCGTCGGCGGGATCAGACAAGGGGACAAAGGGATGGAGGAGACGGCGGCGGCGCTCGACGAAGGCGTTATCGAGCAGCTGAAGGGATGCAGCACGGCGACGCTTACCATGCAGTTGCTCAAGCGTGGTTTTAGGAACCAGTTCATCGTCGGTGTCGGCGCGCTCAATCCTGAGGCATCGCGTTTTGCCGGGGTCGCCTACACCCTCCGCAACATTCCGGCGCGCGAGGATTTGTCGCGTCCGGAAGTGCAGGCCGATCCCCGCTATCCGCAGCGGCTGGCGATCGAGGAGACGCCGGCGGGCAGCGTGCTCGTCATGGACTGCCGGGGCGATCAACGGGCGGGCATGGCCGGCGGTATTCTTGCGATCAGGCTGATGCAGCGGGGTGTGGTCGCCCTGGTCGCGGATGGGCCGATGCGCGACACCCCGGAACTGGAAAGGTTGGCGTTTCCGATCTTCTGCTCGGGCGCGGCGGCGCCGGCCAGCCTGACCTGCCATTTCGCTGTGGACGTACAACGTCCGATCGCATGCGGTGGCGTAGCCGTGTTTCCGGGCGATGCCCTCGTCGGTGACGGCGACGGTGTGGTAGTCGTGCCGGGCCATCTCGCGTCGGAAGTCGCGAGGGATGGGCTGGAACAGGAACGGCTGGAGCGGTTCATTCAAATGAAGGTCGCGCAGGGCCGGTCCATCGTCGGGCTGTATCCAGCCAACGAGGAGACCCGCGCCGCCTATCGGCAATGGATCGAGGATGGGGAGCCAGAGCTCTGACGGGAGCAGGTGGAGTCCGGGGACGATGACCAGCCGTGCCGTGGTCCCTGATGACATAAGGTGCAATGCGGGACGTACTTCCGGATAGTCCGGCCTTAGAGGGCGCGATGGATCGTCGATCGGTCCTCGACCTTCAGGTGGAGGCTCTGTACCGCCAGGCGCCGGTACTGCTGATTTCCGGTGCCGTGGTCGGATTGGCCATGGTTCCGGTCTTTTTCGACCGGGTCCCATCCGGGCAGCTTTTCGTCTGGCTCATGGTTCTGTGGGCGGTGTGTGCGCTCCGTGGCTTGATCTGGAGCCGTTATCGGCGCCGTGACCCTGCCGGCGACGATACGGCTCTCTGGCATCGACTGTTCATCGCCGGCTCTGCGGCAACGGGCGCTGTGTGGGGGGCGACGGCTTTGGTGCTGTTCGTCCCCGGAAGCCCGGTCCACCAGATGTTCCTGGCGGTCGTCATCCTCGGTCTGGTGTCCGCGGCATCCTCGTCGCTCGCGAGCTCGATTGCCGCCTATTGCTGGCATGCCGTTCCGTTGGTGACACCCCTTTTCGTGGTCTTCCTGGCGGAAGGCGACCGCCTGCACCTGGTCCTCGCGTTCTTGCTGCTGCTCGCAACGGTGTCCGTGACGTTGCTGGCGAGAAACCATCAGCGTCTCCTTGCGCGCAATCTGCGGCTGATCGAGGAGAGAGGGGCGTTGCTCCACGACCTCGCCGTCGCTCGCGATCGGGCCGAACAGGGCAATATCGCCAAGTCGGAATTCCTGGCCCATGTCAGCCATGAGCTCAGGACGCCCCTGAACGGCATCGTCGGCTACGCAGACCTCTTGAGGACCGCGCCCTATGGCCCGATCGGCAACGAGAAGTACCGGGAGTTCGTCGAGAACATCGTCATCAGCGGCCGCCATCTCAACGAACTGATCAACGACATCATCGATGTGGCGCGGGTCGAGAGCGGCAAGTTCGATTTGGTTGAAGCGGCGTTCGACGTTCGGCGCGTGATCGCTGAGTCCGTTCGCCTGATCAAGCCGATGGCCGATTCGGCCGGCGTTCAGATCGAGGAACAGGTTCCCGATGCATTCGGGATGATGCGCGGCGACCGCCGTCGCGTAATGCAGATCCTGCTGAATCTGTTGTCCAATGCCGTGAAGTTCACGCCCGAGGGCGGCCGGATCACCATTTCTGCCCGGCATTCGGACGGGGGGATCGTTCTTGGAGTGCGCGATACGGGCATCGGTATGGGCGCCGAGGATATCCCCACGGCACTCACGCCCTTTGGCCAGATCAGCGCGCCGTTACGTCCGAACATGGAAGGAACCGGTCTGGGACTGCCGCTGGCCGATGCTCTGACGACGCTGCATGGCGGACGCCTCGTCATCGAGAGTTCGCCCGGCGCGGGGACCGAGGTCACCGCGGCCTTTCCGCCCGAGCGGACCGTCGATCCTTCTACCCTGGGTAGCGAAACGGATCTTTGGGCCCAAGAGAACGACGATTGGGAAGCGGAAACGGAATACGAGAATGTTTCAGATCACGGCAAGGCGATTTAGGTCGTTTGCGCTTCAGGGCGCGTCATCTGTGAATGGCGACACTAACGCGAATTCACTGTATGATGATTTCCTGCTGGTTCGACGGCTCTGTTGCTCAAAAAGAGAGTACGCGAGACAAACAATGCGAAGTGTCCGACGCACCCTTCGTCGTGGAGACGCTGGGTCATGAGGCTGCTCATCGTCGATGACCATGCCATGTTCCGCGAAGGGGTACACCTGCTGCTCGAACAGATGCCGCAACCGATCGAGATCGTCGAAGCGAAATCGGTGGCGGAGGCACTGGATGCGGTCGATCATCACAAGGAGATCGATCTCGTTCTCCTCGATCTCTATATGCCTGGAACAGAGGAATTTTCAGGATTGGATGCCCTGCGGGAAGCCGCGCCGGACATGCCGGTGGTGATCGTATCGGCCTCGGAGAACGCCGACGACATGTACAAGGCGATCGAAGCTGGCGCGATGGGCTACATCCCCAAGTCGTCGAGCAGCAAGATCCTTCTCGGCGCGCTTCAGCTCGTTTTGACCGGCGGTATCTATGTGCCGCCATCGTTGCTCAGGCATACGACCGAAGGGAGCGGAGCCCTGGCGGCACGCAAGGGCGTCGCCAACGAGGAGCCGATCGGCCAGCTTACGCGACGGCAAAGGGAAATCCTCGAACAGCTCACCAAAGGAAAGTCGAACAAGGAGATCGCGCGGGATCTCAATCTGGCCGAAGGGACCGTCAAGATTCACGTGACGGCGGTGCTCAAGGCCCTCAAGGTGCGCAACCGCATGCAGGCGGTGCTGAAAGCATCCTCGATGCGGTTCAACTGACGCGGCTCAGTTCCTCCACCTCCGCCTTTGATTTCCGCCGGCCTGCGTTGCCCATGACATAGGCAAGCAGAGTCCGGAGGCGCGCCGGCTGCAGCGGTTTGTGAAGCAGGTGATAGCCGCTGGTCCGGGCTTCCTTCAGTCGGTCGGGCGCCGTGTCGCCGGTGATGAGAATGCCGGGGACGTCGAGAGCGAAGCGCGTGCGGAGGTCGTCCAGCGTCTGAATGCCGGTCTCGCCGGTGCCGAGCCGATAGTCGGCGATGATCACATCCGGTGGTGTCTTCTTCACAAGCGCTTCCGCTTCGGCCGGCGACCGTGCTGTGTCTACGGTACAGGACCACGATCCGAGCAGATCGCACATGCTGGTGAGAACGGAGTCGTCGTCGTCGATGACCAGCACTCGCGACCGCGGCATCACCGGCTCAACAGGCATCGTTTCGCCGAGGCATCCGCCCGGCGCTATGTCCTCGGGCGATACGGTCGGCACGGTAATGGAGAAGACCGACCCGCGCCCCGGTTTCGAGCGCACGTCGACCGGATGTCCGAGCAGGCTGGCGGTTCGCGACACGATCGCCAGTCCCAGGCCAAGGCCCTGCTGTCCGCTCTGGTTCGAGTCGGCGATCTGGTGGAACTCTTCGAAGATCTTGTCCAGCTGATCGGACGGGATGCCGACGCCGGTATCCCAGATTTCGATCCGCACGGCCCCATCGACCTGCCGCGCCCCGGCAAGAATACGCCCCGTGATCGTATAGCGAACGGCGTTCGCGAGGAGGTTTCGCAGCACGCGCTCCAACAAGCCGGCATCGCTTTCGACGGTGGCAGAGCTCGGGACGTAGCGAAGTTCGAGACCCTTCTGTTCCGCTTCCGGCCGAAACTCCTCGACGAGGTCGCCCATCAGCCGGTCGATCGGGAAGTGGGTGCGCTCGGGAGCCAGCACGCCGGCATCCAGCTTCGATATGTCGAGAAGCGAATGGAACATCGCCTGCATCGAGGAGAGCGAGCGTTCCATGTTGCGAAGGATGGAGCGTCCGCGCTGGCTGCGGACGGTCTTATGAAGCGCCGCGACGAACAGGCCGAGGGCATGCAGCGGTTGTCTGAGATCGTGGCTGGCCGCCGCGAGGAAGTTCGATTTGGCGAGGTGAAGCCGCTCCGCCTCTTCCTTGGCGGCGAGCAGGCTCGCTTCCCGCTGCTTCAGCGCCGTGATGTCGGACACGAGAACGACCATGCCGCCATCGGGCATTCTCCGGGCGGTCACCCGCACCCAACGTCCATCGCTCCATTCGATTTCAGCCGGCTGTTGCGGGTCGCGGCGGCGCTCGAAACATTCGCGGACGAATTCCTCTTCACGACCGAGCGCGCTGCGGATCGAGCCGCGGGCCACGCGGGTGCGAATGATGTGGGTATAAGGCATTCCCGGCGTGAACAGGTCGGCATCGTCCCCGACCATTTCCCGCCAGCGGTCGTTACAGCGGACAAGACGCCAATCCCGATCGTAGAGAATGAACCCGTCTGAAATCGAGTCGATGGCGGCGGCCAGGGTCTGTCGCAGAGTCTCGGCTTGGCGGCGCGCTTCGACCTCTGCCGTCACCTCGGCGCCGCTCCCGCGGAAACCGAGGAAGTTGCCGCGCAGATCGAACCGCGGTTTTCCGCTGAGGGCGAAGTAGCGGGGTTCGCCGTCGGCATCCGTCAATGTGAACCGGTGGTTGCGGAAGCTTTTTCGCCGCCTCAACAGAGCAAACAGGCGCTGCCATGACGGATCGGCGGAGTCGATCCCCGGCAGCGACCATGGCACCTTCCCGATGACCCCGTCGCCCTGCGGCGAAACATTCGGCTGATGGCTGCCCTCGAAACGGGTGAAGCGGTGGCTGGGGTCGGTTTCCCAGAAGGAGTCGGCGCTGGCCTCGGCGAAGTCCCTGAATAGAGCGCGGCTCTGTTCCAGCGCGGTCGTCGCGCGATCTCGTTCGACGATGGCGCCGATGATCCATGCGGCGGTCCGAAGGATGTCGATCTCGGGCGCCGACCAGTCGCGCGTGGTAAGGCAGTCGTCAAAGCCGATCAGGCCCCACCAGTCATGACCGCAAAAGATGGGGACGAGGGCGATGGACAGGATGTCCTGAGCGTCGAGGGCTTCGCGCTCTCCAGGGGGGAACGTGTCGCGCACGCCGCTGACGATATCGCCACGCGACAGCAGGTCTTCCCATCGGGCGAGGCCGAGATTACGCCATCGGAACCCCTGGAGCGCGGGATTGTCGATCTGGGTCGATATCCCTGGTGCCACCCATTCGGCTTCCAGGCTGGCGACTCCGCCGTCGGCGCCACCTTCGCAGATTACGAGATGAACGCGGCTCGATCGCGTCGCTTCGCCGAGACGCGCCAGAACCGAGCGCATGTTGCCGCGCCAATCACCGGGGCGGAGCATCGCTTCGGCTACGAAAACAACGGCGCTCCGCACGGCTTCTGGACCTGCAGTTTGGTGAGTCAGCGATTCTTGCATCTTGCGGGTTTCGGCACCAATCGCGACAGGGCCGTCCAACCTAAGGTTCAGCCCTTCGACTCTGACCAGTCGCCTATCGCAGGGCTGGCGTATATGATCGTCTCATCTTACGGTCGATGGGGGCTGGCCGTCGACGGCGATGTCGTCGGAAAGGTACGGATGAGGGAGACGAGATAATGGCGAGGCTGGTGATCCGTCTGGGGGCGGTTGGGGGCGTGCTCATGCTCGGCGCCTGCGGTCTGGGTGATTATTCGGTGCCGAATCCTGAGGACGGCGCCGTCCCTGGGGCCGTGGGACTGATTCAGGGATATGCCGTGCTCGGCGCAGACGAGACCGGACGTTACGACTGGTCCGACGCCCGTTACTTCAACGAGAAAGCGTCACGCGCGGCGACAGCCCGCGGGGTGATGCCCCAAGACCCCTATGAACGCGATCTCCCCGTCGCTTCGCTGATGGAGATCTATGACTCGTATGAGCGCCTGCGTGAGGCGATCTACCGGGACGGCCGCGCCGTTGCGCCCGAACCGATGGCCCGCGCCCAGGTCATGTACGACTGCTGGCTGGAGGAAGCGGAAGAAGGGCAGGGCGACGAAACGACTTGCCGCACCGGTTTCCTCAGCGCCATGGAAGAGGTCGAGGTGGCGCTCGATAGGGGCATGCCCATGGCCGCGGCGCCGATGCCGGGAAGCCTCGTCTATACCGTCTATTTCGACTTCGACAGCGCCGAGCTTCGGCAGGATGCGCGCGAAGTTCTGGCGAGCGTCGCAAGCGACATCGACGCGTTGCCGTCGATGCCGGCGAGGATCGTTGTCAGCGGCTATACCGACAGTGCCGGAACCAGCGCCTACAATCAGGCTTTGGCCGAACGTCGGGCGAGGGCCGTCCAAAGCGGGCTGATAGCCGCAGGTGTGCCTGCCGATCTCGTCCAGATTCGGAACTACGGTGAAACGGAACCGGAAGTTCAGACCGGTGACGACAAACCGGAGCCGCTCAACCGCCGTGTCATCATCGAAGTCGTTTCTTGAGGCGGTTCCGATCCGCGCGAAGCTGGTGTGAGGCTTTGGCCTCGGCTTGACGAATTTCCGTCAGATCCAGCTTCGCTACGATCCGGTCGAGGACCGGATCAGGGTTCAGATCGCTGTCGGCTCCGGCGGTACCGCCGACTTGTGGCTGACGCGCCGGCTGGTCGGCGAGCTGTTGCCGGCCATGGCCAAATCGCTAGCCAAAGGCAGCAAGACTGCCGGCCGGACCTTGCCGGAATGGCGTGACGAAGTGTTGAGCTTCGAGCATCAGCGGGCGGTCAACGAGGTGGTGTCCAGTGGCCGTGCGAAACTGGGGGCGGAAGCGACCGAACCCGAACCGACGACGCGCGCGGAAATAGCCCGAACCGTGGGGTTACGCTGCCACCCGGACGGGAGTGGCCGGCTCGCCTTCAACACGGAGTCGGATTCGGTTGCGATAGACCTGGATGCCGACCGTCTGCATATGGTTTGCGCTCTGCTCATGAAGCTCGTGACGCAGGCGGGGTGGGCACTCCCCATCGGCGTTCCCTGGCTGCAGGAGCAAGCCGGCCTTCACAGCGGTCGCGACCCGAAACACTCCGACGCTTGAACCGTGTCGGTGGCGCGGAGTCAGGCCGCGCCGCGATGTACTCCGGCTTCGACGACCTTCGGTCTGGCGTCCGACATCAGGAGGGCGGCGTGCTGACGCGCCGCGATCCGTAATTCCATGTCGCTCTGACGGCTCATGCCGGTCCCGGCGGGAATCATGGCGCTGATCAGATCCATGACCGTACCGGGGTCGGGGCGAGCTTGCGCCAGGAGGGCGACCACCAGCGCTTCCAGCGCGACAATCCTGGCGTTCCGGTCTTCGACCGCATCGGCAAGTGCCGCCAACTCGATATCTTTGTCCATGCCCATATCTCCCGGTTGGAGCCGACTTCTGATCGAGAGGGATGATGCGCCTGGGCGCATCGGGCGATCTGTGACCGGCGTCACAAACTGTGGTCAATCGGTTCGACGGAATTCGCGGACAAGATCGGTTGCGCAAGCGGCGACCGGTGATTTCCAGTCGCCCGGCACCGGCTGACGGTAGAGGCGCATGCTCGGATACCAGGGGCTGTCCGTGCGCCCGAGCATCCATCGCCAGTCGGGAGCGTGGGGAAGCAGAAGCCATACGGGCTTACCCATCGCCGCAGCAAGATGGGCGGGGGCGCTGTCGACCGTCACGACGAGATCGAGTTTGGCGATCAGATCCGCGGTATCGGCGAAGTCTCGGAACGAGCGGCCGGCATCGAGAATCAGCCCTTCGGCCGCGAGTTGGGTAATCTGTTCGCGCGGCTTTCCCACTTGAAGCGATACGAACCGGTAACCCGAGGTCGCGAGAAGAGGAAAGAGATCGGCTAGAGCCATGGACCGATTTCGGTCGTTCCGATGCGACGGGTTTCCCGCCCACGCGACGCCGACCGTGAAACCGGACGCCGGGAGAACGCCGGACGAGGCTGACGAGCGCAGATAATTGGTCGGCGACGGAATCTCAGAAAAATCAACGATTCCCATGGCGTAAGGGAGACTCATCAGAAGCCCATGGAAGTCCACGGGGGGCGTGTCGAGGGACGCCTTCGAAACCACGCCGGTCACGCCGTCCATACATTTAAGAAGGTGAACCAACGGCTCGGGAACGCGCAAGTACACCTCGGCCCCCATGGATGCCAGAAGCGGAGCGAATCGCGCGTACTGGATCGTATCGCCGAGACCTTGTTCGGCGTGGAGGAGGATGCTGCGGCCGGCCAGGCTTTCGCCGCGCCATAGAGGTTCGGGGATGCCGGTTTGTTGTCCGTGGCGGCGCAGGCGCGATTCGTAGTCGGCGAAGCCGCCTTTGAGATCGCCTTTCAGCAGCTTTGCCAAAGCCCTTTCCCATAGAGCATCGGCGTGATCTGGAGTGAGGGCGAGAGCACGATCGAAGGCGGACAATGCCTTGTCGATCTCACCCCGGTCACGGTGAATGACGCCCATGTTGATCAGTGGCCAGATCAGGGTTTCGGACAGTGCGTGAGCGCGCCGGCAATGCTCCAACCCTTCCTCCAAGGCACCTGATTCGCGCATCGCCGCAGCGAGGTTGTTGTGGAGTTGCGCATCGTCCGGGGTAAGGGCGACGGCACGCTTCAGGAACGTGACGGCGGTCTCATAGTGGCGGGTCTGCTGCGCGCAAAGGCCGAGAAGGTGGAGGGCGCGCACGTCCTCCGGCCGGTGGCGGAGGACGGAGAGGTAACTGCG
>PBKC01000095.1 GCA_002721365.1 Rhodospirillaceae bacterium | reverse complement strand
GCGCCGGCCATCGCCTGCTCGACCAGCATGATCAGATGCGATGACGGAAACATCGTCCCGGCCGGAAGTACGAGCTCCGAGCCTTCGGGGACCGAGAACTGGACATGGCCGTCCTTCCCCGCACCGCGGATGTAGGCGGAGCCCGCGACCTGCTCCACCGGATCGCCCATGTTCAGGCTGCGCATGGCGAACCGGAAGCGCAGCCCGTCATATGATTCCCAGCTCGAGAAGTTGAAATGGTTCTCCACCGACGGACCGTCCCGAAGCTGCGAGACCATGTGCACCTTCTGGTTCACGGTCCACCCGTCGCAGGCGTCGGCCCATTCCAGGTACATCTCGCCTTCCATCGCACTCACGTCCGAGCTTCGCGACGCCTTGACCAGCGACATGTCGTAGATTGCTCGGTGAGCGGCCAGATCTACCGCCCCGGCGCTATCGAGGGTCAGAAAAAGAACCCCAAAAACGGCGACCGAGTCCCGCAGGACTGCCATGCATGCACCCCCAGTGATCGAGTTGGGCGTCATCGCTTGTGATCGGTGACCACTATCTTATATGGGTCACCACCGACGAAATCCTCTGCGGGAATATAGGCGCCATGCAAGACAAGCCAAGCGTCGTGGTAACACGCCGCATGCCGGAAGCCGTTCATGCCCGGTTGTTGCGGGATTACCGCGTCGTCCCGAACGAGGACGATCACGCCTTTTCCGCTGAAGAACTGATTTCGGCCGCACGGGATGCCCAAGCCGATGCGTTGCTGATCTGCGCGACCGACCCCATGGACGCCGACGTGATCGCCGCATTGCCCGACTCGGTAAAGACCATCGCAACCTTCGCCGTGGGGGTCGACAACATCGATCTCGCGGCCGCCAAGGCACGCGGAATCGTCGTCGCCAACACGCCCGACGTTCTGACCGACGCCTGCGCCGACATTGCGATGCTGCTCACCCTCGCCGCCGCTCGCCGGGCCTATGAAGGCGACCAGATGGTACGGACCGGCGCATGGGTTGGCTGGCGGCCGACCCAGCTTCTGGGCCGTGACCTCCAGCGCAAGCGCCTGGGGATCTTCGGCATGGGACGAATCGGGCGCGCCTACGCCAAGCGGGCCAAGGCCTTCGGCATGAAGATCCACTACTGCAACCGCTCGCGACTCGACCGCCGGAGTGAAGGTGGCGCCATCTTCCATCAGGACATCGAGGAGATGCTGCCCCTCTGCGAGTTCTTCTCCATCAACGCCCCGGCGACACCCGAAACCAAAGGCTTCCTGAACGCCGAGAGAATCGCCCGCCTGCCCGAGGGCAGCATCGTGGTGAACATTGCCCGTGGCGACCTGATTAACGACGAGGCTCTGATCGCCGCGCTGAAATCCGGCCACGTCGCCGCGGCCGGCCTCGACGTCTTCGCCGGCGAGCCCGACATCCACCCCGGCTACCGCGAACTCCCCAACGTCTTCCTGATGCCCCATGCCGGCAGCGCCACCATCGAGACCCGAGACCGCATGGGCCTCGCCTGCATCGACGCTTTCGACGCCTTCTTCTCCGGACGGCCGGTACCGACTCAAGTCGCATGAGTCTATCGCGCCGGTCCTCCGGCGCGACCGGAAGATCTTCCCGCATCCGACCGGACAGCGACCGCAAGCGAACTGTCGCATGGCCGCAAGATGCTCGTCATGACGGCGGACTACTCCTCTCCCAGGGTCGGCGATCGGATCAGGTCGCCGAGGGCACCTTTCGGCTTGGGAGAGCGGGATGTTGGACAGCCTTTACTGGAGAGAGGCGCGCGATGGTCTGCGCGCCGGACGGCGGGCGCCGCGGCGCCTGGGATGGCTGAAGTCAACGGCAGCGCCGGCGGCATTGACGGCAACGGCGATGGTCCTCAGCACCGGCGCCGCGTACGCGACGCCGACCACGAGCATTCTGCGTGGTGGCATCGCCTTCAACGAAATCCTGATCGACCCCAACGGGTCGCTCAATTTCGACACTGACGGCAACGGTACCGCCGACACGACGGACGAGTTCGTCGAGCTCGCCAACCTGTCGGGCAGCGATATCGACATCGGCGGGCTTCAGTTCTGGGACCAGGGCACCGACAACTGGTTCACCATTCCGACCAGCACGACGGTGGCGGCGGGCGGTTTCGCCCTGTTCGTCGGCGGCGTGCAGTCGGGCGGCGCCCTGCCGACCCTGTCGAGCGGCTCGGTGGCGTTCGACGTCGGGCGCAGCGGCGGCATCTTCAACAATGGCGGCGACAACGTCGCCCTCTACGACCCCGATGCCGACGCATTCATCCAGTTCACCTACAACGGCGACTCGACGGACGACCCGACCAACCCGAGCGACGGCTATGACGGTTTCTCGACCACGGCCAACCTGATCGGCACCGTCGAGGACTGGGGCAACGATCTCGACGGCACGTCGCTGACCCGCTCGCCGACCGGCGACACCACCGTCGTTCAGCACAATGCGATCAGCGGCGCCGGCAATGCGAGCCCCGGCACCGAACCCGGCACCACGCCCCCGCCCCCGCCGCCGGCGGCCACCGCGCGCACGATCATGGAAATCCAGGGCAGCGGCCACACGTCTGATTTCGTCGGCGACGACGTGGTGACGACCGGTATCGTCACCGCCCTCGACAGCGACGGCTTCTATATCCAGGACCCGCTTGGCGACGGCCTCGACGAGACCTCGGACGGCATCTTCGTCTTCACCGGCGGCACACCGACCGTCGTGGTAGGCGATGCGGTCGAGGTGACCGGCACGGTCGACGAATTCTTCGACTCGACCCAGATCGATACGGTGACGTCGATCGCTCCGACGACGCTCACCGGCACCATCGCCCCGATCGTCATCGGCACCGATGCTGGCGCCGCGCCCGACCGGCTGATCCCCACTCGGCTGGTCGACGATGCCGGCGGGGCGACCTTCGACGCCGACAACCATGGCCGCGACTTCTACGAGAGCCTGGAAGGCATGCTGGTCGAGGTGCGGAACGTACAGGCGACCGACGTTACCAACCAGTTCGGCCAGATCTATGCGATCACCGACGACGGCAACGGGGCAACGACGGTCAACAGCCGGGGCGGCATCACCATCAGCGGCGATTCGAACCCCGACAATCCGATCGGCGCGGACCTGAACCCCGAGCGCATCCTGATCGACCCGAACCTCACCGACGGCACCAGCCCGACGACCAACATGGGTGACGGTCTGGGCAACGTCGTCGGCGTGATGGATTTCGGCTTCAACGACTACTTCATCCGCCCGATCGATCCGGTCACCGTGACGCCGGGCTCGCTCACTTCGGAAGTGAGCAATCTCACGGGCACCGCCGATCAGCTCACCATGGCGAGCTTCAACGTCCTCAACCTCGATCCCAACGACTCGGACGGCGATGCGGACGTGGCCAACGGCCGGTTCGCGGCCCTCGCCGCCCAGATCGTCAGCGGACTGAAATCGCCGGATATCATCGGGCTGCAGGAGGTCCAGGACAATTCCGGCTCGGTCAACGACGGCGAGACCAGCGCATCCGAGACCTTCGCCAAGCTGATCCAGGCCATCAAGGAGGCCGGCGGACCGGAATACGAGTTCATCGACAACCCGCCGGACGACAATCAGGACGGCGGGCAGCCGGGGGCCAATATCCGCGCGGGCTTCCTCTACAACCCCGACCGCGTCGATCTGGTGCCGGGCTCGGTGGAACGACTCACCGACACCGACGGCGACGACGCCTTCGCCGGCTCACGCAACCCGCTGGCGGTGGAGTTCGTGTTCAATGGCCAGGTGGTGACGGTCATCAACAACCATTCGTCCTCCAAGGGCGGTAGCGATCCGCTGTTCGGATCGACCCAGCCACCGGCCAACGGCAGTCTGGACGAGCGCGTCGCCCAGGCCGAGGAACTGAAGGAGTTCATCGACTTCCTGCTCACCGGCGATCCGAACGCGAACGTGGTCCTGCTGGGCGACTTCAACGAGTTCCAGTTCTTCGAATCGCTCCAGGTCCTGATCGGCGGCAGCGACCCGTCGATGTTCGATCTGGCGCTGGAAACGGGAATGTCGGAGGAGGAGATCTACACCTACGTCTTCGAAGGCAATTCGCAGGCCCTCGACCACATCCTGGTCAGTGCGGCGATGCAGGCCTTCGCGGCACCCGAGTTCGACATCGTCCACGTCAACACGGGCTTCGCCGATCAGGCGAGCGACCACGATCCTCTCCTCGCCCGCTTCACCCTGCCGTTCCTGGTAGCGGTGCCCGAGCCGGGCGGGATCGGCTTCGTTCTGCTCGGCATGATCGCCGTGGTGGCTTATCGCCGCCGCCGCTGACCGAGTATTGGTTCGCCGCAGGGGAGAGACCGTTCTCCCTTGCGGCAGCCGCCACATCCGAGGAAACCGATGCGTCTCATTTGCCTCGCCCTGCTCCCGTTTCTCGCCTTACCCACCCAGGCGGCGGACCACGAAGACAATTTCTCGGTCAAAGGCGCCGGTCTCGCTGACTGCCGCACCTATGTCGAAGCGCGGGACCAGCGGTCCCAGGCCTATTTCCAGTTCGGCGGCTGGATCAACGGCTACTTCTCGGCCCTCAACCAGACGTCCGAGGAAACCTACGACCTGGTTCCCTGGCAGAGCACCGAATTCCTGGCGGCCGCCCTCTACAACTGGTGCGCCAACCGGCCCGATCAGCGGTTCATCAACGCCGCGGCGGCCCTCGCCAACCGGCTGAAGGAACAGCGGCTGACCGAGCGCTCGGAGTTCGTGGAGGTCGAAACGGAGGGCAAGTCCGTCCGCATCTTTCGGGGCGTCATCCGTCAGGCGCAGAACCGACTGGCCGAACTGGGCTACTTCGTCGGCCCGGCAACCGGTTCGTTCGACGATGCGACCCGCGACGCCCTCCGCGCCTTCCAGGCTGCCGAGTCACTTGAAAAGACCGGTCTGCCGGACGAGGCCACCCTGCTCAGGTTGTTCTACCAGACCTGAAGCGCCCCCAGCACTAAAGGCGGGTCTTGCCGTCCAGCGTCAGCAGTCCGCCATAGAGCTCCGGGCGGCGATCGCGGAACAGGCCCCACGATGCCCGGCGCCGCGCCAGGGCATCGAGATCGAAGCGCCCCAGGATCACATCCTCGCCCGTCCTGTCGGCTTCGGCGACGATCTCGCCGGTCTGGCCGGCGATGAACGACGAGCCGTAGAAGGTGATGTCGACGCCCCCGGCCGACTCGACGCCGACGCGGTTCGAGGCGACCAGCGGCATCAGATTGGCACCGGCATGCCCCTGCATCACCCGCCGCCAGTGATCGCGCGAATCGATCGAGGCGTCCTGCGGCTCCGACCCGATCGCCGTCGGGTAGAACAGGATCTCCGCCCCTTGCAGCGCCATCGACCGCGCGCACTCCGGGAACCATTGATCCCAGCAGATCCCTACGCCGATACGCCCGTAACGCGTCGCCCAGACCTTGAAGCCGGTATCGCCGGGACTGAAGTAGAACTTCTCCTGATAGCCCGGCCCGTCGGGGATGTGGGACTTCCGGTAGCAGCCGAGGACGCTGCCGTCGGCGTCGACGATGGCGATCGAGTTGTAATAGGCGTTGTTGGCCCGCTCGAAGAAGCTCACCGGCAGGACGACGCCCAGCGCGCGAGCAATCGGCGCCAAGCGTTCGATGGCCGGATGACCGTCGATCGGCGCCGCGAGCGCGAACAGGTCCTCCCGCTGCTCCTTCGGGAAATAGGGCGTCTCGAACAGTTCCTGCAGCAGGACGATCTGGGCGCCTTCCGCCACCGCGCGGCGGACCAGCGCCTCGGCACGGTCCAGATTGTTGGCACGGTCGGTGCCGCACGTCATCTGCGTCGCGGCGACGACGACCTCGGTCATCGCACGGTCTCCTCGTCTTCGGCCGGCAGCACCGGGCCTGCCGGCTGCTGCAACGTAATACAGTGGATGCCGCCACCGCCCCGGCAGATATCGGTGGTCAGCATGGGGATGATCTCCCGGCCGGAGAAAGCGTCACCGATCACCGACAGGGCCTGCCTGTCCTTGGGGTCATCGAACTGCGGGACGATCACGGCACCGTTCACCACACAGAAATTGATGTAGGAGAGCGGCATGCGCCGACCGTCGAGATAGCGCGGTGCAGGTTGCTCTATCTCCAGCACGTCGAGCGATCTTCCCTTCGCATCGGTGGCCGCCTTCAGGCGGGCGAGATTGTCGGCGAGTCGGTCGAAATTGGCGTCGTCCCGGTCACGCGTTGTCAACGCCACCACCCGACCCGGCCCGACGAAGCAGGCGACGTTGTCGACATGGCCGTCGGTGTCGTCATCGACGAGGCCGCGGCCGAGCCAGATCAGTTTTTCCGTTCCGAGATAGCGGCCGAGTGCATCGGCGATGGAATCGCGGTCCATATCGGGATTCCGGCTGGGGTTCAGCAGGCATTCCTCGGTGGTGAGGACCGTGCCCGCGCCGTCGCCGACGATCGACCCGCCTTCGAGAATCATCGGCACCCGGGTTCCGCGCATGCCCATCCCGGCCAACATGGCACCGGCCACGGCGGCGTCCTGCCGAAAATCGTCATACATGCGACCCCAGGCGTTCCAGCCCCAGTCGATGCCGCTCACCCGCCCCGCACCGTCCACGACGAAGCTGGGACCGTTATCCCGAATCCACGAATCGTCGATCGGCAAGGGCATGATCTCGATTCCCTTGCCGCATTTGACGGACGCCTCGGCGACCGAGGCCGGATCGGCGATCATCGTCACCGGCTCGAATGCGGCGATCGCCCGAGCGACCGCCGCGTAGGCGTCGCGCGCGGCGGACAGACCGTCGCCCCACAGAGGCGCTCGGTCGGGCCAAGCGAGCCAGCAGCGGGCCTGACGCTCCCATTCTGCCGGCATACGTATCCGAGCCATGATCTCCGGCATCTCCAATCGTCCTCGCCCTTTCGGTCCGCCCCAAGGTGGGGATATCCCGCAGGCGGTGCAATGCGCCGCGAGCGAGCATCGTGGCCGCGGTTCGTATACTGCGCTTCCGATGTCGAGGGGAGGTCGAAAGACAATGAGAACGGTCATGGGCATCGATGCGGCGTGGACGGTCACCCAACCGACCGGAATCGCGGTCGTCGAAGGGGATCGGTACGGCTGGCGCCTGATCGCCGCCGAAGCTTCCTATCAGCGGTTTCTGGCCCGCGCCGACCCGAACCTTGAACCCGAAGCACGACCGTCGGGATCGATCCCTAACGCGCGCGACCTTCTCCAGGCGGCCATCGCGCTTTGCGGCCGGCCGGTCGATGTGGTCGCCGTCGACATGCCGCTCGCCGCAACGCCCATCATCGGGCGCCGGGTTTGCGACAACGCGGTCTCGCGCGAATATGGCGGCCGGAAATGCGGCACCCATTCGCCGAACGCCGCCCGCCCCGGCCGTGTGGCAGAGCACCTTCGCGACACCTTCGCAGCAGCCGGCTATCCGCTGAGGACCACCGAAGCCGCGTCGCCGGGTGTGATCGAGGTCTACCCGCACCCTGCCCTCGTCGAGCTTGCCGACGCCGCCGAACGCCTGCCCTACAAGGCGGCGAAGACGCGGCGCTACTGGCCCGCCGAGACACCGGCGGATCGCCGAGTCCGACTTCTCGCCATGTGGTCCGAGATCCTGGCCATGCTGGAATCGGAAGTCGCCGGCGTGACGGCGGCGTTGCCGCTGCCCGACGACGACGCCAAAGGGGCGACGCTCAAGGCCTTCGAGGATACGTTGGACGCGGTGATCTGCGCCTGGGTAGCGGCCTGCGCCCTGGAAGGGCGGGCGGTCTGGTTCGGCGACGACCATTCGACGATCTGGATCCCGAAACCGCTGCCTGCACGCGGTTCCTAGGGCGACACTCCGCCCAGTCGTCGTTCCCGCGCAGGCGGGAACCCAGAAGACACGCCGGAGCGTTGCCGGCCCTGTAACGGCCCTCCCTCTGGATGCCCGCCTGCGCGGGCAAGACGGCTGAGGAGACATTTCTCGTCATCGCGAGCGACCGTTGGGAGCGTGGCGATCCAGAGGACGGCGCTCGTTCCTGGATCGCCACGGCCCGTCGGGCCTCGCGATGACGACTTCACTTGAGGAAGACCGCGTCACTCACGCTGGATCGCCGCGACCGGGACGGACTATGCTGCCTCCCGAACAGGAGGAGGCACATCCATGGCAGGCAAGATCGAAGCGCGGCTGAAGGAACTGGGGATCGAGCTTCCGCAGGCGGCATCGCCGGCGGCGAACTACGTTCCCTATGTGATTACCGGCAATCAGGTGTTCGTCGCAGGCCAGATCACATTCTGGAACGGCGAGGTCAAATATATGGGCAAGGTCGGGAAGGACTTCACGACCGCCGAGGCCCAGGCTGCGGCCCGCTTGTGCGCGCTCAACATCATCGCCCAGGTGAAGGCGGCCTGCGGCGGCGACCTCGACCGGGTGCGGCGCTGTGTGAAACTCGGCGTGTTCGTGAACTGCGTCGACGGTTTTTCCGAGCAGCCGCAGGTGGCGAACGGGGCGTCGGACCTGATGGTCGACGTGTTCGGCGATGCCGGCCGTCATGCCCGTTTCGCCGTCGGCACCAACGCCTTGCCGCGCAACGTCGCGACCGAGGCCGATGCGGTGTTCGAAATCGCCTGAGCGAACGCTCGCTCTTTTCGGGAGACCTGCCATGCGTGCTGATCCGGCCGACAATCTGTCCCTCGAGGAGATGGACAAGCTCAGCCTGCTCCATCCCTACACCCATCTCGTGCAGCACGCCGAGCGCGGCCCGCTGATCATGACCGAAGGCGCGGGCGTGCGCCTGACCGACAACCACGGCCGCCGTTACATTGATGCGATGGGTGGGTTGTGGTGCGTCAATGTCGGTTACGGACGCCCGGAAATCGTCGAAGCGATCGCCGCCCAGGCGACCAAGCTGCCCTACTATCACATCTTCGCGTCGATGGGGACGGAACCGGCAATCCGATTGGCGGACAGGGTGTTACGGCTGGTTCCTGAGAACATGAGCAAAGTGTTTTTCGGCAATTCCGGGTCGGACGCCAACGACACCAACGTCAAGCTGATCTGGTACTACAACAACCTGCTGAAGCGGCCGAAGAAGAAGAAGATCATCGCCCGGCGCCGCGGCTATCACGGCGTCACGGTCGCGGCGGCCAGCATGACCGGTCTGCCCCACGTCCATGCCGCCTTCGACCTGCCGCTCCCCGGCTTCCTGCACACCTCGGCGCCGCATCATTACTGGGAAGCGCCCGCCGGCATGTCCGAACGCGAGTTCGCCGCGCAGCTTGCCAGCGATCTCGACGTGCTGATCCGCTCCGAAGGGCCGGAGACGGTCGCCGCCTTCATCGCCGAGCCGGTGATGGGCGCCGGCGGGGTGGTGGTCCCGCCCGAAGGCTATTACCCGCTGGTCCAGGAGGTCCTGCGAAAGCACGACGTGCTGTTCATCGCCGACGAGGTGATCTGCGGCTTCGGGCGGCTGGGCACCTGGTTCGGCTGCGACTATTTCGGCATCGAGCCCGACCTGATGACGATCGCCAAGGGCCTGACCAGCGGCTATCTGCCGATGTCGGCCTCGGTCATCTCCGAACCGATCTGGGACGTGGTCCGCGACGGGTCGAAGGAACTCGGCGTCTTCGGCCACGGCTACACCTACAGCGCCCACCCGACGGCGGCCGCGGCCGGCCTCGCCAATCTCGACATCATGGAGAACGAGGGCCTGGTGCCCCAGGCAGCCGAAGCCGGCGCCTACATGCAGCGCCGCCTGCGCGAGGTCCTGGCCGACCACCCGCTGGTCGGCGAGGTTCGGGGTGTGGGCCTGATCGCCGGCGTCGAGCTGGTGGCGGACAAGCGGAACAAGATCGCCTTCGAGCCGGCCTTGAAGGTCGGACAGCGCGCGTCCGACTATGCGCTCGCGGGCGGCGTGATCAGCCGCCCCCTCGGCAACACCCTCGCCTTCTCGCCGCCGCTGGTGATCACCCATGCCGACATCGACGAGATGACCTCGATCGTCTGGGACGCCCTGGAGCGGGTCCGGTCGGAGCTCATCACGGAGGGCTGCTGGAAGGCCGCGTGAAGGGCTTGTTCTCGCGCCCGACCGACCAACATTGACGGCATTGCGATGAGATCGATCCTATGCCGCGAAGCGTCGTGAGCGACCCTGCCGACGAAACCGACGAGGGCAGCCTCGTCGCGCGTGTCCTGGGCGGTATCGACGAGATCGACGCCGCCACCTGGGACGCGTGCGCAGGCGATGTCGATCCGTTCCTCAGCCATGCCTTCCTGCTGGCGCTGGAAGAAAGCGGGTCGGTCACAGCCGAGACCGGATGGGCGCCGCGTCATGTGGTCGTCGAGAGCGATGCAGGCGAGGTCGTCGGCGTCGCGCCGGCCTACCTCAAGGGCCATTCCTACGGCGAGTACGTCTTCGACCATAGCTGGGCCGCGGCGTTCGAGCGCGTCGGCGGCGACTACTATCCGAAGCTCCAGGTCGCCGTCCCCTTCACCCCCGTCACCGGCCGCCGGCTGCTGGTCCGGCCCGGACCGGGGAGCGAAGCGCGGGAACGGGCGGTGATCGCCGCCCTGACCCAGATCACCGACCGGCTGGGTCTCTCGTCGCTCCACGTCACCTTCGCGACCGAGGCCGAATGGCGGCGGATGGGTGATGCCGGCCTGCTGCTCCGCACCGGCGAACAGTTTCATTGGGAGAACCGCGGCTACGGCAGCTTCGACGACTTCCTGGCCGACCTCTCGTCACGCAAGCGGAAGACGATCCGGAAGGAGCGCCAGACCGCCCAAAGCGAGGAGTTGAGCTTCGAGACACTGACCGGCGACTCGCTCAGCACCGCCCACTGGGATGCGTTCTTCCACTTCTACATGGATACCGGCGGCCGGAAGTGGGGCACCCCCTATCTCAATCGCGCCTTCTTCGACCTGCTGGGGGAACGATTGGCCGACAAGGTCGTCCTGATGATGGTGAAGCGCAACGGCCGCTACATCGCCGGCGCCCTGAACTTCCGCGGCAAGGAGGCCCTCTACGGCCGCTACTGGGGCTGCATCGAGGACCACGACTGCCTGCATTTCGAGACCTGTTACTACCGCGCCATCGACTACGCGATCGAGCACGGCCTGCCCCGCGTCGAGGCAGGAGCGCAGGGGCCGCACAAGATCCAGCGCGGCTACCTCCCCACCCTCACCTACAGCGCCCACTGGATTCGCGACGAGGGATTTCGGCGCGCGGTCGCGCAATACCTCGATCAGGAACGCGACCACGTCGCCCTGGAGACCGAGGCACTGAGGGAGGAGTACTCGCCCTTCAAGCGAGGGTGAGGGGCATGGGGATAGATCCTCGGGTCAAGCCCGACGATCTATCGTCGGCACCTGCCGGACCCTTCCCCCTCCCAACCCTCCCCCTGAAGGGAGAGGGCTTTTGGGGGCCTGGCCTCGCACCGTCCGATTGAGATCCTGACCCACTTCCTTTTGCCCTCTCCCTTCAGGGGGAGGGTTGGGAGGGGGCGAGACGAAACTCAGGCCTCAGACCGGCTCGACCACGTCCTTCTTCGAATCGCTCCCCGCGGCACTGCCACCGGCAGCATCGATGTCGAAGACGATGGCGTCGTCCTCGACCCGCAGGTTCACATGGCCGCCCTTCGACAGCCGGCCGAACAGAAGCTCCTCGGCCAGCGGCTTCTTGACGTGCTCCTGGATGACGCGGGCGAGCGGACGGGCGCCGTAAAGCGGGTCGTAGCCCTTGTCCGCCAGCCACTGACGGGCGGCATCGTCGAGCGACAGGGTGACATTGCGGTCGCCGAGCTGGGCTTCAAGCTCGACGATGAACTTGTCGACCACGCGGCCCACCACTTCCGGCGCCAGGTTGGAGAACGCGACAACCGCGTCGAGCCGGTTGCGGAACTCGGGCGTGAACATGCGCTTGATCGCGTCTTCGTCCTCGCCGCTCCGCTCGTCGCGGGCAAAGCCCATCGCCGGCTTGGCGAGGTCGGCCGCACCCGCATTGGTCGTCATGATCAGGACGATGTTCCGGAAGTCGACAATCTTGCCGTTGTGGTCGGTCAGCTTGCCGTGATCCATCACCTGCAGAAGGATGTTGAACAGGTCCGGATGGGCCTTCTCGATCTCGTCCAGCAGCAGAACCGCATGCGGATGCTGGTCGATCGAATCGGTCAGCAGGCCGCCCTGGTCGAAGCCGACATAGCCCGGAGGCGCGCCGATCAGCCGCGAGACGGTGTGCCGCTCCATGTATTCCGACATGTCGAAGCGGATCAGCTCCACCCCCATCAGGCGGGCGAGCTGGCGCGCGACCTCGGTCTTGCCGACGCCGGTCGGGCCCGAGAACAGGTAGTTACCGATCGGCTTCTCGGCCTCGCGGAGACCGGCGCGGGACAGCTTGATGGCGCTCGACAGCGCCTCGATGGCCCGGTCCTGGCCGAACACCACCATCTTCAGGTCGCGTTCCAGGTTCTGGAGCAGCGTCTTGTCGTCCTTCGACACGCTCTTCGGCGGAATGCGGGCGATCTTGGCGATCATCGCCTCGACCTCCTTGACGCCGATGGTCTTCCGCCGCCGGTTCTCCGGCACCAGCATCTGTGCCGCGCCGACCTCGTCGATCACGTCGATCGCCTTGTCGGGCAGCTTCCGGTCGTTGATGTAGCGCGACGACAGCTCGACCGCCGCCCGCACCGCCTCGTTGGTGTAGCGGACGCGGTGGTGCTGCTCGTAATAGGGTTTGAGCCCCCGCAGGATCTTGACCGTGTCCTCGACCGACGGCTCGTTGACGTCGATCTTCTGGAAGCGGCGGACCAGCGCGCGGTCCTTCTCGAAATAGCTGCGGTATTCCTTGTAGGTCGTCGAACCGATGCAGCGCAGCGTGCCGCTGGCCAAGGCCGGCTTCAGCAGGTTGGAGGCATCCATCGCCCCGCCGCTGGTGGCCCCGGCGCCGATCACCGTGTGGATCTCGTCGATGAACAGGATCGCCTGGGGGAAGTTCTCGAGTTCGCCGAGAACGGCCTTCACCCGCTCCTCGAAATCGCCGCGATAGCGCGTGCCCGCCAGCAGCGAGCCCATGTCGAGGGAGAAGATGGTGGCGTCCTTGAGAACGTCCGGGACCTCGCGATGAATGATGCGGCGGGCCAGGCCCTCGGCGATGGCCGTCTTGCCGACACCGGGATCGCCGACATAGAGCGGGTTGTTCTTGGTGCGACGGCAGAGAACCTGGATGGTGCGCTCGATCTCCAGCGCACGCCCGATCAGCGGATCGATACGTCCCTCACGAGCCTTCTCGTTGAGGTCGATGCAATAGGTCCGCAGCGCCTCGGTGCTCTGCTTGCCCGTCTTTTCTTCCTCCTCCTCGTCGGCACCGCGGACCGTCCGTTCCTGCGCCGCACCCGGCGCCTTCGCGATGCCGTGAGAAATGTAGCTCACCGCATCGAGGCGGGTCATGTCCTGTTGCTGGAGAAAGTAGACGGCGTGGGATTCGCGCTCGGAGAAGATCGCCACGAGAACGTTGGCGCCCGTCACCTCTTCCCGGCCGGACATCTGGACATGATGCACCGCGCGCTGAATCACGCGCTGGAAGCTCGATGTCGGCTTGGCATCGGTCAAGCCCTGCTCGACGATCAATCCCGTGAGTTCCTCGTCGAGGAAGGTGGCCAGCGCGCCCCGCAGCTTGTCGACGGAGACATTGCAGGCCCGCATCACCGCGACCGCGTCCTGGTCGTCGAGCAACGACAGCAGGAGATGCTCGAGAGTCGCGAACTCATGCTGGCGGCTATTGGCCAGTGCGAGGGCGCGGTGGAGGGTTTCCTCGAGATTCTTGGAAAGCATTCGGGGCTCGTATCCTTGTTTCAGGCCTTCTCCAGCGTGCACTGCAAGGGGTGCTGGTTCTGGCGCGCGAAGTCGGTGACTTGGGTCACCTTGGTTTCGGCCACTTCGTAGGAATAAACACCGCAGATACCGACACCGCGCTGGTGCACATGAAGCATGATCCGTGTGGCGTCTTCCCGATTCTTGTGGAAAAAGCGCTCGAGCACGTAAACGACGAACTCCATAGGTGTGTAGTCGTCGTTCAACATCAACACCTTGTACATCGAAGGCTTCTTGGCCTTCGGTTTGGACTGGGTGACGACACCGGTGCCGTTCTGATTCTGCTTGTCGTCGTCGCTCATTCCGCTGTCACTGAATTCCCCTGTAAGGCCGGGTAGAAATTATATCGAATTCCGCGAACGCAGTTAAAGGGCGGCCCATGATGCAGGCCCATGTCCCGCACGCCGTCCGCCGGCCGAAACCGGCCCGACAGAAGCAGAATCGCTGAAGCCTGCCGTCGACGGGCAGCCCCGCCCCACTCCCGCTTCGTCCGGGTAAGCGAAGGGTGATCTAAGCCGCTTCAACCGCGCGTCAACGTGAACGGGCGACCATCCGCCGTTCACGCGAGCCGATACACTCTCGCGGAGATGAAAAGGGCCCGGCGACGCTTTGTCCCGGGCCCTCGATGTGCATCAAACCGAAGCGCGTGGCGACTGCCAGAGTTCGCCGGCTCGCGCCGTGAGGGGCTTCATGATCTCGGACGCCACTTTCAGCGACGATTCGCCTAACCGATTGCTCTCCTCGAACCACTCGTCGAAGAACTTCTGCGCATAGGTGGTCTGGATCTCGATCAGATCGCGGAGGTTGGTACAGCCGAGCACCGCCCGGAGCGCCTCGATCGAATTGTCCGTGGAGTGCCGCATCAAGGAAGCGAAGCTTTCACCAACGTCCTCCATCCCCCCGGCCGCCGCACGGCCGGAGGCGACCAGGGCGTCGAAGTTCTCCCGGCCCAGCCCCGAGGTCTGATCGTAGCCTTTGACGATCGACGCCACCGTCTGGACCGCAATTCCAGCATTCTCGTTCCCGATCGAAATCATGCGGGTATAGCCCTCGGCCGCCATATCGGTGCTCGAACGGACCAGAGCCTCGATCATGCGCCGACTGCTTTCCGATGCCTCCTCCAGGGTCGAGATCGCCGCTTCGGCGGTCGCGGCAGCGCTGTCGGCCGCACATTCCGCCGTGGCGCGCCCCGCCTTCGCCACCGTCTCCACCTCGATCGGCGCGGGCACTTCCGGCGCGGCCTCAGCGGCAGGGACCGCCTCTTCCACAACCTCCTTCGCCGCCACCCCCGCCGGCGTGGCAGCGACCATTTCCGGTGCTGGTGAAGGTGCCGGAGCCGCCGCAGCAGGTTCCTTCGCGGCGGGTTCCTTCGTGTCTTCGGGCTTGGCGGCTGTCGGCTTCACTGCCGGAGCGACGGTCTCCTTCGGGCCGGTCGCTTTCTGTGCGGCAGCCCGTTGCGGCTTCGCCGGAGTCGACGCAGCCGCCGTCTTTGGAGCCGCCGCTTTTTTCGCCGGCTGTGTGGTGGCCTTTGCGGCTCCTGCGGAAGCCGGGGATGTCTTGGTTGTCTTGTCGGTGGAGCCGGACGGCTTGGCGGTCGCCTCAGCCGTGGCGGTTTTCTCCGTGCTCGTCTTTTGCTCCGAAGACGCCTTCTTGACGGCGTCCGTCGCGCGTGAACCTGAGGTCGTCTGAGCCATGGGAATCCTCTTTGAATGCTGCGGCAGAGCCCGCCGACGAATCAATGGCACCGATGACCGTTGAGACGGCGCTCGAAGCCGGGCTCGCCCTTTGCTGCACTGCAACATTATAGGATCGCGCCCGTCCCCGTCAAGCTGTTCGCGCGCGAAAGCGCCATGACAAAACCTCATCATATTTGTCATTATTTCCATTTATTGAATTGTTTTTGCGTAATTTTTATCAGCCTCAACGCTGTCTCCGAGCAGCATCCGCTCGCTCGCAGGTTCTGCTCGACTTCATCCATCACTTTCAAATCAAGACAAGTCATTCGAGGGCGACAGGACCTCCCGTGGATGCAGTGAGCCACACGGGAATAAGGAATATGAAGCAAAAGCGAATTGCGACTTCATCCGGTTCGGCGACTCGGGCTTTACAGATTTTTTCAATATCCGTAGTTTAGAGAATGTTGATCCGGCCTGAGGGCAGTGCAGCAAGGGAACAGCGAGGATCACACGGTGAAGCGGCTGACGATCCTGTTTCTGACGGTGATGATGTTCGTGTCGGCGCAGCCGACGGCGAATGCAGCGCCTTCCGTCAAGGAACGCTATTCCGCGATCGTGGTCGACGGAAATACCGGCCGCGTACTGCATAGCGAGAGTCCGGACAGCTATCGGTACCCCGCCTCGCTGACCAAGATGATGACGCTTTATCTGACCTTCGACGCGCTGAATGCGGGAACGCTGGCGCTCGACGACAAGATTGCGTTCTCCGAGCACGCTGCGGGACAACCGCCTTCCAAGCTGGGATTGAAGCCGGGCCAGGCCATCACGGTCCACGACGCGATCATGAGTTTGGCGACGAAATCGGCCAACGACGTGGCCGCCGCCCTGGCGGAGGCGCTGGGCGGCAGTGAATGGCAGTTCGCCCGTATGATGACCGAGAAGGCTCGCGCTCTCGGCATGCGCCATACGTCGTTCCGCAACGCATCGGGCCTGCCCAACGACGAACAGGTGACCACGGCGCGCGACATGGCCATCCTGTCGATGGCGCTCTACGACGATTTCCCTCAGTTCGTTCATGTCTTCCAGACGCAGCAGTTTCGGTTCCATGGTGTCGCGTATCGCAACCACAACCATCTGCTGGGCAAGTACGAAGGCATGGTCGGCATCAAGACCGGCTATATCCGGGCTTCGGGCTTCAACCTCGCGGCAGCGGTCCGCCGGAACGGACATCGTCTGTTCGCAGTGGTGTTCGGCGGACGGACCGGTCAGTCGCGCGACGCGCGGATGCGCCAGATACTCGACGCCGCGTTCAAGCAGCTCGACCGCGTCAACGTCCAGATGGTCATGATGAATCCGCCCAAGAGGAAGCCGAGCCGCGGCCCGATAGAGCTTTCGGTGGCGATGGCGGCCGAAGCCGCGATCCCCGAGGCACAAGGTTCGATCGACGGCGGCGACGATTTCCGAGTCGCGATGGGGAACGGCTGGGCGGTTCAGGTCGGCGCGTTCTCCAACGAGACTGCCGCCCGCCGCGCGCTCGAACTCTCCCAGAGCCAGCTTCCGGACATGCTGGCTGCCGCCCGCCCCTATGTGATCGAACATGAGGACAGGTTCGGCAAGCTCTACCGCGCCCGCCATGTCGGGTTGGATGAGAAGCAGGCCCGCTTGGCCTGCGACGCGCTGCAGAAGCTGCAGCTCGCCTGTATCGTTGCCCCGCCCGAAGGGTCATCCCTCTAACCGAGATGACGATCTCTCGGGTCGAAACGACCTGAGCTCTAAACGGCACTCCTAGAGTGTTGCGCGCCTGAACGGGCGCAGTCGAACGCGCCAGCCTTCAGCCTCTGACGGGCACCGGCCCCAATCGCCTGAGAAAGGCGGCCTTGTGCAGCCTCTGCCAGTCGGCCAAGGACCAGATCCTGTTGTCCGTCAGGACCCCGTCGACTCCGACGAACGCCCAGGCATCCATGGGACGCGTGCCGGGGCCGGACACGGTGATCAGGCGGCGTTCGTACTCGTCGCCTTCGTACCAGCACAACCGACGCACATCGGCCGAACCGAGATCGGCGACCAGCAACCCGGGTGCGGCCCCCAAAGGGGCTGCCCGCAGGACAGGGTAGCTGTCGGTCCGGTGGCGATAGGCCCGGTAACCCCGTGCGACGGCGGGCTGCGCTCCGACCCGGCGACCGAGAATACGGGCCCTGACATCGGCATCCATCAGGGTGCCGTAAAAGAAGTGAGGCCGGGTTTCGTCTCCTGCGGCCATCCCTTCCCGTCTCAGAACTTGGGCGCTTCGATCCCACTTTCGCGAAGCTGCTCGACGAGAATCGCCTTGAGCCGTTCCAGGCCGGCCTGATCATAAGCTTCGCAACGCGCGACCAGCACATCCTGGGTATTGGAGGCACGGAGCAGCCACCAGCCATCATCGGTGGTCACGCGGACGCCGTCGATCGCGTTGACCTGGGCATCGGTTCCGCTCAGTCGCTTCCGCACCTCCTCGATGACCGCGAACTTCCGTTCTTCCGAGCAGGGGAAGCGAAGCTCGGGCGTATTGATCGGCTGCGGCAGGCTGTCCCGCATCTCCGCCATGCTGCGCGAAGACCGGGCGGCGATATCGAGCAGCCGCACGGCGGCATAGAGGGCATCGTCGAACCCGTAATAACGGTCGGCGAAGAAGATGTGGCCGCTCATCTCGCCGGCGAGCGGTGCGCCGGTCTCGGCCATCTTGCTCTTGATCAGCGAATGGCCGGTCCGCCACATCAAAGGATCGCCGCCCAGGTCGGCGATGGCGTCGAACAGCACCTGGCTCGCCTTCACGTCGGCGATGATCGTCGCGCCCGGGCGCTCGCTCAGAACGTCCTCGGCGAAGAAGACCATCAGCTGGTCGCCCCAAAGGATGCGTCCCTGGTTGTCCACCACGCCGATGCGGTCGCCGTCTCCGTCGAAGGCGATGCCGAGGTCGCATTTCTCACGGCGCACGGTCGCGATCAGCTCTTCGAGGTTTTCCGGCACGGTCGGATCGGGGTGGTGGTTCGGAAAGCTTCCGTCGATGACCTCGTTCAGCAGGATGTGCTTGCCCGGCAGGCGTTCCGTCAGCGACACCATGACCTCGCCGGTGACGCCGTTGCCGGCATCCCAGGCGACCGTCAACGGCCGGTCGGCGCGATATTCCTGGACCAGCCGGTCGAGGTAATCCCCGACCACGTCGACCTTGCGATCGCTGCCCTCGCCCGAAATCCATCGGCCCTCGGCGGCGATGCGCCCGATCTCCTTGATCTGCTCGCCATAGACCGGCGCAGTGGCCAGCATCATCTTGAAGCCGTTGTATTCGGGCGGGTTATGCGAGCCGGTGACCATGATTCCGGCAGCCGCCTGAAGCTTCTTCACCGCATAGTAAAGCGTCGGGGTCGGGACCCGCCCCACCCGCAGGACGGTCGCCCCCGCCGCCGACATCCCGGCGATCAACGCCGCCTCCATGTCAGGCGAGCTGTGCCGGCCGTCATAACCGAGGCATATGGTCGGCTCCGGCGACTCGGCAGCGACCAGCGTGGCGAAGGCGCGGCCGATGGCCCGCGCATCATCGGTCGACAAAGTCTTCCCGACGACGCCGCGAATATCGTACTCGCGGAGGATGGTGGGGTCGAAGGTATGGGTTTCGGGCATCGCTTCGGCCATGATCGCTCCTGTCAATCCGCAACGCGGGTCGGGCGCCCGACGCTGACATAGTGGAACCCGGCTGCCAACATCTCATGCGGTTTATAGATGTTGCGCAGATCCACCATCACCGGCGCCTTCATGATGGACTTCAGGCGGTCGAGGTCGAGCAGGCGAAACTCGTTCCACTCGGTAACGATCACCACCGCATCGGCGCCCTCCGCCGCCGAGTACGCGGAGTCGCAGAAGGTGATGCCGTCGAGCAGCACCTTCGCCTCCTCCATCCCCACCGGGTCATGGGCCTTGATCGTCGCACCGGCCTTGAGCAGTGCGGGAACGATCGCGAGGCTGGGGGCGTCACGCATGTCGTCGGTATTGGGCTTGAAGGTAAGCCCAAGGACGGCGACGGTCTTGCCGTCGACGCCGCCGCCACAGGCGTCGATCACCTTTTCGGCCATCCGCTCCTTGCGACGTTCGTTGATGTCGGCCACCGCTTCGACGATCCGGGTCGGCGCCCCGAATTGCTGGGCGGTGTGGATCAGAGCCAGGGTGTCCTTGGGGAAACAGCTTCCGCCGTAACCGGGACCGGCATGGAGGAACTTGCGTCCGATACGCCCGTCGAGGCCGATGCCGCGGGACACGTCCTGAACGTTGGCGCCCACCTTCTCGCAGATGTCCGACATCTCGTTGATGAAGGTGATCTTGGTCGCGAGGAAGGCGTTGGCCGCGTACTTGATCAACTCCGCCGTCTCGCGGGCGGTGAACAGCACCGGCGTTTCGGTGAGGAACAGGGGCCGATAGAGCGCGCGCATCACCTCGCGGGCGTGGTCGGAGTGGCAGCCGACGACGACGCGGTCCGGCCGCATGAAGTCGTTGATCGCCGAACCCTCACGCAGGAACTCGGGATTGGAGGCAACGTCGAAGTCGCGCCCGGCCTCAAGCTCAGGCCGCACGCGGGTGATGATCGCCTCGATCTCGCTGCCCGTCCCGACCGGCACGGTCGACTTGGTGACGATCACCGTCCGTCCGCGAAGGTTCTGGGCGATGGTCTCGGCCGCCGCGTACACGTAGGAGAGATCCGCATGGCCGTCACCGCGGCGGCTGGGCGTGCCGACGGCGATAAAGACGGCATCCGCTCCCTCCATCGCCTCGCCGAGGTCGGTGCCGAAGGTCAGGCGCCCGGCCTTGACGTTCTTCTCCACCAGATCGTCGAGGCCCGGCTCGTAGATCGGGATGCGACCCGCATTCAGCTTCTCGATCTTCTTCGAGTCGGTGTCGACACAGCGCACCTCGACGCCGAACTCGGAAAAGCATGTCCCCGACACGAGGCCGACATAGCCGGTCCCGATCATCGCGATTCGCATTCGAATCCTCCTGAAACTGACGCAAGCGAATGCCGCGCCGCCGAACCCACAGCGATTGCGGCCGTAAAGACGTCACCGCTCAACCGGCATCGGACCATGGCACCCGGCGACCGGTCGCGGCCATGAAAACCAAGAAACCTTAACGCCCGATTAGGCTCCGTAACGCTTGAGCATCTCGATCACCGATTGCCGCATATCTTCCCGCTCCAGCGCGAAGGCGATGTTGGCTTCGAGAAAGCCGAGCTTATTCCCGCAGTCGTGACGGACGCCTTTGAACCGGAAGCCGTGAAACGGGAGATGGCCGATCATCTTCGCCATCGCGTCGGTGAGCTGAATCTCATTGCCGGCGCCCCGCTCCTTCCGGCTCAGATGCTCGAAGACCTGGGGCAGGAGGATATAGCGGCCCATCACCGCGAGTGTCGACGGCGCCTCCTCCGGCTTCGGCTTCTCGACCAGGCCGGTCACCTCGGCCAGCCGGCCATCGTCGGCGCCCGTTTCCAGAACGCCATAGCGGCTGGTCTGCTCACGCGGGACCTCGACCACGCCGATGACGTTCCCCCCCGTCTCCTCGAAGATGTCGGCCATTTGGGCGGTGCAGGACGGCTCGGACAGTACCAACTCGTCCGGCAGCAACACGGCGAACGGCTCATCCCCGATGAATTCGCGGGCGCACCAGACCGCATGGCCCAATCCCAACGGCCGGCTCTGTCGGGTGTAGACGACGCGCCCCTCTTCCGGGAGCCACGACATAAGCTCCTCGAGCTCCTTGGTCTTGCCCTTCTTCTCCAGGACGTCCTCGAGCTCGTAAGCGGTATCGAAGTGGTCTTCCATCGCCGACTTGCCGCGGCTGGTGACGAAGATGAAGTCCTCGATTCCCGCCGAGCGCGCCTCTTCCAGGGCATACTGGATCAGCGGCTTGTCGACGATGGGCAGCATTTCCTTGGGTATCGCCTTGGTCGCGGGGAGAAACCGGGTACCCAGTCCCGCGACCGGGAAAACCGCCTTCCGAATCTTGCCTGCCATCAATCTCTCTTTCGGGATCTATCCAACACGCAGGCGGGCCGAGTCGTAATGGGTCTCGAACCACCGATAGGTCTCGGCCAATCCGTCGCGGAGCGGCGTCTTCGCCCGCCAGCCCAGCGCTGTCAGCCGGCCGACATCCAGCAGCTTGCGCGGCGAGCCGTCGGGCTTGTCGCTGCGGAAGCTGAGTCCCGCCTCCACTCCGGCGATCTCCGCAATCATCCTCGCCAGCTCGCCGATGGCGATATCCTCGCCGGTACCGACATTGATCGGCTCGTCGGCGGAATAATGCGCGAGCAGAAAAACGCAGGCATCGGCGAGATCATCCACATGCAGGAACTCCCGCCGCGGCGTCCCGGTTCCCCAGACTTCCAGACTTCCGCCGGAAGCGTGCGCCTCATAGGCCTTCCGCATCAGAGCGGGAATGACGTGGCTCGCTTCCAGGTCGAAATTGTCGCCGGGCCCATAGAGATTGGTCGGCATCGCCGAAATGAAGTCACAGCCGTACTGCCGGCGATAAGCGGCGGCCATCTTCAATCCGGCAATCTTCGCGATCGCGTAGGCTTCGTTGGTCGGCTCCAGCGGACCGGTCAGCAGGGCGTCCTCGCCCATGGGCTGGGGAGCGCGGCCGGGATAGATGCAGGACGAGCCGAGGAACAGAAGCTTACGCACGCCGAGACGATACGCGGCGTGGATGACATTCGTCTGAATGGCGAGATTATCGTAAAGGAAATCGGCCGGGCGGGTCGCATTGGCCTGGATGCCGCCGACCCGCGCCGCCGCAAGCACGACGACCTCCGGCCGATGAAAGGCCATCCAGTCGTTGACGCCCGCCTGATCCCGAAGATCGAGCTCGGCATGGTTCACTGTCTGGATCTGGCATCCGGTCTCTGTCAGCCGCCGCGCGACGGCCGACCCGACCATGCCGCGATGGCCGGCCACCCAGACCCGACGACCGGCGAGATCGAAGGGCGCAGTCGAGGATCCTCCCTCGGTCACCATGACGTAGCTCCTCCGGCGTAGCGCTTACCGGCACGAAGACGCGACAGGGGGCGGTTATGCCATGACCTGACTGAAGTCACAAACCGCACCGGCAATCAGGTCGCCGCAGCCGCATCGTCGATATGCAGCTTGATGCGCTCACGGCCTTGCCAGCTATCGAGGCGAAGCCGGCCGGCGACGTGAATCGGGCGGCCGACATGAGCCAGCAGCGACTGCCCGAGGCCGGTATCGCGACTCCGGAACGAGATCCCTTCCAGCCGGCCGCCGTCGGCACCGGAAAAGACGCAGCTCAGATGGTTCTCGCCGACCGGCGCGGCGCGGATCAGCTTGACGGCGGGAAATGCCATGCGGGGTTCCGGATTCCCCGCGCCGAACGGTCCCGCACGGTCGAGGATGGCGGTCATCTCCGGGGTCGCCGCACCGATGGCCAAAGCTCCGTCCAGCCCCAGTTCCGCAACCATTTCCCCTTCCCCGTTCGACGACAGCCGCTCGGCGACGAAGTCCCGAAACGCATCGAGCCGCGCTTCCTCGACGGTAAAACCGGCCGCCATCCGATGGCCACCGCCGTTGACCAGCAATCCCGCCTGCTTGGCGGCCGTCACGAGGGCACCAAGGTCGATCCCGGGCACCGAGCGGGCCGACCCCTTGCCCAATCCGTCTTCCAGGGAAATGACGAAGGCCGGCCGGTTGTAGCGTTCACGAAGGCGGCTTGCGACGATGCCGATGACGCCCGGATGCCAGCCGGCGCCGGCAGCGATGGCGGCGACCGCATCGGCCGATGCCTCGACGGTTTCGATAGCGTCTTCCAGAACCATTGATTCGATCGCCCGGCGCTCGGCATTGTGGCGATCCAGGGTCTCGGCAATCTCCTGCGCCTCGGTCGGATCGAGCGTCGTCAGCAAACGGATGCCCAGATCGGACTGCCCGACCCGGCCGCCGGCGTTGACCCGAGGTCCCAGCAGGAAGCCGGCGTGATAGGTGCCGGGACGTTCCTTGACACCGGCAATGTCGGCCAATGCACACAGGCCGACATTGTTCCGCCGCGCCATGACCTTCAGCCCCTGCGTGACGAGCGCCCGGTTGAGACCGGTCAGCGGCACGACGTCACAGACCGTGCCAAGGGCGACGAGGTCCAGATAGGCCATCAGGTCAGGCTCGGGCCGCTTCGTGAAAAAGCCGCAACGGCGCAAAGCACGGTTGAGGGCAACTATCAGCAGGAAGGTCACACCGACGGCCGCGAGCTGCCCGCAGCCGCTGGTATCGTCCAATCTGTTGGGGTTCACCAACGCCGCGCAGGGCGGAAGGGCGGGCTCGGCGACGTGATGGTCGACCACGATCACGTCGAGGTCGTTGGCATGGGCGCCGGTCAGCGCCTCGAACGCCGTCGTTCCGCAATCGACCGTGATCACCAGACCGGCTCCTCCCCCCTGCAGGCGCTCGAGTGCCGGCAGGTTCGGGCCGTAGCCTTCGGTCATGCGGTCGGGGATATAGGTGACGTAGCACGCGCCAATCGCATTGAAGTATCGCGCGAGAAGAGCGCCGGAAGTCGCTCCATCCACGTCATAATCTCCGAACACCGCGATCGTCTCGCCGCGTTCGATCGCGGCGACGATCCGTTCGACCGCCACATCCATGTCCATGAGAGAGGACGGGTCGGGGAGATCCGCACGGAGCGACGGACTCAGGAAGCGCTCCACCGCTTCCGGCGCGATTCCACGTCCGGCGAGGATCCGGCCGATGATCTCCGGCTGATCGAGACGTTGCGCCAGCAGCAGCGCCAACCTGTCGTCGACCGCCCGCGCCGACCAGCGCCGGTCGCCGAACGACCGGTCGACACCCAGGAAGGCCTCCGCTGCGGCCATGCGATCAGCGCGTCGCGGGATCGAGCAGCGCCTTGCGCGTGAAATCGTGCTCGGAATAGACCGTGCGGACGGTGCCGGTCTTAGAGCGCATGACCAGTGATTCGGTCGTCGCGCCGTCCTTGAAGCGCCGCACGCCCTTCAGCATCGCGCCGTCGGTCACCCCGGTCGCCGCGAACATCACCTCGCCGCTCGCCAGCTCAAGCAGTGAATAGGTCCGCGACAGGTCGGTGATTCCCCACTTCGCCGCCCGCTTGCGCTCGTCTTCGTTCCGGAATACCAGTCGCCCCAGCATCTGTCCGCCGATGCAGCGGAGTGCCGCCGCAGCAAGAACGCCTTCCGGCGCCCCGCCCTGCCCCATGTAGATGTCGATGCCGGTGTTCACCTTCGAGGTGGCGATGACGCCGGCGACGTCGCCGTCGGAGATGAGCTGGATGCGCGCGCCCGCTTCGCGGGTCTTGGCGATCAGCTCTTCATGGCGGGGCCGGTCGAGAATGCAGGCCACGAGGTCGGAGACCTCCACCTTCTTGGCCTTGGCGAGGTTCTGCAGGTTCTTCGCCGGCCCGAGGTCTAGGTCGATCACACCTTCAGGCAACCCGCCGCCGACGGCGATCTTGTCCATGTAGACGTCGGGCGCGTTGAGGAAGCAGCCTTCCTCGGCCATGGCGATAACCGCGAGCGCGTTGGGTCCGCCGGTCGCGCAGATCGTCGTCCCTTCCAGAGGATCGAGGGCGATGTCGACCTTGGGGCCGGCACCGGCGCCGACCTTCTCGCCGATATAAAGCATCGGCGCCTCGTCGCGCTCACCCTCGCCGATCACCACCGTTCCTTCGATGGCGAGGCCGTTCAGGGCCTGACGCATGGCATCGACCGCCGCCTGATCGGCGGCCTTTTCGTCGCCGCGCCCCATCCATTTCGAGCAGGCGAGCGCAGCCGCCTCGGTCACCCGCACCACTTCCATGGCCAGGTTACGGTCGAGCGTTCCTCTTTCCGGCGTGTTCTCCATCACCCCCTCGCTTCCTCACGTCACATGGTTCCGGCTCTGGGCCGTGCTTAGAATTCCTCGATGCGCATGCGGACCGGGGTACCGGCCAGCGCCATGGAGCCCGCGACCGATGCACAAGCCTGTTCGACCGCAGCGCCCTGGGCCGTTCCGGTCGTAACGATCACCGATCCCGGCGCGCGATCGCTGAACATGTTGGCGACCGGAACGCCTGCTTCGTTAAGGGCGGCGGCGATTCCCGCAATGGCCCCGCGCGGATCGTTCGGTGCGAAACGCAGATAGTAGGCACTGGACAGCAATGCCGTCTCCGCCGGTTTCGCCTGTTCCAGACGTCCTGCCGGCACACCGAAAGCATGCCAGCCCCCGCCGCGGGCGATGTCGATCAAATCCCCGACCACCGCCGACGCCGTGGGTTCGGCACCCGCCCCCCGGCCCTGATAAACGGTACGGTCGACGAAGTCCGCGTCCACGACGACGGCGTTGAACACGCCGTCGACCCGGGCGATCGGGCTGTCTGCCGCGACGAGGCACGGCTCGACCCGCGTTACCACCCCGGCCCCGGTGTCCTCGGCGACGCCCAGAAGCTTGACGCAGTAGCCGAGTTCCGCCGCGACCACCTGGTCGACCGGCGCCAGATCGCGAATGCCCGCTGTCCGGACAGCGTCAAGATCGACGCGTTGGCCGAAGGCGAGCGCGGCGAGGATCGCCGTCTTATGGGCGGCGTCGACGCCGTCGACGTCGAAGGTCGGATCGGCTTCGGCATAACCCAGGGCCTGCGCCTCGGCGAGGATGTCGGCGAAGGGCCGGCCGCTGTCGCGCATCGCCGTCAGGATGTAATTGCAGGTCCCGTTGAAGATGCCGTAGACGCGCCGGATCCGATTTCCGGCCAGGCTTTCCCGGATCGCCTTGAGGATCGGGATGCCGCCGGCAACCGCGGCCTCGAAAGCAAGAGTGACGCCCGACTTCTCGGCCGCCAGAGCCAGTTCCTGACCGTGATGGGCGATCATCGCCTTGTTGGCGGTGACGAAGTGCTTTTCGCCGCCGAGTGCGCGGCGGGCGAGTTCGAGGGCGATGCCGCCATGACCGCCGATCAGCTCCACCACGACGTCGATATCCGGCCGCTCGGCGAGGGCGAGACCGTCGTCCAGAAGCTCGGCATCGCCGAAATCGACCGACGCCGCATGGTCCTTGTCGCGTTCGGCGACGGCGACCACCGTCACCGGCCGGCCGCAGCGGGCGGCGATCAGGTCGGCATTCTCACGGAGCAGGCGAACGGTTCCGCCGCCGATCGTTCCCAATCCGGCGACCCCAACACGAAGCGGCGCACTCATGACGCGGCAGCGCGCGGCAGCGAATGGACGTTGGAGGGCGCCGCTTCCGAGAGAAAAGTCCGTATGTTGCGGAGCGCCTGACGGGTTCGATGCCGGTTCTCGACCAGCGCCATCCGCACATGGCCGTCACCGTATTCCCCAAAGCCGATACCGGGCGACACCGCCACTTCGGCCTGGGTCAACAGCAGCTTGGAAAACTCCAGCGAGCCCATCGCCTGGAAGGCCGGCGGCAGCGGCGCCCACACGAACATCGTCGCCTCCGGCGGTTCCACCGCCCAGCCGGCCGCGTTGAGGCCGCTGACCAGCACGTCCCGGCGTTCCTTGTAGCGTTGCCGGATCTCGTCGACGCAGTCCTGGGGACCGTTGAGCGCCGCGGTCGCCGCGACCTGGATCGGCGTGAAGGCGCCGTAGTCGAGATAGGACTTGATGCGGGTCAACGCGCCGATCAGCCGCTTGTTGCCCGCCGCGAATCCGATGCGCCAGCCGGGCATCGAATAGGTCTTGCTGAGCGAGCTGAACTCGACCGCGATGTCCTTCGCGCCCGGCACCTGCAGGATCGAAGGGGGCGGCGTGTCGCCGAAATAGATCTCCGCATAGGCGATGTCGGAAAGGATGTAGATCTCGTGCTTGCGGGCGAAGGCGACGAGCTGTTCGTAGAACGCCAGGTCCGCCACCTCGGTCGTCGGGTTGTTCGGGTAGTTGATGATCAGCGCCTTGGGCTTGGGCACGCTGTGCCGCGCCGCGCGTTCGAGCTCGGCCATGAAGTCGTAGCCGGGACCGTGCGGGACGTGGCGCACGGCAGCGCCGGCGATGACGAAGCCGTAGGGGTGGATCGGGTAGCTGGGATTGGGCACCAGCACCACGTCGCCCGGCGAGGTCACCGCCGACGCGAGATTCGCGAGCCCCTCCTTCGAACCCAAGGTGACGATGATCTCCGAGTCGGGATCGAGATCGACGCCGAACCGACGGTCGTAATAGGCGGCCATCGCCCGACGGAGCCCAGGAATCCCGCGCGAGGTCGAATAGCGGTGGGTTTTCGGGTTCTGCACCGCTTCCACGAGCTTCGCCACGATATGCGGCGGCGTCGCCGAGTCGGGGTTGCCCATGCCGAAATCGATGATGTCACGTCCGGCGGCGCGGGCCTTCGCCTTCATCTCGTTCACTTCGGCGAAGACGTAGGGCGGCAACCGTTTCAGGCGGGCGAACTCGTGATCCATGACACCAGGCAATCTTGTGGACAGCCGCGGGTTTGCGGCGCGGCTACTTTTACCGTGATCGCGTCCCGTAATCGAAGAAGATTTCGGTACGGCGATTGGCCGCCTCGCCGAGTGGGGTCGCCTCCGAATAGAGCGGTTCGGCATCCGACATCGCCGCGACGACGATAGCGGTCTCGGGCACGCCGTCCTTGCGCAGCGCCGCAGCCACCGCCTGGGCGCGCTTCAGCGAGATGCGCAGGTTCTCCTGCCGGTGCCGGTTCGGATCGTTGACGAGCGTCCGGCTGCTGGCATGGCCGACCACGCGGACCGTGCCGCCATAGGTGCGATGGGCGTCGGCGATCCGACGGACCACGTCGAGGTCCTTGCCCGACAGCCGCGACGAGCTGCTCTCGAATGTGATGATGCCGACCGGCTGATCGCCCCCGCTGGCGGCCTGCGGGGTGCCGGCATAGCCCCCGCCGTCCACCTGATAGGAGGACGTCTGGTAGGGGAAGCCGGGCTGCGGCGCCGGCGGCTGACCCGATTCCTGGAAGTATTTCGAGAAAACGCCCGCATAGCTCTCCCGCACCGTCGGCGTCGGCGCCGGAGCGGCGGACGCCCTCGGATAGGGCGACACGACCGGCGCGTTCGATGGCATAGCGGAAGGCACGGACGCCGGTGCCGGCGCCGCCATGCGGTCGACCGGGTTGGCGGCCGCGTAATCCTGATAGGCCGAGGACGCCGGGGCAGAAGCGGTCGGTTGGCTGCCCTGATAGGGCGTCCGGCTGCCGTCGCGGGCCGCGGTCCGGACCGATTCGTAGGCCGCATAGGCATCGGCAACGTCGTCACGAGGCGCCGGCGCGGGTGTTGGGGCCGGCACGGCAGCGACCGCGGCCGGTGTCGCCGGCTGCGACGCCGTCGCCGCAGGCGCCTTTTCCATCGGCTCCGACGCCATGCCGTCCGCCGGCTCGTCCCGCCAGGGAAGACTGTCCGAATCGTCGAACTCGCGCGCGACCTTCATCGGCGCGGCGGGTGTGGTCTCCTCCGGCATTTCCGCCATCGTCGGTGTCGGTGTCGGTGCCGGAGCAGGCGGCGGCGCGGCCGTCGTCGTCACCGGGGCCGGGGCCGGTTTCGGCGTCACAGGCGCCAAGGCAGCCGCCGTGGCATCCCCACCGCTGATCTTATCCCGATACTGTGCGTAAGGATCGCCCTCCCATGAAGGTGGCGTCGCGGGGCGTCGCGGCAACTCGGCCGTCGTCTTCGCCATATCGGGAACGTCGGTGGTCGGCGCTGCCGCCACCTGCCGTTCGACCGATGTCGTCGGCGACGCGGTCGCCATCGATCCGCTGCCGAAATCCTGCGAGAAATCGGACTGCGCGGTCATCGGCGCCGCCGCCGGCGAATCGGACGTGTCGCGGCGGACCGCCTCGTCGGTGTAGCGGGCATGCTCCCGATCCGCGACCAGCGCCGATGCCACCGCCTGCCGCTGGACGGACGGCATCGTTTCCGGAACGTCGTCGGGCACCGTGGAAAGATTGGGGAACGGTTCGTCCGCGCCCGGAACCGGCTGCTGATCGGCGTCGGTGATGACGATCTGGTCGGCGCTGTTCTCGTCGCCGGCCACCAAGTCCTCGACGCTCTCGTACCACACCACCGGATTGAGTTCGTCCGGCACCGTGGAGCAGCTTCCAAGAAGAAGCCCCACTAGGCTCGCCGTCGCCACCCCGCCGATTCGTCGTGATAGTCCAGCCTTCACCGTCATGCCTCGCGATCCCGTCGCTTCAAATATGCGTGTCCGTAAGCATATTGCAAATTCGTGCCAGTACCTAACCCATCAATCGTCATTTCTGTGACCTTTCAACATGATCCGCGTACTGGCATTGTTGATTTGGCCCTCGGACAGGGTGCCGCGACACCGATCCACCCCGGCACCCGTCCTGTCGTCTGACCGGAGAAGGACATGAGCGACCCGCAAGACAGCCCCCATGGCACTCCGGATCCGGTAAAAATGGCCGAGAACATGGTCCGTATCGCGGAGACCAGCCAGCGCCTGGTGACGGAGTTCGTCACCCACCAAGCCGCCGCCGGCATCGGCATGGGCGATCCCCTGAATGTCTCCGGCGCCTTCATCGAGGCGATGTCCCGGATGATGGCCGACCCCGGCCGGGTGGTGCAGGCGCAGATGCAGCTCTGGCAGGACTACATGACGCTGTGGCAGCACACCGCCCAGCGGATGATGGGCCAGCCGGCCGACCCGGTGGTACAGCCCGCCCCCGGCGACCGCCGTTTCCGCCATCACGAATGGCAGGAGAACGTCGCCTTCGATTTCATCAAGCAGTCCTACCTGCTGACCGCCCGCTGGCTGCAGGCGACGGTCAAGGAGGTCGAGGGGCTGGACGAGCAGACAGCGCGGAAGGTCGACTTCTACACGCGCGAGTTCGTCGATGCGATGGCACCCACCAACTTCGTGATGACCAATCCCCAGGTCCTGGAAGCGACGCTGGAGAGCAACGGCGAGAACCTGGTCCACGGCCTGGAGAACATGCTCCGCGATCTCGACAAGGAAAGCGGCCAGCTTCACATCCGCATGACCGACCCGAACGCCTTCAAGGTGGGCATCGACGTCGCGCGGACGCCGGGACAGGTGGTGTTCCGGAACGAACTGATGGAGTTGATCCAGTACGAGCCGATGACGGAGACCGTCCATCGCCGCCCGCTGCTGGTCGTGCCGCCGTGGATCAACAAGTTCTACATCCTCGACCTCCGGCCGGAGAACTCGTTCATCCGCTGGGCGAACGCGCAGGGCTTCACGACCTTCGTCATCTCCTGGGTCAACCCGGACGAGAAACTCGCCAAGCGCTCGTTCGAGGACTACATGCTGGAAGGCATGGTCGCGGCGATGGACGCGATCGAGCAGGCGACCGGCGAACGCGAAATCGTGACCGCCAGCCTCTGCCTCGGCGGCACCCTGACCGCCGCGACGCTCGCATGGCTCGCCGCCAAGGGCGACGACCGGGTCAAGGCCGCGACCTACATGAACACCCTGGTCGATTTCGAGGAGGCGGGCGACCTCTCGGTCTTCATCGACGAGGAGCAGATCAAGGCGCTGGAGGACCGCATGGCCGCCCATGGTGGGGTGCTCGACGCCGACGCGATGGCGACGACCTTCAACATGTTGCGCGCCAACGACCTGATCTGGTCGTTCGTCATCAACAACTATCTGCTGGGGAAGGACCCCTTCCCCTTCGACCTGCTGTTCTGGAACTCCGACAGCACGCGCATGCCGTCAGCGATGCACAGCTTCTATCTCCGCAACATGTACCAGAAGAACCTGCTGTCGAAGCCCGGCGGAATCCCCCTGGGCGGGGAGTCGATCGACCTCGGCAAGATCAAGACGCCGAGCTACGTGCTGGCGGCACGCGAGGACCACATCGCGCCGTGGAAGTCGAGCTACGTCGCGACCCAGCTCTATGGCGGGCCGGTGCGCTTCGTTCTCACCGGCTCGGGCCACATCGCCGGCGTCACCAACTCGCCCGAGGCCGGCAAGTACCCGCACTGGCTCAACCCGCGTCGGCCGAAGGACCCGGAAGCCTGGCTCAAAGGGGCCAAGCAGCATGACGGCTCATGGTGGATCAACTGGGAGAAATGGTGCGCCTCCCATGCCGGGCCCAAAGTCCCCGCCCGCCAGCCGGGCGACGGCAAGCTGAAGCCGATCGAGCCGGCGCCGGGGCGCTATGTAAAGGTGCGGGCTAAGTAGAGGCGACTGGCGGGAAGCGGATGACAATCACGGGCGGCATAAGGCCGTTCAGGAGCTAAAACAGCAGATACCAGGGAGCAATCGAAGTGACTGATACGCATACCGGAACCTGTTTTTGCGGCGCCGTCGAGGTGGAGGTGTCGGGCGCGCCCGAAGCCATGGGTTACTGCCATTGCGAATCCTGCCGATCCTGGTCGGCCGGTCCGGTGAATGCTTTCACCTTGTGGAAGCACGGTACCGTCAAGGTCACCAAGGGCGGCGAATTCATCGGCCACTTCAAGAAGACGGAGCGCAGCGACCGGCAGTTCTGCACCAAATGCGGCGGGCACATCATGACCGACCACCCGCACTGGGAGCTTACCGACGTCTACGCGGCGACCATCCCCACCCTGGCCTTCGCACCAGCCGTCCATGTGAACTATGCGGAGACGGTGCTTCGCGTGAAGGACGGACTGCCGAAGTTCAAGGACGCACCCGCCGCGTTCGGCGGTTCGGGCGAGGAATTGCCGGAGTAGGCAACCGCGCGAGGCTCTTCGCCGGACCGACTTGCAGCCACCCTGACCGAGCTTCAGGAACGCGTGGCTTCCCGCACCGCCTTCGCACGCTTGACCAGCGACTTGGCGATGCGTTCGGGCGGAAAGCCGAGCTGGGTCATGGCAATGCCGGAATCGAACACCTCGTCGTAATGGGCGATTCGGCCGTCTTCGATGCGGAAGCGGCTGATCCCTTCGAAAACGACCCGCTCGCCGCCTGTGTCCCCGACCTTGGGGCGGTAGCTGAAGCGGTACCAGGCATAGCCCAGGCGACCGTCGCTCACCGGATCGCGCATCGCCCATTGGAAGTCCCCGGCGTCGCGGTGGAAGCGTTCCTCGAGCATCTGGCGGATCGCCTCCCGCCCGGCGAAGGCGCCGTAGAAGCCGTCGTGATAGACGCCGTCCTCGGTGAACAGCGCGGCAAGACCCTTGCCGTCACCAGCGACGACAGCGGCGGTAAAGGCATCGAGCAGCGACCGGAAATCCATGGCTTTCCCCTCCCTTCCCATCGGCGCGGCCTCTCGACAGCCGCACCGGTCAGGTTAATTCTTACACCATGCAGGAGGAGACGCACCGCATCGCCGTTCGCGCCGTCGTTCGCGGCAAGGTCCAGGGCGTCTGGTTCCGCGCCTGGACGACCGAGCATGCCGATGCGCTCGGCCTCGACGGCTGGGTCCGGAACCGCGAAGACGGCTCGGTCGAGGCCCTGTTCTCGGGACCGGCCGACAAGGTCGAAGCCATGCTGAAGCGCTGCTGGGAAGGTCCCCCCGCCGCGACCGTCACCGACGTGGAGCGCTTCGAGGCCGACCCGCCCGACGAGAAGGGATTCCGGCAGCGGCCGACGCGCTAGAGCGGATTCCTACCACTCCGGTTCATAGCCGCAGGCTTTGAAGAAGCTGGTGCAGTCGGCTGGGGTGACGGCGTCGATGGCGTCGCGGATCGCGTCCCAGAGGTCGGG
>PBKC01000094.1 GCA_002721365.1 Rhodospirillaceae bacterium | reverse complement strand
TCGGCGGCCGACCTCGGCCCCGGTCGCCGGGTCGACGAAGACCTCGTTGTAGCCGGGCTCGAACAGCGCACCGGTCGCCGGGTCGACGCGCGGATCGACGCCGAAGACCATCGCCTCGCCGGGTTCTGCGGCGAGTGGCACGAAGGTGACCTCGACCCGCGGGTCGCGTTCCTCGATGCGCCGGGCGAGGTCGTAGGGGGAGAGCGCCGGCCCCGCGCTCTCGACTTCCATCAGATGGGCGTTGAGCAGGTGGTCGAGCTCGTGGTCCCACGAGATCACCGCGCCGGTCAGCCCCGACACGAACAGGAACGCCGCCGTCGCCAGCCCCAGCCAGCGATGGAGCAGGGTTACCGCGAAGCGCATGGCGCGCGATCCTCAGCCGTCACCACCGATAGGTCAGAGTGCCGGTGACGTTGCGCTGGCTGTTGAACACGCAGAACCCGACGAACCAGCAGGTCGCGTATTCGCGGTCCAGCAGGTTGTTGGCGTTGAGCGCGAAGCGGAAGCTGTTCCAGTCGTAGTGCAGGGCGGCGTCGACCAAGGTCGTCGCGTCGTTCTTCAGCGTGTTGGCATCGTCGACGAAGCTGGGGCCGACCCAGCGGACGCCGCCCCCGAAGCCAAGCCCGGCGAAGGCACCATCGGGGATCGTGTAGTCGGCCCAGGCCGAGGCGATGTGCTCCGGCGCGCGCGACACCTGGTTGCCTTCGTTGCTGGCACCGGTCGCATCCGGGTTGTCGGCGGTGATGACCGCGTCGGTGTAGGAATAGGAGGCGGTGAGGTCGAGCCCCATGTCGAGGCTGGCCTTTACCTCGACTTCGAGACCGCGGGAGCGGATCTCGCCGGTCTGGACGCTGAAATTGATGTTGTTGGGGTCGGGCGTCAGCGCGTTCTGCTTGGTGAGCTGATAGACGGAGACCGCGGCGAAGACATTGGCGTCGGCCGGCTGGTACTTGATGCCCGCCTCGTACTGCTCGCCCGTCGTCGGCTCGAAGGCATTGCCGGCGAAGTCGGTTCCGCCGGTGGGCAGGAACGATTCCGAATAGCTGACATAGGGCGCCAGCCCGATCTCCGAGACATAGGTGAGGCCCGCCCGGCCGGTGAAGGCGGAATCGGTCTCGACGGTCTCGGTTCCGGCGAGCAGGTCCTCGATCTCGTTCCGTGCCCAGTCGTGCCGGCCGCCGAGGGTCAGGATCCAGCCGCCGAACGATATCTGGTCCTGGACATAGAGGCCGATCTGTCGGTCGCGGGTATTGGTCTTGTTCGTTTCTGCCTGCGGTTCGATCAACGGCCCGTAGACCGGATTGAGGAGATCCAGGGTCGGCGCCCCGCCGCCGGCGAAGAAGGCGTGCCGCCCGCCATGCTCGACGTCGAGGCCGGCGAGCAGCTTGTGATCCAACGGCCCCGTCCGCGTGTCGAACTGGGCGCTGGTGTCGACGGTGATCTGGTTGTCCTGCTCGCCGAAGGCGAAGGAGCCGCGGTTCAGGGTGTGGCCGTCGGCCTGAAGCCCGGCCTGAAAGTATTCGACGTCGAGGATCTCCATATGGTCGAAGCGGAGATTCTGGCGCAGCATCCATGCATCGTCGATGCGATGCTCGGCCGTGTAGCCGAAGCCGTACTGGCGCTGCTCGTAGGTGTCGCCGACCAGGATCTTGGTCGGGTTCCCGGCGGCGTCGTGGAAGGTGAACCCCGACGACGTGTCGTCGACGAGGACCGAGCCCAGGAAGGTCACCGATGTATCGGGGCTCGGCGCCCAGGTGAGCGACGGCGCCAGGAACACCCGGTCGTCGGGGATGCGCGCGTCGAAGGCGTAGTCGAAGGGGACGTTCCCCTCCCGCACCAGGCCGGTCAGCCGCGCCGTCACCACGCCCGACGAAACGACCGGTCCGCCGAGATCGAAAGCCGCCTGGTAACGGTCGAAGGTCCCGATCTTCGCCTGGACTTCCCGGAAGACGTAGTCGGTCGGCCGCTTGCTGACGCGGTTGATGATGCCGCCGGGATCGTTCTGGCCGTAGAGCACGGAGGTGGGCCCCCGCATCAGCTCCACCCGCTCCATGCCGTAGGGCTCATAGGCGCTGTTGGTCATCGCCGAGAGGCCGTCGACATAGTCGCCGCCGAGGGCGCTGCTGAAGCCGCGGATCGTCGAGAACGGGTTCAATGCGGCCCGCGTCCCGAACGGCTCGGCCCAGACGCCGGGCGCATAGACCAGCGCTTCCGTGTCGGTCTCGACATTGCGGACGGTGAGTTGGTCGCGGGTGACGACGGTGACGGACTGCGGCGTCTCGATCAGCGGCGTGTCGGTCTTGAGGGCAGTCGAGGCGCGGGTGGCGACATAGCCGTCAACCGGCCCGAAGGCCGACTCGCCCTCGCCCACTACCGTGATCGAGCCGAGGCGGAGCGGCCCCGTCTCGTCCTGGGTGACCGGCCGTTCGAGCGTCACCGTCCCCGACCCGGTGAAGCGGTACTGGAGGCCCGTGCCCGCCAACAGGCGTTCCAGCGCTTCCGCCGCCGTGAAGCTGCCTTCGACGCCCGGCGAGGTACGGCCTTCGGCGATGCGGGCGTCGAACAGAAGCTCGAGCCCGGTTTCGTCGGCGAAAGCGAGCAGGGCGGAGGAGAGCGCCTGCGCGGGGATCGAGAACCGCTGTGCCTCCGCCTCCTGCGCCACGGCCGGCGATGCCGGGACCGCCATCGGCAAGGCCGTGCCGATGAGCATCCCCAAGACCCATGCGTTCGTCCGCCTGCCCATCATCGCGCTCCGGCCTTCCTCTCGCGGCGCCCTCGACCACCGGATCGCGAGTGCCTCTCAATTGCACATTCGAGAAGGAAGACGCGGCGCGCGACGGCCGCCATTACACGGGCAATGAAAAAAACTGCGGTCATCGCCCGCCGGCGATCAGGCGTCCCTCGCGAAGACGAGGACCAGGAGGTCGGTCACCCGGACGACACGAACCGGCAAGGTCTGCTCGATCGAATCGAGCACGCCGTCCTGGTTGGCGATGGTGAAGGCGCCGGTGACCGGCAGATGGCGGACGGCCTCGTCCATGACGACGATCCGTCCCCGGCGGTAGCGTTCGAGGTCGGCCAGCACCTCCGCCAGCGGGACGTCGTCGAAGACCAGCCGCCCGCGCCGCCAGGCGAGGGCGTTCTGGATGTCGCGCGATTCGACCGGGCCGAGGCCGGATGTGGTGACCCGCACCCCGAAGCCCGGCCCGAGTTCCGCACTGCCGCCGTCCGGACCAGCCACGCGCACCCGGCTCTCGGCAACCAGCACCTCGACCTCATCCGGTTCGTGCCTGACCGAGAACGCGGTGCCGAGCACGGTGAGCCGGCCGGGCCCGGCCACCACCGTGAAGGGACGGGCCGCGTCCTTGGCCACCTCGAAATAGGCCTCGCCCGCATGCAGCACGACGTGCCGCCGAACCGGGTCGAACATCGCCGAAGCGGCGCTCGCCGTGTTGAGGAACAGCCGCGACCCGTCGGGAAGGGTGACCGCCCGCTGCTCCCCGGCCGCGGTGGCGTAGTCGGCCAAAAGGCCGGGCGATGTCGCCACATAGGCACCGAGCCCGCCGACCGCCGCAATCGAGGCCGCGACGGCCATGCGGCGCAGGACGACGCGACGCGCGGGCGAATGCAGCGCATCGGCATCGGGCCGGGGGAACGGGATCGGCGCGGACGCTTCGGGCACCGGCTGCGGTCGCCGGTCCACCTGGTCGAGACCGCTCCACAGACGTTCGAGGTCGTGGAAGGCCGCGGCATGGGCCGGATCGGCCGCGAGCCAGGTCGCGAACGCCGCCCTGTCGGATTCGGACACGGGCTCGTCCCGCATCCGCACGAACCACCCGACCGCCGCGTCCTCCACGCTGTCTTCCTTCCCGTTCATCCGGACGCGCCTGTCTCCCCGACACCGATGGGGCGCCGTCTCGACGGACCCGCCCTGAGGAAGAGGACGGAATGCTGCGCCAGTACCATTACGCGGAAAAATGCGGAATTTTCGTCAGTCGTCCTCGGCGAGGCGGTCGCGGCAGTGGGCCAGCGCCCGCATCATCTGGACCATGACTGTGTTCTTGGCGATGCCCAGGCGCTCGGCGATCTCGCCGTAGCTCAAGCCCTCGAACTTGTGCAGCAGGAAAATCTCCCGCCGGCGCGGCGGCATCTCGTCGATCGCCCTCTCCAGCCGCCGCACCTCGTCCCGCGCCAGCACCGTCCGCTCCTGGCCCGGCGCCGTATCCGCGATCCCGTCCAGCAGATCGGCGCCGTCGGCCCGGCGCTGCCCGTTCTCGCGCCGGAAATGGTCGGCCACCAGATTGGCGGCGATCCGATAGAGATAGGCCCTGGGATCGTCGATGGGCTCGACCTGCCGCATGCGGAGCAGACGCAGGAATATCTCGTGGACCAGTTCCTGCGCCGTGTCCGCACAGGAGATCCGTCGCGCCAGATAGCGCCTGATCTCCGGCCCGTGTTCGAGATAGAGGGCCTGCAAGTCGTTGCCCGGCACAGCTGCCCCGCCATCAACCTTTCCTGAACCGCCTTAATTGAAATGCGAATGACTCGCAACTTCTTTGTCGAACGGCGGACGGCTCTTCGTCCCGTCGCGGTGGTAGAATGCTGCGTCGCAAAACAGGCGGCGCCTATCCGGAGTACTCGCCATGAGCTGGCAGCCTGCCGAAGATCCGACGCTCGGCGACGAGCAGTCCTGCAACGCCCTCGACCTCGTCATCGTGCCGCGCGCCCGCGACCTCGGCGGCTTCGAGGTGCGGCGCGCCCTGCCCCACGCCAAGCGGCGCCTGGTCGGGCCGTTCATCTTCTTCGACCAGATGGGACCGGTGCGCTTCGCGCCGGGACAGGGAATCGACGTACGGCCCCATCCCCATATCGGCCTCGCCACCGTCACCTATCTGTTCGACGGGCGGATCATGCATCGCGACAGCGAGGGCAACGCGCTCGAGATCACCCCCGGCGCGATGAACCTGATGACCGCCGGCCGCGGCATCGCCCACAGCGAGCGGACGCCGATGAGCGCACGGGAGACGGGCGAAGCGATGTTCGGCATCCAGAGCTGGATCGCCCTGCCGGAGGCCCATGAGGAGGCCGCGCCGGGCTTCCAGCATTTCCCGGCAGCCTCGCTCCCCACCGTCGAGGACGGCGGCATCAAGGCGCGGGTGATCGCCGGAAGCGCCTTCGGGGCGACTTCGCCGGTCGGCATGCTGTCGGACTGGTTCTACGTCGAGGTAACTGCCGAGGCCGGCGCCTTGGTCCCGCTCGATCCCGACTACGAGGAACGGGCGGTCTATGTGGTCGAAGGGGCGGTCGACATCGCCGGCGAGCGGTTCGACGGCCCGGCCCTGCTGATCTTCCGGCCCGGCGACCGCATCGCCGTCCGCGCCCTCGCCCCCTGCCGGATGATGTTCCTGGGCGGTGCCGCCCTCGAAGGACCGCGCCACATCTGGTGGAACTTCGTCTCCTCGCGCAAGGAACGCATCGAGCAGGCGAAGGAAGACTGGAAGCAGGGACGCTTCAACCCAGTGCCGAACGAGAGCGAATTCATCCCCCTGCCCGAGTAAGGCGGACGGGCGACAGCGGCCTCGCCCGCATCGCTGCCCTTTTGTGAATTCGACGCGGAAACGGAACGGAACCGCGCCGAGATCGTTCCGACTTCAGACAGGCGATCGCCGACAGGCGGCGAATCGGTCGTCTTGAACGGAGGACAGAGCCACCTTGGCGCAACAGAAAGCCGAGTCACTGCATGAGATCGCCGACCGCACCATCGACCGGACCAGCGGCGAGACAGTCACCGTCGGCGAGGTGATCGACGCGTCCGCCGGCCGGGCGTTCGGCCCGCTGCTGCTGCTTCCGGCCCTGGTCGCGCTCGCACCTCTGATCGGCGCGATTCCCGGCGTATCCGTCGTGACCGGCGCGATCATCGCCGTCATTGCCGTGCAGGCTCTGTTCGGCCGCAAATCGCCCTGGCTGCCCAAGACGCTCAACGACCTCTCCTTCAAGCGCCAGCCGCTGGAAGAAGGAATGAAGCGCGTCCGCCCGGTCCTGGAGAAGATCGACACCGTGCTCAGCCCGCGTCTTTCCTTCATGGCGGGCGGCTTCGGCTTCCGTATCGCCATGCTGTGCGCGGTCCTGATGGCGATCCTGATGTATCCGCTGGCCCTCGTTCCCTGGGGCGTGATGCTGCCGGCAGCAGCCGTCACCATCATCGGCATCGGCGTGACGGCGGATGACGGGGCATGGATCCTGGCTGGTGTGGTGGTCTCCACGGCCGCCGCGGTCGCGGCCTACATGCTGTGGACATCGGCATGGGCCGGACTGACCTGAGCGACTTGCCGGTCCGGCACGGGGAGGTATAGATGGCCAAACCGGCGAAGACGGACGTGGTGGCGGCGCTTCTCGAGCGCCACGGCCGGACCTTCGCCGAGGAAATCGGCATCGACCTCTCCCGCAACACGCCCTCTCCCCTGTTCCGCTGGCTGTGCGCATCGATCCTGTTCAGCGCCCGTATCGGCGCCAAGCAGGCAATATCCGCAGCGCGCGCCCTCACCGACACAGGCTGGACCACGGCCGAAAAGATGGCCGCGAGCAGTTGGGAGGAACGAACCCGCGTCCTCAACCGCTCCGGCTATGCCCGCTATGACGAGAGCACCTCCCGCATGCTGGGCGACGTCGCCGTGATAATGCGCGACAGGTATCAGGGTGACTTGCGGCGCCTGCGCGAGCAGGCCGGGACAGAGCCCGATGAAGAGCGGCGACTGTTGAAGGACTTCAAGGGCATCGGCGATGTCGGCGCGGACATCTTCATGCGCGAGGTCCAGGTCGTGTGGCCGGAGCTCTACCCCTTCTCTGACAAGAAGGCGATTGCCGCCGCGAAGCGGCTCGGCCTGGCCGACGACGCGGCGTCGCTCGCCCAGCTGGTCGACCGAGAGGACTACCCGCGACTGCTTGCCGCCCTGGTCCGCACCGACCTCGCCGACGACTACGACACGATCCTCGACGCCACAGGGTAGTCCCTTCCGGCAACCAGGCGGTCCGGCACCGTAACGAGAACTTCACCTCCCTGAGACCGCCGCCATGTCAGGGTGCGCGGCCGTCTGGACGAGCCCCGGCTCTTGCAACGCCCCCTCTGGAACGCCGATAAGATGGCTGAGAACGCCACGCCGAGGACCGAGCTCCGCCCGTGAAGGACATGATGAAGCGAAACGGGCCGCACCGTCTCCGTCACGGCCTCGAACTCTCCACCCAAGCCGTTCAGCCTTCATGAGCCGACGCGGGACATATCGGGCGCAATGACGGAGGTTCTCTGCTCGTCCCACCCCGAACGCTTGCGGGAGCCTTCCCCGTGAGCCGCATCGTCCACGATTCCGTTCCGGGCCGCGTGCGGCTGGCGATCGAGCCCCTCCGCCACAACACGCCTCTCGCCATCCGCCTTGAAGCGCTTCTGCGGCGCGAGCCCACCATCACGGAGGTTCGGGCGAGCATCTGGTCGGGAAACCTTCTCGTCAGATTTCGCCCCCCGCTGACCGCCGCAGAGATCGGCCGGCTGGTCGAGCGGGCTCTCGACCCCCTTCGTTCTACCGAGCCGGAAAGCACGCCCGTCGAACAGCCCGCGCTTCCCGTCGTCTCGCAGGCTTCCGACGACGGCAAGGACTGGTCCCGCGAAAGCGCGGAAGCGGCGATGACGGCCTTCGGAGGCGATGGCGTGTCGGGTCTGTCCGATGCCGCGGCCGCCGCTGCCTTGAGGCGATGGGGGGCCAATGCCTTCGCCACCCAGCACGGCCGTCCGTGGACTACGATCCTCCGCGAGCAGGTGGCGAGCCTGCCCACGGCCTTACTGGCCGGCTCGGCCGTCCTGTCGCTGGCAACCGGCGGTATCCTCGACGCGGCTCTGATCCTCGGCGTGATCGCCCTCAATACTGGTCTCGGCTACACCACAGAATCAAAGGCCGAGCGCATGATCGCCTCGCTCGGCGTGATCAGCCAGCCGGAAGCCTCGGTGCTGCGGAACGGCGTCGTCCACCACGTCCCGACCGAAGCGGTGGTGCCGGGCGACATCCTCGTCCTGGCCCCCGGACATCTCGTCGCCGCCGACGCGCGGCTGATCGCCTGTCGCGACCTGACCATCGACGAGGCGTTGCTGACCGGGGAAAGCGTGCCGGTCCGCAAATCCGTCGACGCCATCGCCGCCGCGACGGTCGCGCTCGGCGACCGTACCTGCATGGTCTTCAAGGGAACGGCGGTGACCGGCGGCAGCGGCCGGGCCGTCGTCGTCGCCACCGGCCCGCGGACGGAGCTCGGCCGCATCCAGCGGCTGGCGGCATCCGCTCGGCCGCCGGAAACGCCGAAACAACGCCAGCTCGACGAAATGAGCCGGCAGCTGGTGTGGGGCAGCCTCGCCTGCGTTGGCGGCATGGTGGGACTCGGCCTGCTTCGCGGCCTGCCGCCCCTCGCTTTGGTGAAGAGCGCGGCATCGCTCGCTGTTGCGGCCCTGCCCGAGGGCCTGTCCACCGTCGCCACCGTGACCATGGCGCTCGGCATCCGCGACATGGCGCGCGACCATGCGGCCGTCAGGCGGCTGGACGCGATCGAGACCCTGGGGTCGGTCCAGACCGTCTGCTTCGACAAGACGGGGACCCTGACCCTGAACCGCATGGCGGTCGATACCGTGCTCGTCGACGGTCGCGAGCATCGCTTCGCCGCCGGCACCCCGGCCGCTCAGGCAGCGGACGAAGACGGCCTTCGCCAGTTGCTGGCCGTCGGAGTGCTGTGCAGCGACGCCGACGTCACCGCCCAGGCCGGCGGCGGTTTTCGGGTTACGGGATCGGCGACGGAAAGCGCCCTCATCCATGTCGCGATCGACACCGGTCTGGACCCGGTCGCCCTGCGCGAGGCGCATCCGCTGATCTCGATGCGGGCCCGCAGCGAAACCCGCCGGTTCATGGCGACCCGGCACCAGAAGCCCGGTGGCGAAACCTGGGTCGCGGTGAAGGGTAGCCCGGCCGACGTGCTGCGGCTGGCGAACAAGGCGCTCGTCGACGGCGCGACCGTGCCGTTGGACGCGGCGATGATCGAACATCTGACGGCCGAAAACGAGCGGCTGGCGGCGGAAGGCCTGCGGGTTCTGGGCTTCGCCGAGGCGATGATGGAGTCCGGAGACAGTGAGCCGGACTATGTCTGGTTGGGGCTGGTCGGCCTCGCCGATCCGGTCCGACCGGAGATGCGGGCGCTGCTCGGCCGCTTCCACGCCGCCGGCATCCGCACGGTGATGATCACTGGCGACCAGACCGCGACGGCCTATGCGATCGCCCGGCAGGTGGACCTGTCCAAGGGCGAACCCGTCGAGATCCTGGAAGGACGGCATCTCGACGAGCTGGATCCGAAGGTCCTCGCCGCCCTTGCCGACAAGACCCACGTCTTCGCCCGCGTGGGTCCCGCCCACAAGCTTCAGATCGTGCAGGCGCTTCAGCACAGCGGTCAGGTCGTCGCCATGACCGGCGACGGCATCAACGACAGTCCGGCCCTGCGGGCGGCGGATATCGGCATCGCCATGGGCACCGGCACCGAAGCGGCGCGCGAAGCCTCCGATCTGGTCCTCACCGACGATGCGCTGCCCACCATGGTGACCGCGGTCGAGCGGGGCCGCGCGATCTATCAGAACGTGCGCAAGTCGATCCGCTTCCTGCTGGCGACCAATTCCAGCGAGATCCTGGTCGAGCTCGCCGCCGTCGGCCTCCGCCTCGGCGAGCCGCTGACCCCGGTTCAGCTCCTATGGATCAATCTCGCCACCGACGTGGCGCCGGCGATCGCCCTCGCCCTCGATCCGCCGGAGGAGGGGCTGATGGCGCAGCCGCCCCGCGACCCGCAGGAACCGATCCTGCGCAGCCGCGACTTCGCGACCATTGCCCGTGAGGGCGCGGTCATCACGCTGGCCGCCCTGGGCGGCTACGGTTACGGCCGCCGGCGTTTCCCCGGCGTCGACGGTCCTCGCGGCATGGCCTTCATGACCCTCACCCTCGCCCAGCTCTTTCACGCGCTGGCGTCACGGTCGGAAACACGGACGATGCTGTCGACTTGGCGAACCGGCAATCGGCCGCTCGCGGCGACCGTCGCCGGTCTGGTCGGGCTGCAACTGTTGGGCGCCCTTCTGCCGGGGACACGACGCATCCTGGGAACAGCGGCGCTCCGCCCCCAGGATGTCGCCGCCGCCTGCGCCATCGCCGCATCCGCCCTGGTGGCCAACGAGACCCTGAAAGGGGTCCTGGCTTCGCCGTCGTTGCCGGCAGCGGGCCTTTCGGAAAAGGATATGAAGGGACCAGAGGAAGGGGCGAACAGATGACGGACGGCTTCGTGTTCTCCTCCGGGTCGGTTACCGCCGGCCATCCGGACAAACTCTGCGACCAGATCAGCGACGCGGTCGTCGACCATCACCTGCGCACCGACCCCTTCTGCCGCATCAGCGCCGAATGCGCGGTAGCCAAGGGCATCCTGTTCCTTGCGGTGCGCCAGAGCAGTAACGCCAGCGTCGATGCAGCGGACGTCGCCCGGCAGGTGATCGATCGCGTGGGGTACCGGGAACCGCCGTTCGCCGCCAAGACCTGCAGCATCATGACCACCATCGACGAAGCTCTGGAAGGCCGCGCAACGGCGGACGAAAGGGGCATGACCGGCGAGGAGATCGAAGCGGTCACGGCGACCCAGCAGGGCAGCCTGTTCGGCTATGCCTGCCGGCAATCGCCGGACATGCTGCCTCTGCCGATCTGGCTCGCCCATCGTCTCGCCCATCGTCTGTCGGCTCTGCCAAGCGAGGCCGACTGCGGCTATCTCTCGCCTGACGGGCAGGTCCAAGTGGCGGTCGAATATCGAGGCCGGGTGCCGGCCCGCATCCACGGCATCACCCTGGTGACGGCGGTGCGGGACCGGGCGACGGCAACCGAGGACCGCCTCTGCCGCGACCTCATGGAGCGGGTGGTCGCACCGGCCTTCGCCGACCAGCCGATCGCACCGGACGACCAGACCCGCATCCTCGTCAATCCTGGCGGCACCCCGCTTATCGGCGGGCCGAACAACCATGCCGGCCTGACGGGCCGCAAGACCGCCATCGACACCTACGGCGAATACGTCCGCAACAGCAGCGCCGCCATGAGTGGCAAGGGCCCCGACCGCATCGACCGCATCGGTGCCTACGCGGCGCGCCACGCCGCCAAGAATGTCGTCGCCGCCGAACTCGCCGAGGAATGCGAAGTTCAACTGAGCTACGCCATCGGGCAGACCCGGCCGGTGAGCGTGCATGTCGACAGCTTCGGGAGCGGCGTGATCTCCGACAGGGAGATCCTGGAACGGGTCCGCCGGACGTTCGATTTCCGGCCAGCTGCGATCACCGCCCGTTTCGATCTCCGTCGCCAGCCGGAACGCGCGGGCGGCCCGTTCTACGAACGTCTGGCTGCATTCGGGCAAATCGGCCGCAGCGACATCGCCCTGCCCTGGGAAGACACCGGCATGGCGGACCGGCTGGTCTGAGCCCTACTCCTGTCCTTCTTCGGCCGCGGATGCCAGCGCGTTGCGGGCGACGGACAGCGCGATCCAGAACAGGCCGGCCGCCGGCCCCAAAATGTTGCCGCGGAACACCTGGACGACGCCGAGGGCGGCGATCACGAAAGCGATCAGCGCCGAGGGGTCGAACGGCTCCGCCTCGGCGGCCGACGGCGGCGCGAACGGACGCCGGGCCAATGCGAACAGCCCCGCCTCGTCGCCATGGGCGAGGATCGCATCGGCGTCCCCGCCATGCAGGACGAGGACACTGCCGGTCAGCGGATTGACCCGCACCGCAGTCACCATCGGCAGTGCGGCGATGGTCTCCGCCACGCGGGCGAAGAAAGACGAATCGCCTTTGTGGTCGGGAAGCTTCAGCCGCAGCCGGCCAGGGCTGCGGTGGCCGATAAAGGCTTCCGGCGGTCGAGCCGTCACGCCTTCGCCTCGTCGGACGGCGGCGCTTCAGCGGCAAAGCCCGCCGCCGCGGCCGCCTGGCGCTCCTGCACCACCTCGGACTGAGCTTCCGCCATCACGTCTTCAGCATATTCGCCGAACTCGGCCAAGCCCTCCCGTGTCCGCATATATGCCCGCATCGCCGACTTCGCAGCCCGCTTCGCCATGGGCCGCGCGGCGCGTGCCGCATGAGGAAAGACACTGGGCGCCAGAACCGCCAACCCGACGCCGATGCCCACGCCGACGGCCAGACCGATCACGATGCTTTCACGCACACCCGCCATGTCGCCAATCGCTCCCTAAATCGAAGACAATCACCTTGCCGCCCACTCTTGCATTCTTGCCGGTCCGGACGGCAAGCGCCTTGATCGAAATCACATGACCGCCAAGCCGTACCGGTTCGAATACCGTCCGCCACACGTACAGGATCGAAAGGCCCGCCGATGACCGACGCGCCCGCGCCCATTTCCACCGCTGAACAGGACCGGACGTTCCGCCGTTTCAGGTGGCTGGCGACGTCCCTTCTGGTTGCCGCAGGCGCGGTCTTCGTGGCCGCGAGCCGCATGGACGACCCATCGCTGGCGATCCAGTTCGCCAAGGCGGCCTCCGAAGCGGCACTGGTGGGCGGGCTGGCCGACTGGTTCGCCGTCACTGCGATCTTCCGCCGTCCGCTCGGCCTGCCGATTCCCCACACCGCCGTCATTCCCGCCAACAAGGAACGGATCGGCACCAGTATCGCCGCATTCATCGAACATAACTTCCTCGACCCCGAGCTGGTCGCCGCACGTATCCGCACGCTCGATCCGGCGATGCGCCTCGCGCAATGGCTGGCGCGCCCCGACAACGCCCGCGTGCTCGCCGACCGCCTGACGGCGGTGCTTCCCTTCACCATCCGGCGAATCGAGGACCGGAAGATTCGCGCTTTCCTCGTCTGGGCCATGCGCCAGGAAATCGATGCGCTGGAGCCGGCCCCCCTGCTGGGCCGGGTGATCGAGATTCTGCGTCAGAACGACCGCCACAACGCCCTGTTCGACTTCGTCGTCCAGACCTTGCGCGACCTTCTGCGCCAGAACGAAAGGCTGATTTACGAGATCGTCGAGGACCGGAGCCGCTGGTGGGTGCCGCGCCGTGCCGACCGCCGTTTCGCCGAAGCCATCGTCACCGGACTCGGCGGCCTGCTCGACGATCTCGGCCGTCGCGACCATGACGTTCGTGCCGCCTACGAGGACTGGCTCGACCGGCTGGTCGACGATCTCAAAACCTCGGACAGCCTGCGCGCCAAGCTGCGGGACGGTCTTCGTGAAACGGTGCGGAAGCGGGAAGTCCAGACCTATGTCTCGGCGGTGTGGGCGGAGCTGCACCGGCTGCTGGTGTCCGACCTCGAAAAACCCGACTCGGTGGTCCGCAACGGTCTTGCCTCGGCGCTGCGCAAGATGGGCCAAGGGCTGCTGGAGGACGACGCGATGCGCGAGCGGCTGAACGCGCGGGCCGAGGAAACGACACGGGCGGTGGTCCTGCCGTGGCGGCGGGAGATCGGTCACTTCGTCGCCGACGTGGTCCGCGGCTGGGAGACGGCCTCGATCGTCGAGCGCATGGAACGCGCGGTCGGACGGGACCTCCAATATATCCGCATCAACGGCACCATCGTCGGCGCCACGGTGGGCTCGGCCATCTTCGCCCTGTCGCATCTCCTGTAAGGACTGCGCGAGACCCGTCAGGACTCGAGAAGGCGCCTCAGCACCGCTTCGGCTTCGGCGTCCCCGCCGGCGATAAGCGTTTCCCAGTCCGACGGGGCGATGCGGCCGGTGTCGTAGGAAACGACGATACTGAAGGCGAACGGATTGACCCGCGCGTCGGTCACGCCGGCCATCTCCTCGAGGCCGCCGCTGTCGATCAGGGCTTTCAGTTCCGGCACCTGCGTCAGTATGTCGGGTGCGAAGCGCAGGCGGATGCGGCCCGGCACGTGATGGGCGATGCTCATCCTGCTCCGCCCCTTCAGCAGCGCCGCCGCCAGGGCCTCATTCACTGGCGGCTACCTCCCACAAGCCTGCAACGATCGTCCGCATTCAATAGACCTGCGGCACGTAAAGACGGTCGGGCAGCACCTTGCGCTCATAGTCGGGATTGAACACGCGGTCCGGCAAGGTGATCGCTTCGTGCGGGATCTCGGTGTAGGGCACCTGCGTCAGCAGATGGTGGATGCAGTTGAGGCGGGCACGTTTCTTGTCGTTGCCCTCGACGATCGACCATGGCGCCTCGGGGATGTTCGTCCGCTCGAACATCTCCTCCTTGACCTTGGTGTAGTCCTCCCACCGCACGCGCGACTGCAGGTCCATCGGGCTCAGCTTCCACTGCTTCATCGGGTCATGGATGCGCATGAGGAAGCGGAGCTGCTGTTCCTGGTCGGTGATCGAGAACCAGTATTTCACGAGCATGATGCCGGACCGCACGAGCATGCGCTCGAATTCCGGCACGTCGTGGAAGAACTGCTCGACCTGATCCGGCGTGGCGAAGTCCATCACACGCTCGACGCCGGCCCGGTTGTACCAGGAGCGGTCGAACAGCACCATCTCGCCACCCGCCGGCAGATGCGGGACGTAGCGCTGGAAGTACCACTGCGTCTTCTCGCGCTCGGTCGGTGCCGGCAAGGCGACCACGCGGCAGATGCGGGGATTGAGACGCTGGGTGATGCGCTTGATGACGCCCCCCTTGCCGGCGGCGTCGCGCCCCTCGAACAGCACCACCAGCTTGTAGCCGGTGTGGGCGACCCAGTCCTGTAGCTTCACCAGCTCCGCCTGGAGCCGGAACAGCTCGTAGAAATAGGTGCGGCGGTCGATGACCGACTTGTGGCGGGTGCCCGCGATCTGGCGGAGCTCACGGGCGATCCGCTCGTCGTCGAGCTCCATCTCGAACTCTTCGTCGAAGCTGTCCTCCAGCTCCGCTTCGACCCAGCTCTTCTCCTTCGGTTCGCGAAAATCCGTACCCATGCCGCTGTTCACCTCACGCTCCGCCACCTCGGCGGTGGCCCGATCAGCGGCTCAGGCTACAACCCGATTTTGACAGATGTGAGTCAATACGCCCCGAAGTCACTCTCTTGTCCGCGACCGCCGTTCCGCTTCCGCGAGGCTCGCCCAGCGGGCACGAAGCTCGCGTTCGCTGAGGCCGCTCCCTTCCGGGTCGGTTCGGATGAGATAGCCGTAGAACTGGGCGAGATTGCCGGCGATGCGGTCGCTCGCGGGATCGAGCGACAGGGCCGTGCTCCAGGTCTTGACGGCGCGGGCGCGCGCATCGCGGTCGCGAAGGGCCGTGCCCGCCAGGGACATCGCCAGCAGATTGCGGGTTTCGGCCTGATAGGGGGCGAAGTGCCGGGCCGCCTCGAATTTCCGGACCGCGGCATCGGCAAGCGCAATCGTACCGTCGCCATCGGCGACGCGCCCGGCCAGCAGGTCGAGCATGCCCGAAAGACTGTAGGAAAGCGCCACGGCGGCGCGCTCGTCGAATGAATCACGCTTGTCGCGGTCTTCCTCGACCGCCGACAGATAGCGCGCGAACCCGGCTTGGCTGCGGGCGACGGTGGTGCGAAGCCGGCGGTCCCACGGTCCGGCCCAATGGCTGTCCCGTCGCTCGTCCTCGATGATGCGGGCGGCGAGATAACCGGCCACGGCATTAACGAACGTCAATTCCGGTAATTTCTGCCCCAGCGGCCAGATCGTCGGATCGGCGCGCGCCGCCACCCAACCCTCGGGACCACCCAGATATTCGTGCGGCCGGACGTGCATTCGCCCGCTGTCCAGATCAATGTCGTCGACATAGTAGGCGATCGGCCTGTCGAGGCTGAATTCGAGGGTGCCGACCACCGTGTCGCCGCGGCGGTCCGCGTAGATCTTGCTGCCCTCCTCGAAGGCCTTCTCGACCGCAGCCAGGTCTTCTTCATCCAGCAGCCGGGGCGCGAAGCCGATGGCGCGCTGCGACGGTCCGCCGGTGAGGTCCAGTTCCGGCGCCCCTTCCGGCAGGAAGCGAATGCTTTCCGACCGGTCCTTCCGCAAGAACCGGGCATAGCTCTGCACGTAGATCTGGTTCTCGTCTTCGAGAAAGTGGCCCCACAGCAGAACGAGGCCCTTGCCGTCGAGCAGCTGGGGCTCGACCCGCCTGAGGACATTTTCGGCGGTGCAGTCATTGCTATCGGGGATGATATGGACCACGCCCATTCCCGCCGGATAGGAGAGGGCGAACAAGGTGTCCTGCTGGATCAGGATCGAGAGCTTCTGGGCGACCCGGCTCTCGAACAGATCGCCGTATCGGGCCCTCTGCCGGTACTCCTCGTCCGGCCCGCGAAGGCTGTAAGGGATGACGACAACGTTGACGTCCGAGCCCTGGAAAATGAACGGGTTGCTGCAGAAGGCGCCGCCGCCGGCCATACCCTGGCCGGGCAGACCGAAGACCAGGCCAAGCAAGGTCAGCGCCGCGATGGCGTTCCGACGGATGAAGGGCGTGATCATCGCAGTCCTCCCGCTCATGACGACTGTGCTTCGCAAGGCGTGCCGACCGGCAGCTGAGGCGTCCCGAGATGGCCCTGATAGCGCCCCTGCTGCCGCGCTTCGTCGGCCTGGCGAATCACGTCGATGGACATGCGGTCGACGAAATTCGCCAGTCTCTGCCGGGCACCCCCCGCGCCGGCCGACGGCGCCAACATGAAGCTCGCCCGGCAGAAGAAGCGCCGGGCACGGTCGTAGTCGCCCAGCACCAGCGATCGCGTGGCGATCCCGACGGCCGTGTAGGCCCGGAGATGCACCGAATCCCGAACGATCTGCTTCAGGAAGCGGAGATGCGGCTCGCTGCCGTCATAAGCGAAGCTGTCGTTGTAGAAGGGACCGACCGGACCCCAGGCTACGTCGGTCGATGCCAGGATCGGAATGACGGCGTTGGTGAAGATCACCTCGTCGCCGTCATAGAAGCCCCAGATCTCCAGAATGACGTCGCTCGCGGCAAAATGTTCGGCGCTGGGCTCGATGTCGGACGGATTCACCGGGTGACGGCCCAGGCAGACGACGACGTGGACGTTGTCGAGCTCGAGGCCGATCTTGTTCACATTGTCGATCAGTTTGACCCGCAGGGCCTGGACCAGGAGCGACGGGTCGATGCTGTCGGGAACACCGGCCAGCGACAGCTCGTCGAGCACCAGCTTGAACACCAGCCCGTCGCTCTGCGGCGCCGGCGCATCACGGAGCGCGGCTTCGCAACCGGCGATCTGCGCGGCGGCCGGTCGCGGCAGAACGGCCGCCGCGACGACCGTCACCAGCATGACGATCAGGCGTCCACCGGCACGGAGGAGATTGCCTCGATCAAGAGTCTTCGTTGGAACCATCGCACCGTCTCCGAAAGTCGGCGTCCGGGAATTCGGTCAGGGCGCCAGTGCGGCACTCGCCGCATCGATCGCCCGGTCAAGGTCGGGGTTGCCGCGCGGCAGTTCCGGCAGAACCGGCGCGGCACCAGCGCATCTGAGCAGGCCGGTGAGGTCCACCGCGTGCATCAGGCCTTCGCGCTGAAAGAAAGCCGATGTCGTTGAGAACCGCAGCAGCTCGACCAGGGTCGCGCAAAGAGCGCGGCGGTCCGGCGCCGAGAGCGCCATGCTGCGCAAGCCATATTTCGCCGCCTCGATTCGCGGATATTTCGTCTTCTCCAGGTCGAGTTCCATGATCAGCGGAACGGTCGCATGCACGCCGTACCCGGCGACGAGCAGCGCGATCGACTTGGCCTGCTCTTCCCCGATATTCGGCTGGCGCAACTGCTCCAGCAGATGTTCCATCGCCTGTGTGGCTTCGAGGTCGAGATGTCCCTGCTGGATCTCGACCTTGCGTTCCTCGAGGGCGCGTTCGACCGCCCCGGTGAGAAACAGGCCGACCAGCAGCACGGCAACCGGGGTCAGGGCGGAGACGATCTTGGTCCCGTAGTCGATGGTTGTCTTGAGCCCGGCCGCAACGCCACCGGATTTGGGCTTGGCACTTTCGGGCGGCGACGCCAGCCGCTTCTCCAAAGCCGCGATCCGCGCCCTCAGGCCCAGGCCGGACGTCCCGGTAAGCTGCTCGACCTCGCTCAAGCGCGCGTCGAGCTGGGCGCTCAGGTCCGCGACCTCGCGCTCCAGGTCCTCCAGGCTCCGGTTCGCCTCGGTCATGGAAGACCTTCACCGCTCATTACGAACCCGGCGGCGGCTTACCGGAGAGCCGGTCCCGCGAGACGTCGAAATAGGTCGTCGCGAGTGCCACCAGCTTGTGCAGACCGTCGGCACCACCGGCGATGAGGCCCGCCGTCAGCAGCGTATCCACATATTTGAAGAAACTCGGGATGGTGCCGGGGACTTCCCACTGGAACAGCGGCTCCAGCGCCCGCACCCCTGCCGTCGCGACGAACACGCCGACAACCAACGCCGCCAGATGCACCATCTTCATGGTCTGGGTGCGATAGGTCTGGATCGCCTGCATCGCCTTCTTCCGCGTCCGGCGGGCCTCTTCGAGCTGCCGGTTCGCCTCCTGGAGCTGCGCCTGCATCTCTTCCGACTGGTTCCGGAGAGTCGGATTGGCGATCCGCTCGCGCAGGGTCGTGATCTGCTCCAGCCGGTCCTCGACCGTCTTGTCGCAGGCGAGCACGGCGTTGTCCTTTTCGGTGCGGCCGAGGGCCCGGGACGACTTCACCACGACTTCGAGTGCCCGCTCGACGAAGAGCGAGACCGCAATGAGCGTCATCAGTGTATCGACGATGTGATCGCCGAGCTGGTCCGCAGCCTTCACCATCGGCAGGGGCTCCTTGCCGAGCCCTGTTCCCCAGACGATCAGGCATAGGAGCGGCAGGCCGACGACCAGCGCCAGCACGAACCAGTAGCGCGACACGAAGCCGTTATGATTCGGAGGATCGGCATCGTCGCCGACACGGCTCATAGCACTTCCAGAAACTCGGCGAAGACAAAGCCGTCGACGGCGCCGTCACCGTTCAGGTCGACCTTCGCCCACCCCTCGGTGCGCGACAGGACGTCGACCACGGCACCAAAGGACAGGCCGCCGATGACGTCGAAACCGGTGCCCGGCCCGGCGCGAAGGCGCAGCCCCGACCGGGCTGTGACCCGGTAGCGCTTCGCCACCGTCGCGGGGGACACGGGCGGGGACGTCACCGTCGTCTGCGTCGCCGCGTCTTCGTCGGCGATGGTGAAGGCGCCGAAATCGGGCCGGTCGGGGTTCGCCTCGTCAAAGTCGACGCCGAGACCGAGAAAGGTCTGGGCCGGCGGAATCTGATTGAGATGCCAATCGCCGGATGCCAAGCGGGCACCCGTTTCCCGAAACCCGCGGGACATCGACAGCCAGGTCAGTTCGATCAGGCCGGCGGATTCGAGAACCCGCGTGACGAGCCCGGATCCATAACAGCCGACGCGGTAGGACTCACCGCCCGCGCGTTCGGTCTCGAAACCTTCCTGCACGCCCTCGAAGAACGGCGTGATCCGGCTCTCGGCTTCCCCCGCATCGGCATCGAAATCCACCGAGAAATAGATCGCCGATCCATGCGGCTGGCCGATGACGTCGGCGGCGTAGCGGAACGCCCGCCGCCCGGACGCCACCCCCTTGCTGCGCGTGAAGTCGGCGAGCTGATTCTGGCGCTGCTGGAACACCGCCGCCAACCGCAGCCCCGCGGCGCACAGCGTCTGCGCCTCGGGCAAGGTCAGGGCCTTCTCCGGCAGGAGACGCGAGTTCGAGAAATTGTAGTAGCGGATGACGGTCTCGATGCCGGCGTCGGCCAGCTTCTGCGCCTTGTCGGCGGCGTTCCACGGGGTATCGATGATGCGGTGCTCGGGCATGCGCTGGACTTTCCAAGGATGGCGAATCAGACGAATTTGCGCAGGAAGGAGATCAGGGCGATCGCCCCGGCGACGAGTTGCTGTGTCTCCGCCGCCTGATCGATCTCACCCTTCAGCCGCCGCATCTCGGCGACGTCGGCGGCGGTGGTCACGACGCCTTCCTCCAGCAGCTTGAGCCGCATCAGACTGTACGTGTCATAGACCGCGTCGACCTGAGGCTTGAGCTCAACCATCGTGTCGAGGTCGTTGGCCAGCACCGCCTTCCGATAGGCCTTATCGAGCGTGAACGCCGCATCGCTGGCATCTTCGAGAATCAGCAGGTCCGTGTCCGCCATGCCGTGCTCCCCTCATTCGTACGATGGTCCACCCTCACCCTAGGGACCGATCTCCCGCACACGACCGATCCTATTCAGCGCCGCATCGAACAACGCCTTCAAGTCCGGATCGGCGCTGATTTCGGCGATCACGCCGTTGGTTCTCGCCCTCAGTCCGGAAAAATCGCGATCCGAGACCGACCCCGCGACGCGAAATGCGATCTCCAGCCCCTCGGTGAGGTCCTCGAAGGTCAGCGTGTCATAAGCCGCTAGGAGCTTCCTGAGTTCGAGCCCCAGGCGCGACACCTTCAGGCATTCGGCGCTGGTTTCCCGCGTAACCAGTTCCTCCGCCGCCAGCGTATCGAGCAGGCGCTGACGCGTGCGCAGCAGGGCCGTCCGTTTGGCGTCCGCCGTCATCTCCCGATCGTCGCGGATTATTTCCAGCTCGGCGGCGATCGCGGCACGCTCTCGGATGAACCGGGCGGGATGATCCTGGATCGACTTCGCGAACGCCGTCATCTGCGCGATCAGCGGATCGAGCGTCGGGATCGCCTTCTTGACGTCGGGGGCCGCGAACAGACTGCCGCGGTCGAGCGAATCGAAGATCGCCCGGAAGCTGCCGTACTGGTCGCGGAGCTTGGCGAGAAACGCCTGCCATGCCGCTTCGCTGTGGGGCAGATCGCTGCGCATGGGGTCGGCCAGAATCTCCAGCGTCTTCTGGTCGATCGGGCGTTGAGAGCCCAACACCTGCGCGACGAATCCTGCCCCGGCGTCGGCCGGCGACAACGAGGCCGTCGACACTTCCTTCTGTCGGAAGGCGTCGATCTTGTCGATCGCATCCAACGACGCGGTTTCAAACTGCGCAGCGCCGAGCTGGACCGTCTTCGCCTTCTCGGCACAGCCGCCGAGAACGGCCGTCAGCAGGAGAATGGCGAACAGGCCGCCCCGCCGGACACCGTCAGCGCTTCGGCCTCGATTCGCCGCCTTCAATGATAGCACGCGGCCTTCCCTCCCCCTTGGCGGGCTCTTGCCTGCTACTTGTCATTGAATTTCCGGCCGATCCGAGAACGCAACCGGTAATTATGGGTAACTATCCTTTGGAAGTACCGCCTTCAGGAGGTCCGTCCACCATCCGTCTTCTCCCTAGACCATCTTCCGGCCGCCCACATTACATCTAAAGTTGTCCGGATTCTGCTGGCTCACATCCGTCTGCCGACGGTAATACCGCTGTTGAGTTCCGCGCCACGACGCCTATATGCGCAGCGGCTTTTCGCTTTCATCGCGGTCATTCATGAGGATTGGTGGGAAGTCCCGTGGAACGCAAAACGCAGATTCATCTCTGGTACATCGTCCTGGCGATCTTCGGTGTCGTTCTGCTGCGAGACTTCTGGGTCCAGACCCGGACGGTCGAGCCGATCCCCTACAGTCAATTCGAAAAGTTCGTGGACGACGGCAAGATCAAGGACGTCGTCATCGGCAAGGACGTCATACGCGGCACCTTCTCCGAACCTCAAAACGGCAAGAGCCAGTTCGTCACGACGCGAGTCGATCCGCAACTGGCGGATCGACTGGACGGTAAGGGTGTCGAATATACCGGCGCGGTCGAGAACACCTGGCTCAGCACCCTGCTTTCCTGGGTCGTGCCGATCCTTCTGTTCTTCGTGCTGTGGATGTTCGTCATCCGGCGTTTCGCCGAGAAGCAGGGCTTGGGCGGCGTCATGTCGATCGGCAAGAGCAGAGCCAAGGTCTATGTCGAGACCGATACCAAGGTCGGATTCGGCGACGTGGCGGGGGTCGACGAAGCCAAGGACGAACTGCGCGAGATCGTCGAGTTCCTGAAGCAGCCCGAACAGTACGGCAAGCTCGGCGCCCACATTCCCAAGGGGGTGCTGCTGGTCGGACCGCCCGGCACCGGCAAGACGCTTCTGGCGCGCGCGGTCGCCGGCGAGGCGGCCGTGCCCTTCTTCTCGATCTCGGGCTCGGAGTTCGTGGAAATGTTCGTCGGCGTCGGGGCGGCGCGTGTCCGCGACCTCTTCGAGCAGGCGCGCGCCAAAGCCCCGGCCATCATCTTCATCGACGAGCTCGACGCCCTGGGGAGAGCCCGCGGAGCGGCCAGCCCGGTCGGCGGACATGACGAGCGCGAGCAGACGCTGAACCAGCTTCTGACCGAGCTCGACGGTTTCGATCCGAGCGCCGGTCTGGTGCTGCTTGCCGCGACCAACCGGCCGGAAATCCTGGACCCGGCCCTCTTGCGGGCCGGCCGCTTCGATCGCCAGATCCTCGTCGACCGGCCGGACAAGAAAGGCCGCGTCGACATACTGAACGTGCACATGAAGAAGGCGCGGATCGGTTCCGACGTCGACCCCGAAATCGTCGCCGCACTGACCACCGGCTTCAGCGGCGCCGACCTCGCCAATCTCGTGAACGAAGCAGCCCTGCTCGCCACGCGCCGGAAGGCGGACGCCGTCGGCATGGACGACTTTACCCGCGCCATAGAGCGGATCGTCGCCGGCCTGGAAAAGAAGAACCGGCTGATGAACCCGAAGGAACGGAAGATCGTCGCCTTCCACGAGATGGGCCATGCCCTGGTGTCGATGGCGCTGCCCGGCGTCGACCAGGTCCACAAGGTATCGATCATACCGCGAGGCATCGGGTCGCTCGGCTACACGATCCAGCGCCCGACCGAAGACCGGTTTCTGATGACGCGGGAAGAACTGGAGAACAAGATCGCCGTCCTGCTCGGCGGGCGGGCGGCGGAAAAGCTGGTGTTCGGCCATCTCTCGACCGGCGCGGCCGACGACTTGGCGAAGGCGACCGACATCGCCAGGTCGATGGTCGCGCATTACGGCATGGACGAGGAGCTCGGCTATGTCAGCTATGACGAGCAGCGTCCGGTGTTCCTGGGCGACGCCCGCCAGGGATACACGGAGCGCCGCTACAGCGAAGCGACCGCCGAGAAGATGGACAACGCCGTGAAGCGCGTGATCGACGACGCGTTCGCGCGGACCTTCGCGATCCTTCAGGAGAACCGTGTGCTTCTCGACCGGGCGGCCGAGGAACTGCTGGCGAAAGAAACACTCGACACACAGGCCCTGAAGGCATTGCGGGACGAGGTGGTCGCCGGACAGAGCGACATCGCGGCAGCGGTCACGGAGAAAACGGACGACAGAAAGAACGCGGCGAGCTGACGGTCCGCCGGCAAGTCAGTCCGGCGTGGCTTCGAGCCCGCGCTCCCACTCGATCAGCCATTCGAGGAAGGCATCGGCCGCCATCGGGCGCGCGACGAAGTAGCCCTGGATCTGATCGCAACCGACCGCCGCGACCTGATCCCAGTCGTCCTGGTTCTCGACGCCTTCGGCGACCGTCGACAGGCCGAGCCGTTTGGCCAGGCCGACGCTCGATTCGAGGATCGCGAGGGAGTGACGGTCGCGGTGCGCGTCGTGGACAAAGGCGCGGTCGATCTTCAACTCGACGAAGGGCACCTGCTTGAGCTGCACCATCGATGAGTAGCCGGTGCCGAAATCGTCGATCGACAGCCCGATGCGCTTCAGGCGAAACCGCGTGAGGGTCTCCAGTGCCGCCGCCACTTCCTGCGCGAGGCGACTTTCCGTCACCTCGACCATCACTCTGGTCGGATCGACACCCGCCTGGACCGCGCGTTCCGCGAACCGGTCGGGCAGCGAGTAGTCCGTCAGCGAGTCGACCGACACGTTGACCGAGACCTTGAGGTCGAATCCGGCACGACGCCACGCACCCGCGACATCCATGGCCTTGCCGAAGACCTGATCGGTCAAGGCGTCGATCAATCCCCCCTCCTCGGCGGTGGAGATGAACAGGCCGGGCGGAATCAAGCGATCGCCACGGCGCCACCTGACCAATGCCTCGGCCCCGACGACATGACCATCCGGCAGCCCGACCTTCGGCTGGAAGAACGGCTCGAACTCGTCCGCTTCCAGCCCAGCCCTTACTTCTTCGACGCTAATCAGCTCTCCCTGGGGACGGGCCTCTGCCGAAACCCTGCCGGAATAGGCGGCGAGGACCTTCGACAAGGTCGCGGGCGTAACGGGTTTCGGAATCGCACCCAGCACGTTCAAGGCACGTGCCTTCGCCAGATTGCGGGCGGTTTCGAGAACCCGCTCATCCTCGGCACTGATGAGCACGATGCCGCCCCGGTATTCGCGTGTCGCGAGATGCCGAAGAAACTCCACGCCATCCATCTCGGGCATATTGAGGTCGCAGAGAATGAGATCGGGCCCGGCTTCGGCGGCCGCGGCGATGGCATCCATCTGCGTCAGCGCATCCAACCCGCTGGCAGCCGTCGAAACCGTTTCGCAGCCCAGCTTTCCCAGCACCCGGACGACGACCCGGCGAACGACCTCTTCGTCATCGACGACCAGGAAGCGGCAACTCGCATATGAGTCTGTGGAGTCGTTCGGCATTCGTATGCGGGCTTCCCAGGCAGTGCGGTCAACCGCACTATAGTGCATCGTGTGGGGACGTTGTTCGCTGGATTATCGGGGGAAATCGCGCACGCGCGGACAATAGTGCACGATGATCGCGACTCACGGGATCGCCTTCGACCTCGGAGCGCGACCGGCGTCTGTTGCCATTATGCGGCCTTCTCGCCCAAAAGAGACCGGGCCGTGTCGAAAGTCACATCACGTTACCTTGCGCCATGGAATAGAGTCGTCGGCGGGGGAGAATTCATGATGCGCTTCGACTTCCATCTCAGCCGAACCGACGGCCTCGGTGTTCCGGCTCGGCCGACCGAGCCGACCCTGCCGTGCATCCCCGCGGTTCCGCGGACGGAATGGCGCTCTGTCTCGCATGTCGCCGTCGCCCGACCTCGGTTGGTCTAGGCCATGCTCTCCCGCCTCACACGAAGCATCACGTTCAAATATTCGACGGTCATTTTCGTACTGTGTCTCGCTTGTGTGGCGTTGACCGGCGGCATGGCGCATTACAAGTCCTCAAAGGAACTGGAGTCGTCGGTAGAAAGTGATCTCATCGCCCGCCGCGATTCGCGGATCACCTCTCTTGCCGCGTATTTGAACTCCGTTCGCCAGGATCTCCGCATCATTGCGGAGGCTCCGACGACCGAAAACGCCCTGCGCGATTTCTCCCTCGTCTGGAAGGATATCCGCGATCAGGACTCCAGCGCGCTGCAAAGCCTGTACACGGCGACGGTCCCGTTCTTCGACAGGCAGGAAGGCGAAAGCGACACCGACGACCCTGTCATCCGCTACAACAGCCTGCACGACGAATATCACTACTGGTTCTGGAAGCTGCTCTTCGAGCGGGGTTACTACGATCTGTTCCTGATCGATACCGCCGGGAACATCATCTACTCTGCCCTCAAGGAAAGCGATTTCGGCACGAACATTACCAAGGCGCCGAACAGCGCCTACGGTCTCAACACGGCATTCTCGAAGGCGCTTGCCGACGGCAAGCGTGAAGTCTTCGTCGATTTCGCCCCCTATCCGCCGAGCGACGGCCTTCCCGCCGGCTTCCTGGCCACGTCGATCGTCGACGACGAAGGCACGCTTCTCGGCGTGCTCGCGCTGCAGGTGCCGATCACCAAGATCAACGCCGCGATGCAGATCAACACCAGCATCGGCGAAACAGGGGAACTGCTGCTGGTCGGAGCCGACCTCCGCGCGCGCGGCGGGTCGCGGTTCAGGGACACGGCCGCCATTCTCGATGTCGAAGTCGACATGCCGACCGTCCGCTCCGCCCTCGATGGCGAAAGCGGCCTCGCGGTGGTCAAGGACTACAGGGGACGGCAGGTCTACTCTGCCTACGGCACAATCGACTTTCTCGGAACGTTCTGGGCTGTTCTCGCCGACATCGACAGAGACGAAGTGCTGGCGCCGGTGAAGAACACGACGCGGTTCATCCTGTCGGCGTCCTCCGTCATCTTCGTGGTCGTGCTCGCGCTCGGCATCTTCTTCGGCAGCCGGCTGTCGCGTCCGATCTCCGACATCGCGCATGCCATGCGTGATCTGGCGGACGGCGATTTTTCGGTAGCGACCCCCTATGCCGCCCGCCGGGATGAGGTCGGAGACTTGGCGTCGGCCCTCGAAACCTTCAAGCAAGCCAAACTGCAGGCAGCGGCGGCATCGGCTGAGCTGGAAGCCTACTCGAAGCAACTCCAGGAGCGAGAGGAACGCCTCTCCCTGGTCTTGCGCGGCGGCGACCTCGGCTACTGGGACGTCGATCTCGATAGCGGTCAAACGCTGGTCAACGAACGTTACAACGAAATTTTCGGGTTCCCCGCCGGCCAGCGCGAGGTCTCACGCGATGATTGGATCGGGCTGATTCACCCGGCGGACCGAGACCACGCCCTGCGCGTCGGCATGCGCTACCGCTCTGGCGAAGAACTCGATTACGAGGTCGAGTACCGCATCGTCGTCGGCGGAGAGGTGCATTGGGTGGTCTCGAAGGGCGCCGTCGTCGCCTGGAACGACACAGGAGCGGCCCAGCGCATCGTCGGTACGGTACAGGACGTCACGGCCCGAAAACTGGCCGAGGAGAAACTGAGAAAAAGCCGGGAGCGCCTGGAAACCATTCTTCTCGGAAGCCCGATCGGCGTGACGATTACGGCGGAGAACCCTTTCAGAATTCCCTTCATGAATACGCGGTTCACGGAGCTGTTCGGGATAGATCCCGAGTCCGCCGCACGGTTCGAAGACTACGTCGAAGATACCTATGTCGATAAGGCGGACTTCGCGAAACTGCGGGACGCGGTCCGGAGCGACGAGCCGGTCGTCACCCTGGAACTGCAACGGCAACGCCTCGACGGCACGCCCTGGTGGTGTCTCTTCACGCGCACGTTCGCCGAATACAACGACGAGCCGGTCTCGATTAACTGGTATGTCGACATCACGAACATCAAGGACGCCGAAGCCAAGCTGCGCCAGCAGACGGAAGAACTCGACCTGGCTCTTCTTTCCCTGGAAGTCAAAGAAGCGCAGCTTCAGCAGATCATCGACGACAGCCCGGTGGGGATCGCCATCGTGCGCGCATCCGACAGCGTCGTCGTCGATGCCAATCCCAGCTTCTGCAACATGGTCGGCCGGCCGATCGGACAGGTAGAAAAAAGCGCGGTCGCCCAGTTCTACCATCCCGAGGACACCGACCGGCGGCAGCGCATCCTGGAAACCCTCGCCAAGCAGACGGAAATCCGGGATCAGGAGATACGGCTGATCGACAGCGAGGGGAACGCCACCTGGGTGCTGCTTTCGGTCACACCGATCGACACGTTCCAGGGCGAAGCCGCGCGGCTGTCCTGGTACTACAACATCAACGCGCAGAAGAAGGCCGAGGAGCGCTTGCGGGAGAGCGAACGGCGGTTGCGGGAAGTTCTCGAAACCAGCCCCGTAGGCGTCGGCATCGCCGTCAGCGGCCGCCCGGTCTTCTACAACACCCGCATGCTGGAAATGCTCGGCCGGGATCAGGCGAGCTATCTCGGGCAACAGGCGGCGGAACTCTATGTGGACCCATCCCAGCGCGACGAGATCGTCGAGGAAGTCACGCGGGTCGGTGAGGTGCGCGATAGGGAGGTCGCGTTCCGCAGGGCCGACGACGAGATCATCGACACGCTCAGCTCCTACTTCCCCGTTGAATACGAGGGGCAGAACGCGATCCTCATATGGCTCTACGACATCACCCGCCGAAAAGAGGCGGAACGCGCGCTGGTCGACGCGCTATCCGTCATTCGGGAAAGCGTGAGCTATGCCAGCAACATTCAGGGCTCCCTTCTGCCCAGCGAGCAGCAGCTGGCGAACTGCACCCAAGACCACTTCATGATCTGGGAGCCGCGCGACGTCGTCGGCGGCGACATGATCTGGTTGCGGGAATGCAGAGGCGGGCTCGTCCTCATCGTCTGCGACTGCACGGGGCACGGCGTCCCCGGCGCGTTCATGACCCTGATCGGCACCGGCAGCCTGAACCAGGCGCTGATCGATCATCCGGGCGGCGAGCCCGAGCGGCTTCTGGAAAGCATGAACCGCCATGTGAAGCAGAGCCTGAAGCAGGAGGGAGAACAGGGTCTCGCCGACGACGGGATGGAACTCGGGATATGCAGGATCGACGCAGCTTCCGGCGATCTCACGTTCGCCGGCGCCAGGTTCTCCTTGTTCCAGCTCCACGACGGAGCGATGTCCGAGATCAAGGGGGATCGATCGGGTATCGGCTACCGGCATGTGCCGCGGGACCGCCACTTCACCGTCCACGCGATCGAAAACCCGTCAGGCTCGACGTTCTACATGGTTTCCGATGGCATGATCGATCAGATCGGCGGCGAAAGGCGTCGATCGTTCGGGCGCAAACGCTTGCTGCAGATCATCGAGGAGACGTCGTCGTTGCCCCTCACTGAACAGCGCGAAACGATCTTCGGCCGGTTCACCGAGCACCAGGGCCAGGAAATCCGCCGCGACGACGTCACGATGCTCGCGTTCCGCCCCCAGGCTGTCGCCAGCGTTGGCTGATCGCCTTAGCCGGCCGGTCGCGTCGACCGGCGGCGCCTGGACCGCATCGCTTCGATGGTCCGCTCGAGTTCTCGAATCGCCGCCCGTTTCGCGTTGCCCTTGAGCCGGTCCAGATCGACGAACAGCTGCATACCGTCGCTTTCGTAGTGGACGAACTGTTCCGTCTGCCCGATCTCGTCGCGTAGCCCGATCACCTTGTACGGCACGACCTCCCGCGGGATACCCTTGACCATGATCGGATCGCCCGGTTGTGCATGCACCAGGTCGCGAACCAGGGCATAGGTCTCGTAGGCCATGGTGATGCCCCCCGGCTCGGCGATGCTTTCCAGCCGCGCAGCCAGGTTCACTTCGCCGCCGATGATCGTGTAGTCCATGCGGTCGTTGCTGCCGAAATTGCCGACATTGCAGTAGCCGGTATTGACGCCGACCCGCATCTGGAACGGCTTCTCGTAACCGGCTTCGCGCCAACGCCGGCGAAGCTCGACCATCCGGCGCTGCATCGCCAGCGCCATGCGGACGCAGGCGGCCGCATCCTCCTTGACCCCGCGCGTCTCGGGATCGCCGAAGAACAACAGCATCGCGTCCCCGATGAACTTGTCGATCGTCGCTCCGTGCTGAAGGGCGATGGTCGACATCTCCGTCAGGTAGTCGTTCAGCAGAAAGGTCAGGTCCTCGGGTTCGAGGTCGCTGGTCGTCGCCGTGAAGTCCTTGATGTCCGAGAAGAAGACCGTGAGCTTCTTGCGCTCGGTGGCGATGGCGACGTCGCGTTCACCCTTGAAGATCGAGTTGTAGACCTGCGGCGACAGGTATTTCGAAAGCTTGCTGGACAGGCTTTCGAGCATCTGGTTCTTCTCGTCCAGATCCCGCGCCAGCCGGTTCAGCTCGGCTTCGCTCCGGTCGCTCATTCGGACCAGCCGGCGCGTGGTCCTGAACAGCTTCTCGTATTCCTTCAGCAGACTCGCGCAGGCCTCTGCGAGGCGCTCAGAGTCGTGCGACGATTCCTTGATTAGGGCGCGCGCATCGTCGACGACCCGCGCTTCATGCTCGAACAGTTCATACGGCACGGACTACTCTTCGAGCGCGATCAGGTTGAAACTGGCGTGCTCCAGGTCTTCGGCCAGTTCCTCGCCGAGTTCCTGCATCGTCTCGTCCTCCGAGTCATAGCGCCAGTTCACGGTGATCGGCACGCCCCGGGCCGCCGTCTGATCGAACAGGTCGAACAGACTCATCAATACCTTGGCGGTCGAGCTGTTGAAGTAGATAAGCTCGAAATTCATCTCCACCGACGGCAGATTGTCGGACGACAGGTAGGCGTTCAGATCGTCGATGAGTGGGCCGAAAAACTTCGGCACATCTTCAGGATAGGATTCCCCGCGAAGGGTGAACACCCCTTTCTCGAAGTCGAAGTCCACTTCCGGAGAACGGTCGGTCGCCGTTATTTTGATGTTTTCCATCATGTCTTCCCTAGTGGATCAAATCGACGACTTGAGGCAGAAGAATGCGTGCTCATCATCGACATCGAGGAAATCAAAGTCGATGATCTTGGTAGACCGCCTCGCGATTTCAATGAAACCAATGCCAGCCCCCTTACTGGTGGCTTCCGTCTCGCCGCGCAGCTTTTCCTTGTAGAGCGCCTTCAACTTATCCTTGTCGGACGTCTGCAGTTCGCCCAGCCGGCTGCGAAGGCGCTCGACATCGCGGCGTTCAACGAGATTGCCGCAGGTAACCCAGAACTCACCGCTGTCGACACCGATCAAGACGACACCATAGCGTAGATTCGAATCGTCTCCGTTATCGCCGGTCGGCTCGCGTTCGGCCGAGTACCGAATGATATTCTGCATCTGCTCCACGAATATGGCGAAGACGTTCCGCACCTTCTTCGTATCGGTCTCTTCGAGCTCAAGCTTCCGCTTAAGCGCTTGCCCGATACCCGACAGAATCGGCTCTGTCACATAGCCGCTATAACAGAAAAAGGCACCCTGCTGGGTCATCGCTTGTTTGAAATCGTAAGTCTCTCGTGCAAGCATCGACTACCCTCGACTGCCGTGATTGACCCCGCAATTGCTAACTGACCCCGCACCAAGTTCCCTGGACGCGGCACCCAATAGATTGTTTCTCTTCTTCGAAACAGACACTACCACGGTGCGCACGATCCCATTCTTCACCGCACCGCTTGCCTTATCTCCCGCCGAGAACCTGATCGACCCTGCCCTTCAGCGAAACGACATCCACCGGCTTGATCACATAGCTGTCCGCCCCAAGCTGCTTCGCCGTCATGACGAAGTCGCTTTCGGCATGGCTGGTAAGAAAGATGAACGGTGCGTTGGCCGCCGGCTTCTCCAGGGTATTCCGGACCTCGTGCAGCACCTGAATACCGTTGATCGGCTCCATCTCGATGTCGCAGATCACGAGATCGACGGGCGTGCGGCGAAGAACGGTCAGGGCTTCAAGCCCGTTGGCCGCGACCGATACCTTGCCGAAACCGATCTTCTCGCACAGCTTCGAGACGATCATACGAATCGGCTTTTCGTCGTCGACGACCAGCACGTGCTTTCGAAAGTAGCTGTTCACGGCGTGCCCCTGCCAGTCGCCTCGGCTCCGTATGCCAATGTCCGCCGAAGCAGGTCTGCTGCATCATCCAGCACCGCTGCCGCCTCGTCCAGGTTTCCGGCTGCGCAGGCATGCTCGATCCGTTCGCACACCGACGCGAACGGCTCGGCTCCTGCACTCCGCGCCGAGCCCTTCATGGCGTGGGCGGCCCGTCGGGACGCCTCGGCATCGCGCTGCGCCAAGCCATCGGTCAGCTCTTCGAACCGAGACGTCGCGCTGTCGGACAGGACCTCAATGATCTCCGCCACGCCCTCCTCGTCCCCGAACAGATCCAGCAGGTAATCGAGGTCGATCAAAGGCGCCCCGGCATCGGCCGGCGGAGCGGCCGTCGGAGCATTACCCGAGGATGCCACCGCCTCGGCCTCGTCCACCGGGTGACGCAGGGTCATCGCGACCGGCAGCAAACGTTCCACCGCCGCGAAAAGATGGCCGAGCTTCGCCGGCTTCGACAGGCAATCGTCGGCGCCGAGGCCGGTCAGACGCACTCGTTCCTCCTCGCGCACGTCGGCGGTGAAAACGATGATCGGCAGCCGGACTCCGTTCCCCGAAGCCTGCTCCGCCTCGCGAATCCGAGCGATGAGCCCGCCGCCATCCAGTCGCGGCATATGGGAATCGGTGATGAGGAGCCCGTAACCGCCCCGCTGGAGCATGGACCAAGCCTCTTCACCGTCTTCGCCGAACTCGGCGGCGAAGCCGAGCTTGGCAAGCTGACGCTCGATCACCATGCGGTTGGTCGCGTTGTCCTCGGCGACGAGAATAAGGGCGCCCGCCACCCGGGCCTCTTCGGCCGCGGGGGCGCGACAGTCTCCGAACTGTTGCGCCGCATCGTCATCGCCCTGGCCGGCGAGTCGTGCCGCCACCGCGCTCGCCTCCTCCGGCGGGAGAGTCGGCAGAGGGGTCTCGATCCAGAACACCGCCCCTCGCCCCAGAGCGCTGTCGATGCCGACCTCACCGCCCATCAGCTCGGCCAGACGCTTGACGATGGAAAGGCCGAGCCCGGTGCCGCCATATTGCCGTGTCGTCGATGCGTCAGCCTGCGAGAAGGGCTGGAAAAGGCGGGCCTGCTGCTCCGGGCTGAGACCGATGCCGGTGTCCGAAACGGCGAAGCGCAACATGCCGGCGCATCCGGGCGCCTCCACGGAGAGCCCGATGCGGCCCTCGGCGGTGAACTTGATCGCATTGCTGAGGAAGTTGAGAAGAATTTGCTGCAGCCGGGTCGGGTCGCCGCGCAGGTATTGCGGCACCCCGTCGCCGACCGCAACCTCCAGCTCCAGGCCTTTCTCAACGGCGCGGCCGCGCATCAGGGCGGCCACGCCCTCGATCAGATGCATGAGATCGAACGGTACCGCTTCGATCGACAAGCGCCCCGCCTCGATCTTCGAGAAATCGAGGATGTCGTCGATGATCCGCAGCATGGCGTCGGACGACCTGGAAACAGCGGCCAGCATCTCGCGCTGCTCGGAGTCGAGGGCGGTCAGCCCGAGAAGTTCCAGCATGCCCAGCACTCCGTTCATCGGGGTGCGGATTTCGTGGCTCATGGTGGCGAGGAACGCCGCCTTGGCGCGAGCGGCCTGCTCGGCTTCGTCCCTGGCCTCGCGCAGAGCGTCCTGCTGTTCTTCCAGCTCGCGGTTCTTCTGTTCCAGCGACCCGGCGAGCTTGTTGAGCTGAGCCTCGTTACGGTCGCTCAGCCGCACCAATCTCTGCGTCGTCCGGAACAGCTTCTCGTATTCGGAGAGGAGTGCCTCGAACTCGGCCTTGAGGTCGGCGTCTTCCATAGACCCGTCGAGGCATTGCTGCCCCCGCTCGATCACCGCGCGTTCGCGATTGTAAAGCTCGTAGGCCATGGACCGGCCGCGCCCTCCTCCCCCTCAGGCAGAGGAGCAGTCTACCGCGCCCCGACCGATATGGCACCGATTCCACGGCAAGCGGAATTGACCGGGGGCGATCCGGGCTTCGATACTCTCGCCTCGGTACGCGCCACGCTGCCGAGACACCGAGGTATCGGGACACCGTAACGAGGGATGCGCTTCGTGAGCAGCAAGCCGACGGTCACGCTCATCTCCTGCGGCGGGACGATCGCCAGCGCCGTCCAGGAAGGCGTCGGCGCCCTGCCCAGCATCGACGTGGGCGCGCTGGCCCGCGAGATTCCGGGAATCACCGAGACGGCCGAGATCGTTTCCCGACCGATGCGGCTCGTCGCATCGCCGCATATGACGATGCGCGACGTTCTGGATATCGCTGTCGCCTGTCGGGAAGCGGTCGCGGCGGGAAGCGCCGGCGTCGTCGTCTCCCAAGGCACCGACACCATCGAAGAAGTGGCGTTCGCCTTCGACCTGCTTCTCGCGGGCGACGCGCCGGTCGTCGTCACCGGCGCGATGCGCAATGCGAGCATGGCGGGAGCGGACGGACCGGCCAATCTGCTGGCCGCCGTACGCGTCGCCGCCTCGGCCGAAGCGCGCGGCCTCGGCGCGGTGGCGGTGCTGAACGACGACATTCACGCCGCCCGTTTCGTCCGCAAGGCGCACAGCCAGAACCCCGCGACCTTCGTCTCGCCCCATGCCGGACGCCTCGGCTGGCTGGCGGAGGGCGATGTCCGGATCCTCTTGCGGCCGGCGCGACGCTACCATCTCGATGTCACGGACGAGGCGGCTACACCGCCGGTCTGTCTGATCAAGATGGCGTTGGGCGATGACGGTCGCCTGCTCGACGCCCTGCCCGCCATCGGATATGCGGGTGCCGTCATCGAAGCCTTCGGCGGCGGCCATGTCACCGCCGAGGTCGCCGCGCCGGGGCCGCATCGAGCGGCTGGTCGCGACGATGCCGGTGGTGCTCGCGACCCGCGCCGGCAGCGGCGAGGTGCTGCGCGGCACCTATGGCGGATTCGCCGGGTCGGAAACCGACCTGATCGCCCGCGGGATCGTCTTCGCAGGCGCCTTGGACGGCCCCAAAGCGCGAATCCTGCTCACGTTGCTGCTGATGTCAGGCGCCGGGCGCGCCGAGATTGCCCGCGCCTTCGCCGATATCGGTCCGCTGACCGGCTGACCCTGTCCGATCTTTGACCGGTCTTTGCGATGCTGGAAACCTTCGTGCCCACGCGCGATTATCTTTTCATACCCCTGACCGCCGTAACGTCATGATCAAACAGGGCCGCACCGAACAGCGCAGTGACAGTTCGCGTCAGACATAGCCGTTGGTGGGACACCCTCAACGAACTGATCGAGAACGGCGAACGGGTTCTTGTAACCCTTCTTCGTAGCTTCGGACCGTGGAAGGACTCGGTCTACCTCGTGGGTAGATTGACGCCTAGCTACCTCATACGGATGAAACCGCCGTACGTCCTTTCTCGCCCCGAAACCGGCCACGTAGGCACTACCATCGAGTTGCAGATACTGGCCGACGTCGAGGCATATCGCTCGCTCGAAGACAATTTCCGCAAACTGGGCTTCGAACGCGGCGAAAACGCCAACGGCGAACGGGTCTCGTGGCGATGGCAGGTGAAGACGGAAAGTGGGGCAACGCTAGTTCTCGAATTTCTGGTCGGCCACCCAGGAGCGGGCGGCAGCAAGACCCAACCGCCGCTGACCTTGGGCAATATTTCTGCACTGAGTATCCCTTATTCCTCAATAATTTACGACCATTACGAAGTGAAGGAAGTCAGCGCTGCACTGCTGGGAGACGACAGTGTCGTGACGGAAACGATACGGCACACCGACATCGTCAGCTTCGTATGCCTCAGATCCTATGTGCTCGACCAGCGGCACGAGGACAAGGACGCGTACAGCCTGATCCATTGCCTCAGGAGTTTCAAAGGCGGACCAGAAGCGGTGGCCAAGGCATTGCGAGCTGCGCTCGACAGCAGGCACAAGGAGGCCGTCGAAACTGCCCTGCAGATTCTCAGAAGGCGATTTGGCGATGAGGAAAAGAGCGAGGGCTACCTAAAGGACGGGCCGATCGCCGCAGCAAAGTTCGAGTTGAGCGGGCATACAGGAACACCGGAGGCGCGGCTCACGCTGCAGCGCAGGTCGGCCGACCTGATCACGCACCTGCTCCGGGAAATCCGGGCGTGAGCCGTTCAGACGAACGAGAGACGAAGCGCGCAGGTCCCAAGGCGCCGATCCTGCTCACGTTGCTGCTGATGTCAGGCGCCGGGCGCGCCGAGATCGCCCGCGTCTTCGCCGATATCGGTCCGCTGACGTAGGTCCGGCTTCACGCCGTACGCCGTTCCGCGGTCGCGTTCTAGGGACGAGCGGGCATGCCCTCGGTCTGCAGCACGGTACGTCCGTCCTCGTGCATCGTGTAGCTGCCGAGCATGTCCAGGAGTTGCTCGCGGTCGCCGTCGAAGCCTTCCCGCCGACCGTCGAGATAAACGATCACATAAGGGTAGCCGGCGAAATCGTCCTCGACCTCCATCGGCCGGACGCCGCCATCATCGTCTCTGTCACCACCAGCGGGTGAACCCATCTGCCTTCTCCCTCGGTTTGCCCGGACCGACCCTATGCCGTCACCGGTTCTTCCTGGCCCTGCATGAGCATCTTCCAGCCGCGATCGACCCTCTCCGCCATGACGAACAGCCCGTTGAACGCTTTCCACAGCAGCCAGAGGATGAACCCGGTGATCAGCGTCGACATGAAGATCGCCATATAGACGAGGAAGTTCGTTATCCGCACCAGGAGCTGCTGAAGGTTCGTGTAGATCTTCCCCTTCTCGGCCTCGATCACGCTGGTCAGCGAATTGAGCTGGGACTCGAGCGCCTGCTTGCTGACTTTCGCATCTGCCCAGAACTGGTCGTCGAGGGATGTGACGCTGTCGAGCATCGCTTGGGCGCGTTGGCGCGGCCCTTCGAAATTGGCCTCGACCGACTGCGTCAGATCGGTCACGAAACTGGTGAAGAGCGCCTTGAAATCGAGGTCCGGTGCGATCGACGACAGCACCGTTCCGAATACGTCCTTCAAGGCGTCGCCGATACCGAGATCGGGGATCATCCAGCTGATGAAGGCCGGCGGCTCGAATGCATCGGACAGTCCTTCGCCGACCTTTTCGACGATCTCGCCCGCCTTGGCCTTGGCCTTGTCCAGGGCCTCGCCGGCCGACTTCTCGACGGCGCCCAGCATCTCGTCCTTCAGGATCATGCCCTGCACCTTCAGATCCTCGGCGGTGGCCTTGGCGTTCTCGATCATGTCGGTCGCGTTCTTGAAGGTGGTTTCGGCCTGCTTCTGCACCACCTGCACCGACTGCTGCACCTGATCGCCGATCAGCCGGCCGCTGTAGGCGACATTGCCGACGCTGACCGCAGCGGCGCCGATTTCGCGCTGCGCGTCCTTGGCGAAGGTGGCGATGCCGCTGGCGATGAACAGCAGGATGAGGATCGGCGCCACGGCGTGGAGGATGGTGACGGCGCTCCGGACGCGCACGGCGCGCCCCCGCGCCTCCGGGTCGCGGTCGATCCAGATGCGCTTGGCGAGATGGACGCCGGCTCCGGCGAGCGCGCCGAAGATCGAGGCCAGCAGGATATCGCCAAGACGGGTGGCGAAACGGTCGTCCTGGACCGATACGGTCTGGTTGAGCTGCCGGTCCGCCCAGACCTCCGCACCGACGATGAGACGAAAGATGACTCCGGCCGCGGCGCCGGACACCGGCCAGATGACCCAGGAGCCTGGTTCGGTGCGGTGGAGGAAATAGGTAATCCCGGCCGCGGCGAAGAGGACGAGACCCGCGACATCCGCAACGGGGATAGTGAGGATGTCGAAATGCGCCTCCCCCGCATCACCCAGCGCGGTCACGAAGATGAAGTCGGCGACGAGCCCGCCGAAGATCGTCACGAAGGCCGTCCGCACCGATCCCGGCGTCAACGTGATATCGCGAAGCACGAACAGCGCAATGACGAAGGGGGCGGTCAGGCCGACCGCCATCAATGTCAGGATGGTGATCGCGCCCGTGCCGTCGAACCTGTTGATCCAACGCTCCACCATGTTGAGTAGAGGCGGCAGGTATCCCGATTCCTCCAACCCGACCCAGAACGTGAATACGACTGCCATGCCGAGGGCCGTCACGGCGGCCAGCAGCATCATCGGCACCAGCCGGAAGCGACGCAGGCGCCGGACGCGCCAACCGAGCGAGACCACCAGCGCCGAGACCATCAGCGCATAGCCGGCCGCGGTCCCGATCTCGACGATCAGGGAATAGCGGAACGACGGGTCGGCCACCCGGACCAGCAGAACGGTGAAGACGACGAGCGCGATCAGATCGAGCAGCAAGCGTTGGCGCCGGTTCTCCAGGGCCAGGGCCGTTCCCGATCCGAAGGCTTCGTCACGCAGCATCGGGACGAAGCGTTGGACCACGCCGCGCGCCTGCAGTCTGCGAAACAGTTCCCACGCCAATCCGGGGACAACGGCGCCCAGCATGGCCCCTAGTGCCGACACAAGCTCCGGCGCTCCCGCCGCTTCGAGGGACGTATAGGCCCAGCCGCCGATGATTGCGCCGGCCGGCCAGAAAAACCAAGCGCCCGCGGAGGCGCGCCAATAGAGAGCGGCGGCACCGGCACCAAGAATGATGAACCCGCCTGCGTCCTCGGCGAGGGAATCGCCGGCAAAGAACAGTCGCAGGAAAAGGGCGATGGTGAGCATGCCCAGGACGGCGCGCAGCGTCGGCGGAACGAGAGCTGCATTGTCCGGCTCCGACCGGATCGCCCGCACGCCGACCACCATGAGAGCCAGGTAGACCGGCGGGACGTACAGGAGGCCCGCCGACGTCAAGCCAGCCATGACCTGGGCGATGTTGAAGGTGATGACGAGACCGGCCAAGCTGATCGTGGACAACGCGATCCCGTGGGCGGGCCGGCCCTTCCGCTGCTCCCAGACCACCGCCAAGACCGCGATGAGGCCCGCGAAGGCGATGCCGGCGGCCGTCGTGCTCACTTCGTCGACATCCACGAGGGTGTGGATGAGGAGAAACCCGGCCACGATGTGGAAGGCGATCGCGAGGGCTATCTGCCTGCGGCGCCCCAGCGCGCGATAGGCGTCGAGATCCATTCCACCCTCCCCCCGGAGAAAGAAGTCACGGTCGCGTGCGCATCGCCTCCTGGCAACTAGGTAATTGTGGCAGAGACGCGTATTTGAGTGTGCACTAATGTGTTTGGAGATGTCAGGCTCGACCCGATCCGAGGAGACGCCGATGCCGAGAACGCCCGCAGCGCTCGCCCAGGCGGCATCCGCGGCACCATCGATTCCGGCCGTCGCCGGCCCCATGTGCCACGACACCGTGATCACTTGGCTGGTCCAGGCCGGTTACCTGGAAACCGAGCGGGTGCAGGACCTCTACCGCCATTTCGGGCCGCAGGCGCTCTACCGCCGCCTGTACGCCGATCCAGCTTCCGACCCGGCCGCCACGCGCGCCACCATCGGCGCGGTGCCCGCCGGCGCCATCTGCTGCCTGTTCGACCAGGGCGACAGGCTTCAGCACACGATGGTCGCGACGGCGCCCGGCCGGTTCGCGGGCACCAACAACGGCTCCGTCGGGGGCGATCTCAACTATGGGGCGTTCGACGGCGACGCCCTGCCGTGGCACGACCAAGGAACCAAAGTGGGCGCGGGGCCCGACCGATACCGTATCGTCTGGTGCACCCCCGACGATGTCGTCTATCGTTTCGCCGCACTATGCGCTGAATTCGCGCCCGAAAAGGCCAAGCAGATATGAGGCGGTGACGATGAAGACCCGGCTGAACGCGGGAAGCGAACTCGCTCTCAACGGCGCCCAAAGTGTCGCATTACGGCCAATCGACGACGGCGATTCCCCGGAAGTGTTCCTCTATCGGACCGACGGGACGGAACTGAGCCCCGATCTCAGCATCGGCCATACCAAGGTCATCCACTCGAAGCGAGGCCTGTCGCTGGTCAAGAACAGCGGCACCACCACGGTCGAGGTCGAAACACCGGCGCCCGCTGCGGCCCAGCCCCGCCTCCGCCACTGACTCGTCGCCCATATCGGACTCAACAGCGGTTGACCTAAGAGGGTCTCGACCGGATGCTGCGTCGAGTCGGCGATAACGCCTCGTCGCAGCAGAGCCCTTGGAGGAAACCATTACATCGTCGTCGAGACAGAAGCGCGATGGGGAGGTGACGCGGCAGCGCATCCTCGAAGCCGCCATCGACCGGTTCGCCCGTGCGCCCTACGAGCAGGTGGGCCTGCGCGACATTGCGGCCGATGTGGGTGTGGACGTCGCGCTGGTACACCGCGCCTACGGATCGAAGGAGCGTCTGTTCGCCGAGGCGTTCGCCGTCGCCGCCAAGGCCGCCCGCCTTCTGGCGGCGGATGGCGATCAACTCGGTGCCGTCTTCGCCAGGTTCCTGTTCGAGCCAGGTTCGGTCGAAGACCCGAGCGCGAAGGCGCTGCAGATCTTCACTCATTCCCTGCCCAGTCCGCAGGCGGCCGAGATCTTCCGCCAGTTCACCATGAACGACATGATCGGCCCGATCGCCGCGAAGTCGGCCGAGCCGGGACCGTTGCGCGCCGCCCTGTTCGTCGCGTGCCTGACCGGAGTCAGCATTCTTCGGGAAGTCCTGCACGTCGCCCCCCTGGACGACGCCGGCCGGACAGCCGCCGAACCGCTGATCGCGAAACTGCTCGATACCTGCCTCGCGGCAGAGACGGGCACGGAGGGCACGGCGACCTGACCGGACCGATCAGCCGGTCTGGTCGGCCGTCTTCACTTCGGCTTCGGTGGCGGCCTTCCGGCGACGGAAGGCGAGCTTCCCGATGACGACGTAGAACAGCGGCACGAAGAAGATGCCGAGCACGGTGGCCGAGATCGTGCCACCCAGCACGCCCGAACCGATCGCGTTGCGGCCCGCCGAACCGGCCCCGGTACTGAGGACCAGAGGCAACACACCGAGCGAGAACGCCACCGACGTCATGATGATCGGCCGGAAGCGGAGCCGAGCCGCCTCGACCACCGCTTCCAGCATGGGCTTACCCGCCTCCTGGAGATCGCGGGCGAACTCGACGATCAGGATGGCGTTCTTGCCGGTCAGCCCGATCACGGTCAGCAGCCCGACCTGGAAGAAGACGTCGTTGGCGAAGCCGCCGAACAACGCACCGAGAAGGGCGCCAAGCGCACCGATCGGCATCGCCAGCATCACCGCGAAGGGGATGGCCCAGCTTTCATAAAGGGCGGCGAGACTGAGGAAGATAGCGGCGAGCGACAGGGCATAAAGCAGCGGTGCCTGGCCGCCGGACTCCCGTTCCTCCAGCGACAGACCGGTCCAGACGACGTCGAAGCCCGACGGAAGCTGGGCTGCCAGCCGTTCGATCTCCGCCATCGCTTCACCCGTGGTGACGCCTTCGGCGGGCGTTCCCTGGACCTGCATCGCCGGCACGCCGTTGTAGCGGCTGAGCCCCTGGGCGCCATAGCGCCAGTGCCCCTTGGCGAAGTTCGAGAACGGCACCAGCCCGCCATTGGCGTTCTTCACGCGCCAGCGTTCGATGTCTTCCGGCGACGAGCGCGCCGACGGCTCGCCCTGCACGTAGACGCGCTTGATGCGGCCGGCGTTGATGAAGTCGTTCACGTAGCGGCCGGCCCAAGCGATGGAGAGCAGACCCTCGACGTCGGTGGCGCTGACCCCCATGGCGCCGGCGGCGCGCCAGTCGATGTCGAGATTGTACTGCGCCGCGTCCTCCAGCCCGTTCGGCCTCGCCGAGCCGATCAGCGGGCTTTGCGCCGCCATGCCGAGAAGCTGGTTTCGGGCTTCCAGAAGCTGTTCGTGACTCTGGCCGCCGCGCGCCTGAAGGTAGAAGTCGAAGCCGCTGACGTTGCCGAGCTCGATCACCGACGGCGGCACCACCGGGAACACCAGCGCGTCGCGGATCTGCCCGAGCACGCCATAGGCTCGGCCGGCGATGGCCTGCACGCTCTGGCCCGCCCCCTCGCGCTCGCTCCAGTCCTTCAGCCGGACGAAGCCCAGCGCCATGTTCTGGCCCGATCCGGCGAAGCTGAACCCGACCACGGTGAACATCGACGCGACGTTATCCTTCTCGGTGTCGAGGAAGTGGTCCTCGACCTTCTTCATCACCTCCAGCGTCCGTCCGGCGGTGGCGCCGGTCGGGGCCTGGGTGAAGACGAACATGATCCCCTGGTCCTCGTCGGGCAGGAAGCCGGTCGGCGTGTTCATGAACAGCCAAGCCATCCCGCCCGCCAGCGCCAGATAGATCACGCCGATGCGCAGCGGCCGGCGCACGATGCCGCCAACGCCCCTGGAATAGCCGTTCTGGCTCGCCTCGAAGCCGCGGTTGAACCAGCCGAACGGGCCGCGCCGGGGCCCATGGGCGCTGTGGCTCTTCAACATCGTCGCGCACAGAGCGGGCGTCAGCGACAGCGCCACCACCACCGACAGCGCCATCGCCGAGACGATGGTGATCGCGAACTGGCGATAGATCACGCCGGTCGATCCGCCGAAGAACGCCATCGGCACGAACACCGCCGACAGCACCATGGCGATGCCGATCAGGGCGCCGGTGATCTGGCTCATCGACTTCCGCGTCGCTTCGCGGGGCGATAGCCCTTCCTCCGCCATGATCCGCTCGACGTTCTCCACCACGACGATGGCGTCGTCGACGAGCAGACCGATGGCGAGCACCATCGCCAGCATGGTGAGCGTGTTGATGCTGAAGCCGGCCGTGGCCAGCACGCCGAACGTGCCGAGCAGGACGATCGGCACAGCGAGCGTTGGGATCAGCGTCGCCCGCAGGTTCTGGAGGAACAGGAACATCACCAGGAACACCAGCACGATCGCCTCGACGAGGGTGCGAACAACCTCGTCGATGGAGATTCTCACGAACGGCGTGGTGTCGTAGGGGATGGTGTAGGTGACGCCTTCAGGGAAGAAAGCGGAGAATTCCTCGATCCGAGCCCGCACTGCCTCGGCGGTGTCCAGCGCATTGGCCCCGGAGGCCAGCCGGATCGCCATGCCCGCCGCCGGCTGGCGATTGTAGCGGGCGATGGTCTGATAGGTTTCGGCGCCGATCTCGATGCGGGCGACGTCCTTCAGCAGCACCAGCCCGCCGTCGGTCTCGGCCCGCAGCACGATCTGCTCGAAGTCCTGCGGCGTCTGCAAGAGGGACTGCGCGGTGATCGTCGCGTTGAGCTGCTGGTTCTCCACCGCCGGCAGGTCGCCGAAGGCGCCGGCCGAAATCTGCGCGTTCTCCGCCGCGACCGCCGCCACGACCTCGGACGGCGACACCTCGAAAGCGGCGAGCTTCGAAGGATCGAGCCAGATCCGCATCGCGTATTGCGACCCGAAGACCTGGACCTCGCCGACGCCTTCGATCCGGCTGAACTCGTCGACGAGGTTCGAGCTCATATAGTCGGCAAGGTCGACCTGGTTGAGCGAACCGTCCTCCGAGATCAGCGCAATCACCATCAGGAAGCCGGCCGACGACTTCCGTACCGTCACGCCCTGGCGCTGGACCGGTTCGGGCAGAAGCGGCGTCGCCTGCGCCAGCTTGTTCTGGACCTGCACCTGGGCGATGTCGGGGTCGGTGCCGGTCTCGAAGGTGATGGTCAGCTCGGCGCGCCCGGCCGAGGTCGAGTTCGAGCTGATGTAGCGCATGCCGTCGAGCCCGGTCATCTGCTGCTCGATGACTTGGGTGACCGTGTTAGCGATGGTCTCGGCCGAGGCCCCGGGATAGGTCGCGGTGACGGTCACCGATGGCGGCGCGATCTCCGGGTACTGCGCGATGGGCAGAACCATGATCGACAGGACGCCGATCCCCATGATCAGGATCGAGAGGACCCAGGCGAAGACCGGTCGGTCGATGAAGAAACGAGGCATGACGGCCGCTCAGTCGCCGGTGGTCGAATCTGGAGTGGTCGAACCGGCGGCAGTCGGATCGGCGGCTGCACCATCCGACGCCGGGGTCGCCTCCGCCGACTGGTCCTCGGCCGGCTTCGCCTCGGGTCGCGCCTGTTCCTCGGGCGCGACCTTCATCTGCGGCGCGATCTTCTGCAGACCCTCGACGATCAGGCGATCGCCGTCGCCGAGCCCTTTAGTGACGATCCAATAGGCACCGCGCGCCTGGGCGATGGTGAGCTGGCGCTGCTCGACGACGTCGTCGGCATTGACCACATAGGCGATCGGCCGGCCACGCCGATCCCGCGACACCCCCTGCTGTGGCGCCAGCACGACATTCTGGACGGCACGCTGGGGCATCTCCACCTGCACGTACATGCCGGGTAGCAACAGCTCTTCGGGATTGGCGAACTGCATACGCAGCGTGACCACGCCGGTCAGTTCGTCGACATGCGGCTCGGCGGCCGTCATTTCGCCTTTATGGGGAAACACGGTGCCATCGGCGAGAGTCAGAGTGACCGCCGTATCCGCACCGGCGAGCCTTTCTCGCGTCTGGCCTCGGCGCCATTCCAGCAGCTCGGCCGCCGACTGGGTGACGTCGACCAGCACCGGATCGAGCTTGCGGATCACCGCCAGCGGCGTCGCCTGGCCGGCGATGGCGAGCGCGCCCTGGGTGGTGAGCGAGCGGCCGACGACGCCGGCAAGCGGTGCCTTGATCGTCGTGCGCTCCAGATTGATCTCCGCCGCCTGAAGTTCGGCCAGGGCGACCTGCAAGGCAGCCCGATCGGTGTCGCGCGCGGCGGACGCCGTCTCCAGCCGCTGCTCGGTCGTCACCCCGCGCCCGATCAGCTCCTTGGCGCGCTCGGCCTCCTTGGTCGATGCCTCGAGCTGCGCCCGGGCCTGCGCGACATGGGCCTTCGCCGCAGCCACCTGGGCCTCGTAGCTGTCCGCATCGATCCGGTACATCGGGTCGCCGACCGATACATGGCCGCCTTCCTCGAACAACCGCTCGACGATGATGCCGTCGACCTGCGGCCTGATCTCGGCGACGGCCGAGGCGACGACACGTCCGGGCAGGGTGGCCGTCAGGGTCACATCCCGGGCCTGGAGCGTCACCACGGTCACCGGCGTCGGCGGCTGTTCGCCCCCAGGCGCCTGCGCAAGGGCGCTACCGGCGACCGCGACCGACAAGGCCACGGCAAACCCGAAGCTGCGAAGGAAAGGATGGTTCATGAACTGCCCGTTCTATCCGTTCGATGACGCAGACCGTCGCGCCGCCGGCGCGCCTGCCGCACGAAATCTTTGAAGGCGTTCCGTTCGTCGGTGGCTCCAAGGACCTGGCGGAAAGTCAACGACTGTTGACAATGGCTGTCATTACGCCCGGCACCGAGACCTGTCAAGCACGACGCCGCAGCGCAACATAAGCCACCCGGGCGGATTTCGTCCGCTCAGTGACCAAGAAGATCGTTCTGAAGCAACGGAAGACCACCCCTAGCGACGGGAGAGGGCCGCGAGCGATGGGCTGCCCCCATTACGAACGCGGGACCATCCTCCCCCCGGTCGGTCCCTGGTCATTCGACCAGTCGAACCCATATCTTGGTCGAACAACCAAACCGAGGCTCCGATGCCCCAGGTTTCCAGTAGACGACGATCATCATCCGGCGCGGGACCCGCGAACGCTTTGCCGGTACGCGAACGCCTGCTGGCCGCCGCCATGAACATCGTGCAGGAGGAGGGCATCCAGGGGCTGCGCCAGGCGCGGGTCGCCGCCGCCGCCGGTTTGCGCCAAAGCCACCTCACCTACTACTTCCCGACGCGGAAGGATCTGGTCAAGGCGCTGATGGAAGTTGCCCACGCCGAGATGAAGAAGGCCATGGGGGCGGAAATTCTGGCCGAGAGCGGGCGGACGGTCACGATCGAGGACGTCCGGGAGCATTTCGCCCAGGGCGCGCGCACGACGATCCTTCCGCGGCTGATGCTGGCCCTCCTGAACGCCGTCGACGAAGCGCCTTCCCTTCGCGGATGGCTGGTCGAATTCGATGCCGAGTTGCTGAAGCAGCTGGGCGAGATCTTCGCGCAGCCGGGGCTGCCGGATGTCTCCGAAGACGACCTCGCATTGCTTCACGCAAGCCTCTGCGGGGCGGTCATTCTGGGGACTCAGGCCAGCATCGATCCCAAGGCGGGTGCGGACCGCGCCGAACACCTGGTCCGGCTGGCTTTCGATCGACTGATTCGGGCGACATCATCGTCGCCACACCATTCCGCCCGGCCTTCGGGAATGGACACGGATACGCCGTGAAGCGCCCGCCACACCCACCACCGCAGCATGAGGTGCAGCCGAGGGCGACCGCTTACTTTGCCGTCATGCTGGTTGCCCTCGCGGCGTCGGGCTGCGCCCCGGTGGGACCCGACTACCGACCCCCAGCGATCGACGCATCGGCCCGATGGTCCACCCAAGCCAACGCCCCGGCACAGGACCCGGCGGTACTCGCGGCTTGGTGGCGGCAGTTCAACGATCCGGTGCTGGACGGTCTGGTGACCGACGCGTTGGCGGCCAATCTCGATCTCGCCACCGCCCAGGCACAACTGCGGGAAGCGCGGGCGCAACGAAAGCTGGCCGGAGCCCAACTCGGTCCCTCGGTGGACGTCTCCACGTCGGCGTCACGCAACAAGTCCAGCGCCCAAAGCGGCGCCGGCGCGGTGCGCAACCTGTACAGCGCCGGCTTCGACGCGAGTTGGGAAGCGGATATTTTCGGCGGCACGCGGCGCGGCATCGAGGCGGCGGACGCGGATGTCGGCGCCAGTGTCGAGAACCTACACGACGTCCAGGTGTCGCTGATCGCCGAGCTGGTGACCAACTACATCGAGCTGCGCACGACGGAGAAGCGGCTCGCGATCGCCGAAGCCAATCTCGATTCGCTGAGCGAAACCTATGACTTGGCGCGCTGGCGGCAGCAGGCGGGCCTGGTCTCAGAACTCGACGTCGCGCAGGCCCGCACCGAGGTGGAAAGCACCCGCGCAGCCCTGCCCGGACTGCGTACGGTGATATCCCAGGCACGCAACCGGATCGCCGTCCTGCTGGACCGCACGCCGGGCGCCCTTCAATCGAGACTGGCCACCACCGAGAATATCCCGCTGTTGAGGGAGCAGGCGGCGATCGGCATCCCGGCCGACACCCTGCGCCAACGCCCCGACGTCCGCGCCGCCGAACGCAGGTTGGCGGCGCAGACCGCCCGGCTGGGAGAAGCGGAGGCGGCACGCTATCCCAGCTTCAAGCTTTCCGGCTCGATCGGACTGGAAGCGCTGACCGTAACGGCACTCGACAACAGCGGCGCGGGCATCTATTCGCTGCTCGCCTCGGTGACCGCGCCGATCTTCGATGCCGGCCGCATCAGCGCCAATATCGAGATCGCCGACGCACAGCTCGAACAGGCCCGGATCGCCTACCAGGCGGCGGTCAAGACCGCCCTGGAAGACGTGGAGAACGCCCTCGTCGGCGTGGGCAACGCCAGCGAACGGCTGCGACGCTTGATCCAGGCCGCCACAACGGCTCGCGACACGGTGCAGCTCGCCGAGCAGCAATACGCCACCGGACTGATTGATTTCCTGACGGTGCTGGACAGCCAGCGCACGCTTCGCTCGACGGAAGACGAGCTGACCAGCAGCGTCGGCGATCTCGCTACGGCCCAGGCCCAGCTCTACAAGGCGCTCGGCGGCGGATGGTAACGGATGCTTTTCGGAAACGATGCGTGAACGATACGAACGAACCCATTGCGGCTAAGTCCGATGGCGGCCTGGAAGGCCTGCTGTCGGAGCACAAACGCGGCAACCATACGCGCCGATGGTGGTGGCTGATCGCGCTCGGGCTGATCGTGCTTGCGGTCGGCTGGTACGTCACGTCCGGCGGGACCAACGAGTCCGAGGCCCCCCGATACGTCACCGTTCCCGCGACGCGAGGCTCGCTGGTCGTCAAGGTCACGGCCACCGGCAATCTCGAACCCACCAATCAGGTGGACGTCGGCAGCGAGCTTTCCGGCACCATCGCCGCCGTCTATGTCGACGACGACGACCATGTCGCCAAGGGCCAGGTTCTCGCCGAGCTCGACCTGTCGTCCTTCGAGGATTCGGTCGCCAAGTCGACGGCGGCGGTCGCGGTTGCCGAGGCCGGCTTGCAGCAGGCCCAGGCGACCGTCACCGAAGCCCAGGCGAAACTGTCGCGTTTTCGCGAAGTCGCAACCCTTTCCGGCGGCAAGGTTCCGTCGAAGACGGAGATGGAGACCGCCGAGGGCGAGCTCGCGCGGGCCAAGGCCACCGTCGCCAGCGCTCAGGCCAGCGTCGCCGAAGCCAGGGCCACGCTTCACAGCAATGAAACCAGCCTCGACAAGGCGCGGATCAAGTCGCCGATCGACGGTGTGGTGCTGGAGCGCGCCGTCGACCCCGGCCAGGCGGTGGCCGCGTCGCTGCAGGCCGTGACGCTGTTCAGCCTTGCCGAAGACCTGTCCAAGATGGAACTGAAGGTGGACGTCGACGAGGCCGATGTCGGTCAGGTGAAGGCCGGCCTCCCGGCCAGCTTCACGGTCGACGCGTGGCCCGACCGACGTTACGAGGCCGTCATCAGCCGGGTCGGGTTCAACGCCACCGACGATGACGGCGTCATATCCTACCCGGCCGTTCTTCAGGTGGCGAACGACGACCTCAGCCTCCGCCCCGGCATGACAGCCACCGCCGAGATCACCACCGTGACGCGCGACGAAGCGTTGCTGGTGCCGAATGCCGCGTTGCGTTTCAGCCCGTCGTCGAACACGGAAGCGCGCCGGTCCGGCCGCGGTCTGATCGGCTCGCTGATGCCCCGCCCCCCGATGAGCGCGCGGAAGCCGAAACCCACGGCGGCAGCGGCCGACGGCACCAAGCAGATCTGGGTCCTGCGCGGCGGAGACGCGTCACCGGTCCAGGTGACGACGGGCGCGACCAACGGACTCGTGACCGAGATCACCGGCGGCGACCTCAAGGAGGGTGACGAAGTCATCACCGAAACCGCAGGCGAATGACGATGGGCGACGCGGCCATCATTCGCCTCCGCGACCTCACCAAGACCTACGGGTCGGGGCAGGCGGCGTTCCAGGCCCTCAAAGGGATCGACCTGGAAATCGAGGCCGGTGAGTTCGCGGCGGTGATGGGACCGAGCGGCTCAGGCAAGTCCACCGCGATGAACGTCATCGGCTGCCTGGATACGCCCACGAGCGGCAGCTACGAATTCCAGGGTGTCCATGTCGAGCGCCTGTCACGCGACGAGCGGGCTCTCCTGAGGCGGCATTTTCTCGGCTTCGTATTCCAGGGCTTCAACCTGCTGGCCCGGACCAGCGCCCTGGAGAACGTCGAACTGCCGCTCATCTATCGCCGCCAGCCCGCCGCGGCGCGACACGCGGCGGCGCGGTCGGCCCTGGAACAGGTCGGCCTTGGCGGATGGGAAGACCACACGCCGAACGAGCTGTCCGGCGGACAGCAGCAGCGTGTCGCCATCGCCCGCGCGATCGTCACCGAACCGACCGTCCTGCTGGCCGACGAGCCCACCGGCAACCTCGATACGCGGACCAGCTTCGAGATCATGGAACTCATCGGCGCCCTCAACCGCGAGCGCGGCATCACGGTCCTCATGGTCACGCATGAGCCGGACATGGCGGCCTTCGCGAAGCGGGTCATTCATTTCGTCGATGGCCGGGTCGATCGCGACGAACGTAACGGCGAGGCGGCCTGATGGTCTGGAACACGCTGCTGCTCGCGCTCCGCGCCATCCGCCGCAACGTCATGCGCTCCTTCCTCACGATCCTCGGGATCGTGATCGGCGTCGCCGCCGTCGTCACCATGGTGACGCTCGGCAACGGCGCCACGCGATCGGTCTCCGACCAGATTGCCAGCATGGGCAGCAACCTGCTGATGGTGCTGCCGGGTCAGCGTTTCGGTCCCGGTTCCGCGGGAGCCCCCGACTTCAAGAGCCGTGACGTCGAGGCGATCCGGGGCCAGATCGCCGCCGCCAGCCTGATCGCGCCGGTGGTCATCAAATCGGCGACGGCCGTCTTTCAGGCCGAGAACTGGTCGACCTCCGTCGTCGGCACCAACGACGACTACTTCGAGGCAGGAAACTGGACGCTGGCCGATGGCCGCACCTTCACCGACGCCGAGCTCCGCGCCGGCAAGGCCGTCTGCGTCATCGGCCAGACGGTGCGCGAGAAGCTGTTCGGCGGGCAGAGCCCGATCGGCGCGCCGATCCGCATCAAGCAGTTCTCCTGCGACGTCATCGGCCTCCTGAAGGCCAAGGGCCAGTCGGCCATGGGTAGCGACCAGGACGACACCGTGGTCATGCCCTTGCGCGCCGTGCAGCGTCGCCTCGCCGGCAATCAGGACATCAGCCGCCTGATGATCTCGGTCCGCCAGGGCGCCTCCATCGACGCGGTCAAGGAACAGCTCACTCTGCTGCTCCGCGAGCGGCGGAACATCTCCGAGGCCGAAGACGACGACTTCCGCGTGATGGATACCCGCCAGATCGCCGAGACCCTGACCGCGACGACGAAGATCCTGACGATGCTGCTGGGCGCGGTCGCCGCCGTCAGCCTCCTGGTCGGCGGCATCGGGATCATGAACATCATGCTGGTCTCGGTGACCGAGCGCACCCGCGAGATCGGCATCCGGCTGGCGATCGGCGCGCTGGAACGCGAGGTACTTCTTCAGTTCCTGATTGAAGCGGTCGTCCTGTCCAGCCTGGGCGGGCTGATCGGCATACTCCTGGCGACGACCGCCTCCATCGCGCTGTCGAACGTCATGCAGATGCCCTACCTGTTCGACCCGACGATCAACCTGCTGTCCTTCACCTTCTCGGCCGCCATCGGCGTGATCTTCGGCTACTTCCCCGCCCGCCGCGCCGCCCGCCTCGACCCGATCGAGGCATTGCGGCATGAGTAGGGAAATCCGGGTGGCTTCCAAATTGCTTCCAAGTTCGCTCGGAAGCGTCAGGCGTCCAGACGCATTGAAGCCCGCCATTCTTATGGAATAGCGGGCTTTTATTTGGTTGCGGGGGTAGGATTTGAACCTACGACCTTCAGGTTATGAGCCTGACGAGCTACCGGGCTGCTCCACCCCGCGGGGATGGGGGTACCGCTTGCGTGAGGCGCGGTTGGGTTTGCGCCTTGGTGCGGCGGATCGTGAGGAG
>PBKC01000093.1 GCA_002721365.1 Rhodospirillaceae bacterium | reverse complement strand
TTCGTGGCCGCCGGCTTCAAGCCGTCAAGCCACGCGGCGGCAGTCCTTGCTGCCGTGCGCGCGGGGACGCTCGATTTCGTCTGGAACGAGGCAACCCGCGGCGAGACGGAGGCCGTACTCCGCCGCATCCCGCCGCTCCGCGAGGCCGCAGGCGTCGACCTCTTTCGCGGCACGCCGCCCTTCCAGGGACCGGCCGACGTGTCGGCGTTCGACTACGTCGGGGATCCGGGCGACCGCAAATTCGCAGCCTTGGCCGTCGCCAGCGGCAGCACCCTCGTCACCAATGACGATGACCTTCTCAGCGTCCGCGACCGCATCCCCATTCCCGTGCTGACGCCTCGGGAACTGATGGATACCGTCGCGGTCGATTGAGAACCGCGTTCAGCGGAAGACGACCGTCCGGCTGCCGTTCAGCAGCACCCTCCGCTCGACGTGGAACTTCACGGCGCGGGCCAGCACGCGGCATTCGATGTCGCGGCCGACCGCGACCAGTTCGTCGGCGGTCATGCTGTGGTCGACGCGCTCGGTCTCCTGCTCGATGATGGGTCCCTCGTCGAGGTCGCCGGTGACGTAGTGGGCCGTGGCGCCGATCAGCTTCACGCCGCGCCGGTGCGCCTGCTGATAGGGCCGTGCGCCCTTGAAGCTCGGCAGGAAGGAGTGGTGGATGTTGATGGCGCGGCCGGTAAGCGCCCGCGCCGTCTCGTCGGTCAGGATCTGCATGTAGCGGGCGAGGACGACCAGCTCGGCACCCGTTTCCTCGACCAGCGACAGCAGCTTCGCTTCCTGCTCGGCCTTGGTCTCGGGCGTGATCGGCAGGTGATAGAAGTCGTAGCCTTCCGCGGCGATGCGGTCGGCGAAGTCGCGGTGGTTGGAGGCGACGCCCACCACCTGCATCGGCAGGGCGCCGATCCTGGTCTTGTAGAGCAGATCGTTCATGCAGTGGTCGAAGCGCGAGACCAGGATCAGCACCCGGCTCGGCGCCGCCGCGTCGGTCAGGCCCCACTCCATGTCGTAGGCACGGGCCACCGGCTGCATCCGTTCCTTGAGCTCGTCCAGGCTCACGGGCTGCAGGAGCTCGAAGCGCACCCGCATGAAGAACCGGCCGCTCTCGCCGTCGCCGTACTGGGCGCTTTCGACGATGTTGCCGCCATTGCCGGCGATGTTGCCGGCGACGGCCGCGACGATGCCGGGGCGGTCGTCGCAGGAAAGCGTCAGGATGACGTGGCGTCCGGGCTGACGACGGTCTTCTCCGGCCGATTTCGACTTGGTCTCGGCCGACTTCGCATTGTCCATCTGTAGTTCGATCCTGTTGTTCAGGCCGGCAGGGGTTCCAGCCGGCTCGGTCCCGCCACGCCGGCCGTGCGGGCGCGCCACGCATTCATCGCGTCGACCGCCTGCGCCTTCTCCTGCGGCGTCATGTCCTTCACCAGTTCTTCGAGCTCGACGAGCGCGGTGCCGATGCCGTGCTGGCCGGCGAGCGACAGCCAGACGAAGGCCTGGATGTTGTCCTGCTCGACCCCCAGGCCCTTGGCGTACATATAACCCAGCCGCGACTGCGACGGGTAATGGCCGTTCTCGGACGCACGGCGGTACCATTCGGCGGCCGCGGCCACGTCCTGCTCGACCCCCTGCCCCTTGGTCAGCATGACCGCGAAATTGAACTGGGCATAGCTGTCGCCGGCCTCCGCAGCCTTCTCCAGCCACTGGGCCGCCGCGGTCTCGTCCTTGGACACGCCCTGCCCCTGGGCATACATCGCGCCGACATTGTTCATCGCCAGCACGTTGCCGTTCTCGGCCGAGCGCAGATACCACGCGAACGCCACGGACCGGTCGGACTCAACCCCCTCGCCATTGGCGTAGAGCGCCCCCATCCAGGCCTGCGCATCGGCATCGCCGGCCTCGGCCAGCGGTTCCCAGATCTTGCGGGCGTCATCGAAGGCCCCTGCCTGATAGGCCGAGACCCCTTCGTCGACGGTAGCCATGTCCATCTCCCTGTCTTCGGAAAGAAAGCGGGCGGGGCGTGCCCGCCCGCAGCTCACGGGCTGGTATGCGGCGCCTTCTTGTACAGATAGACGCAGTCGAAGTTTTCGTCGGGCGGTCCCGCCGGCACCCCGTCCGTCCGCAGCCGGTCGAGAAAATAGGCCTGGACGTTGCGGGCGGCGGTATAGGTCAGCGCCTGCTTCCACAGCCAGGGATCGACCTCTTCGTCGATCCCGTGCGTCTCCACCAGCAGCCGCTTCGGGTCGTCGGCGACCCCCACATACCAGTCGCTGAAATCGCCCCCGAACTCTTTGATATAGGCGAGAATTTCGTACTTTATCTGTTGGACGCTGTAGACCATCTGCGCTCGTTTCGATTGCCGGCACCGGCGGACAGCGACGCGTCGTAGACCGGAGCGTTCCAGTACGTTTCGCTTGCCGTGAGCAGCCGGTCGACCAGGAATTGCTGGAACAGGCGCCCGCCGGGCCCGTCGAGAGACGGCGCATCGGTCGCCGCTTCCGTCGGATGGCTGGGCGTGCCCCATGCGGCGCAGTCGTCGTGCACGGCCTGCGCCGTCGCGGCAGCCCACTCGACAGCGGCGGCCAGCGCCTGCTGCGCCGCGGGCGTAGACCCCAGGACCCGGTAGAGCGTGCTGTCGAACGCCGTCGGCTGCAGGATCGCCGCCGTGACCGCGTCTCCGCCGATCCCGATCATGAGGTTGGGGAACAGCCAGATCACCTTCTCGGCATCGGCGAAGGCACCCCCCGGCCGGCCATGGAGAACCCAGCCGCCGGCATCGGGGGCGACGTCACCCGCGAATGGATCGATCAGCGCCGGCCCGGCAAGCTTCCAGTTGGCCGCGCCTTCGATCCAGCGTGTCCGGCCCATCGCCAGGGCGCGCCCCGTCAGCAGCGACGCGCATGTGCCCAGACGCTCGGCCAGCGGCGGCGGATCGACGTCCAGATTGACGAAGACGAACGGTCCCCAGGTCGTCACATGGACCGGCAGCAGCCGGGTCGGGTCGACACCCAGATACTGGCCCATGGCCGGGGTCGAGTCGCCCAGTTCGTCGGCGCCGATCGCGGCGCGGTCGCGGCTGTGACCGCAGGAGGTGAAGGAGCATCTGGTCTTGCGGCCGGTCTGGCATTGCTGCGGAACGAACCGGCAGCCGCCGTGCTGGGCCTTGTTGAAGCGCCCGACGAGCGCACCGTCCTCGGCCCGCTGGACGTGGATTCCGTGATTGCCGACGGTGAACGGCAGCAGGTCTCCCGGATTGGGAATCTCGTCCACCGTGCCGATGCAGACCCAGGATCGGGTCCAGATCTTTTCGTCCTCGAGGTCCTGAAAGACCTTCGAGCGATAGGCGACCGGCGGCAGCAGGGTCGCGCGATCGTCCGTCGCGACGGCGGACACGTAGAGGGCCGGATCGGTGAGATCGAGCCCTTCGTCGAAATAGCCGAGATCCGGATGGTGAACGGCGGAAAACCGAGTGTTCGCGCGCATCGTTTCGGTTCCACGAAGAGAGAAGTGTGCGTCGCCGGTCGGAGGCAGAGACCGGCGACGCACGGGCAATGAAGCAGTGCGGCTACTTGCGCTGCTTGTTCATGGGCGGATCGTAATCCGCACGACCGCGGTGCACATATGCCGCCGCAGGTGGTGGCGGCAACGGTCCATCCTGCATGAACCTGTTCACGACGTTTCCGACCAGCTTCGAGATGTTGTTGTCGCCATTGTTCCACGGCAGGGCGCCGCAGAAGGCGATCGAGCTGAAGGCGAAGCAGGCGCCGCCGTTCGGCGTCTCGTGATAGGCGATGTCGGAGCGGACCCGCGGGTGCTGGGTCCCGTCGATGCCCTGCTGGCTGAAGCCGTAGTCCTCCATGACCAGCAGATAGGCTTCCGTGTGACGGCCCGCCGAGGTGGCGACCACCAGGGTGTGCGGCGGCGAGCCAAGAAGGGTGTCGACGATGTCGAGCTCGGTTCCCGCGGCGCCGCCGCCGACCAAGCCGAAATTGCCGAGCTTCTCGTCGTAGCCGATGCCCTCGAAGGCCCAGGCGACGCGCTCGTCGTTGCTCTCTTCCGTACGCGAATAGTACGTCGAGATGTCGAAGCCTTCCGACGACATGCCGGTGCCGGCGACCGAGTGCAGGTAACGGCCGCGATAGCGCCACATGCCGCCCAGCTCGCCGGTGCCCTGGTGATAGTACTCACCAGGATCGGCACGCCAGGTGCGGATACCGGATTCGCAGCGTCGCATCTCGGTGATGACGCCCCGGCCCAGCCCGTCATAGGCGGGATGGTAGGAGTGGACCCAGTACCACGCGTCCGCGCCCATATACATGAGCCGCCCGCCGCGCTGGGTGTAGTTGTGCAGCGCATCGAGCTGCGGCCCGCTGTTATGCTCGGGATGCGAGCCGGTGATGACGACGTTGTAGTTCTCCAGCCGGGCGAGACCGTCATAGGTGACGTCCTCGTCGGTGATGACGTCGTAGGCGTAGCCCATCTTCTCCAGCCAGTAGACCAGATGCAGGTCGGCCGGGTACTGCCAGGGCGACTGCGACAGGAAGTGGTCGTATTTGGGCCGGATGCTGAGGATCGGGCGCAGCCGGGACGACAGGCAGAGACCACTGCCGTCGGTATGGGTGTCGTAGATCGACCCGCCATACTCGCGATGCTCCGACAGGAACATGTTCTGCTGCTGCATGATCGGCACGCGATAGACCAGCAGCTCGGCGCCGCCGGCGTTGTTGGCCAGATGCTCGTTCGCATAGGCCATGTAGCTGATCGTCGGCACCATGAAGGCGATCTTCGACTGTTCCTCGCCGACGCGCGGGACCACCCAGAACGGGATGTAGTCCTCGTCGCCGTCCGCCGAGGTTAGCTTGGCCGCATAGCACTTGCTCGAGGTTCCCTCGGGCACGTCCCATTCGAAGCTCACCGCCCAGCGCGCGTCGTCGACGTCGTCGTCATGGAAATGGATCGCCCCGTACTGCTCGGGCGCCGACTTCCAGTCGAAGACATGGCCGTTGAAGTTGTGGCCGGTCATCGCGCGGGTCGGGCAGTTCACGATCTGCGCGTGGAACAGGTAGGGACCCGTGTCCTTGCCCATGATCGTGTTGATGCCGTCGGAGAAGTCCCACGCCGCGACGATGCAGGCCGAGAGACGGTCGCTCGGGCCGGAATTGCGCCGCTCGGTGAGACCCGTCTGGCCGCCGAGCTTCATCGTCTCGATGTCGAGCCGCGAGAGCGCCTTGCTGCAGATCCGCGGGCTGTCGATCTTGCCGTTGTAGTGGCCGGCGATGATGGTCCCGGCCGGTACGGAGGCCTTGGCCTGCGGGCTCGAATCGAGGCCGCCGCAATAGCCGGCGATCACCGTCGGGGTGCCGTCCACATAGGCGAGCTTGGTCGAGACCTTCTTGGTGACCGGCGGGATTTCCGGGTCGAGCGCGTACTGAATCTGCGGCTCGTGATAGAGGATCGCCTCACCGGTTTCGGCATCGTAGCTCGCGGCGACGAAGTGCCACGCATGGTCGCGCACCTGGACGCCGGTAGTGATCTTCTCGTCGTTGATGCGCAGCTCGACGCAACCGTCCTCGTTGAGGAACAGGCCATAGCCCTTGCCGTCGCACCATTTGGTGACCAGGCCCTGGGCGCCGTGCTTCCAGTACTTGGGATGGGTCTTCGGCGCGGTCGGCCAGATCCAGCACTGCAGCGTGAAGCTTTCGATCTTGAACTGCGGCTTGTCGGCGACGAAGCCGTAGGACCCGCTGTAGATGACCTGCTTCATGCCCGGATAGGTGCCGTCGCAGGACGCCCCGATCTTCTCCTCGATAAGGCCCGGACCGCGCGGATTGGTGTCGCCGTGGATCATCTTCACGATCTCGGCCTTGTATTCCTTCGGTCCGTCGCAATTGACGTAAAACTTGATCTTGTCGCCCGGATGCACGCCGAACTTGTCGGCGTAACCGGTGATCCGCATCCAACTCATCGGTCAGTCACTCCCCTTGATCCTCTGGCCGTGGACGGCGCCGTCGCGTAGTGCGGCGGTCGGCTCAGGCCCACTGGTCGTCGTGTCGCTTCCAGCCCTGGCGGAAATGCTCGGGGAAACCGTCGGTTTCCGGCATCTCATCGAGCCGCATCAGGAAGATGTCGTGCTGCGGATCCTGTTCGTTGTCGTAGACCTTGTCGGTCACGAACTCCGGCGGCACGCCGCGGATGCCGGCGAGGCGGGCGATCCGCCATTCCTTCTCGACCTTCGTGCAGACGACCACGAGCTTTCCGGCCGGCGGCTTCGCACGCATGCGGATCAGGACGCGGTTGAGCTGGAAGTCCTCGTGGATGCCGCCGGTGACGACGGTGGTGTCACCCGGCGTCGCGCATTTGAGGATCGAGCAGCCGGCGACGCCCTTCATGGAGTCGATGCATTCCTTGTGGATCTTCTCCATCCGCTGGCCGTCTGGGGTATTCCGTCTCGGTATCGGGATCATCCTTCGCCCTCCAAAGTCTTTCGTTGTTGGCTGATCGTCCGGCCGGTGCCGTCCGCTCAGATCGTCAGATGCCGTTCGACGAGCTCGTCGGTGAGCGCGGCGATCGGGCCGGTTTCGACGACGCGACCGTTTTCCAGGACCGCGAAGTAGTCGGAGAGTTCGCGTGCGACCTTGATGTGCTGTTCGGTCAGGATCAGGGTCAGCCCGATCTCCTTGTTGAGCCGCCGCAAGGTGAGTTCGATCTCCTTGACGATGTTGGGCTGGATGCCCTCGGTCGGCTCGTCGAGCAGAAGCACCTTGGGATCGGTGGCAAGGGCCCGCGCGATGGCGAGTTGCTGCTGCTGCCCGCCGGACAGATGGCCGGCGCGCTTATCGAGATTCTCGGCAAGGTAGGGGAACAGCTCGAGGCAGAGCGGCGGCACGCCGTGGGCGGCGTCGTTGCTCGCGAAGGTGCCGAGCTGGATGTTCTCGCGGACGGTGAACTTGCCGAGAATGCCGCGGCCCTGCGGGATGTAGCCCACCCCGGCGATCGCCCGCTCATAGGTCGGCTGGCTGGTGGCATCCTGGCCGGCGATCGACAGCTTGCCGGTGATCCGGGTGGTGAGGCCCATGATCGTCCGCATCAGCGTGGTCTTGCCGACGCCGTTCTTGCCGAGAACGCAAAAGCACGACCCTTCCGGCACCGACAGGTCGACGTTCTGGAGGATCGGCGTCTTGCCGTAGAACGACGTGACGTCCTGGAGCTCAAGCATCATGGCCGTTGCCCTCCGATCCCAGATAGACCTCGCGGACGCGGGAGTTGACCTCGATCTCCTTCATCGGCCCCTCGGCCAGGAGCTTGCCCAGATGCATGACGGTGACGACGTCGGCGATCTCGCGGACGAAGGACATGTCGTGCTCCACCACCACCAGGGTGTGATTCCCCTTCAGGCGGCCGAAGATCTCGGACGTCTTGTGCTTCTCGTGCTCGGTCATGCCGGCGGTCGGCTCGTCCATCAGCAGGAGCTTGGGGTTCTGCATCAGCACCATGCCGATCTCGAGCCACTGGGTTTCGCCGTGCGACAGGAAGCCCGCCTGCGTACCGAGGCGCGGCCCTAGCCCGACGAGGTCGACGATCTGATCGAAGTTCCGGCTGTCGCCGGACCGGCCGAACCAGCGCATGTTGGCGAACGGGTTGGGGCTGCGATTGTCCGCGACCTCGAGATTTTCCCTCACCGTGAGCTCGCGAAACACGGCCGGGACCTGGAACTTGCGACCGACGCCGAGGCGCGCGATCTCATGCTCCTTCATGCCGGTGATATCGCGGCCGTCGAAGACGATCTTCCCGCCCGAGAGCTTCTGGCGCCCGGTGATGAGGTCCATCGTCGTCGACTTGCCGGCACCGTTCGGACCGAGCAGGCATCGCAGCTCGCCTTCGATGACGTCGAAGCTGAAGGATTCGACGACGGTGAAGTCGTCATAGGCCTTGGTAACACCGTGGAGTTCGAGCATGCCCATCGCTGCCCTCCTATTCCGCCGCGCGGGCAGGGTTGCTGGACATCGAGTCCGAGCGGCGCCGTCCGATCGGCACGTAGCCGAGGCCGGTTTCGATCAGTCCGGCGATCCCCTTGGGGAGGAAGCGAACGACGAGGATGAACAGCCCGCCGATGATCAGGAGCCAGGTGCTCTGGAACGCATCGCCGACATAGCTCTGCATGCCGTTGACCAGGAAAGCGCCGATCATCGCGCCCATCAGCGACAGCCGTCCGCCGACCGCAGCCCAGATCACCATGGCGATGCTGAACTGAACCTCGAGCAGGACCGGCGAGACGTACTGGGTCAGCATCACCCAGGTGATGCCCGCGATCGCGGCGATGAAGCCCGACATCGCGAAGATGACGACCTGATAGAACGCGACGTTGTAGCCCACGAAGCGGACGCGCTCGGCGTCATCGCGGATCGCCTGGATGATCAGGCCGAACTTGCTTTGCAGCACCAGCTTCGATGCCAGCACCACGAAAGCGAGCAGGCCCAGCGCCACCCAGTAGGTGATCGGCGAGTAAGGGTCGAACGAAACCCCGAGCCAGTCGAACGGAAGGGGCGGCGATATCCCGTTGAACCCGGCCGTGAAGGGCTGCATGTCGTAGGCCATGCTGTACCAGGCGGCGAGCATGGCCAGGGTCATGATCGCCACGAAAGCGCCGGCGACCCGCGCCTGGAACATCAGGGCGCCGAAGATCACGAAGAACACCGTGGGCACGGCGAGCGCCAGCAGCAGGCCGACCTCGGTATTCCAGAACGGCACCCACAGCCCCGGCAGCTCGCTGAGCTCGTTGGTCAGCATGAAGCTGGGGATCGGATTGCTTTCCGGGTCCTGGAACTGCATCTGCATGGTCATGCCCATGCCGTAGGCAGCCAGCCCGAAGGCGATCCCCTGACCGAGGCTTAGAATACCCCCGAAGCCCCATACGAGACTGACGGAGACCGCCAGCATCGCCAGCACCGCGTAGCGCGAGAACTGGTTGAGGGTGAAGGGGTCGATGAACGTCGGCAAAAAAGCCAGACCAACGAAAACGACCAGGTAAGACAGCCACTGCGCTGTCTTGTTGTGATAGATGTTCTGCGACTCCATCGGTCCACCGAATGCGAGATCAGCGCCGCGTCATCGCTTCCGAAATCAGGCCCTGCGGCCGGAAACGGAGGAAGACGACGATCAGCGTGAAGAGGACGAAGCGCGCGAAGGTATCGTTGGTGAAGTAGGAGAAGACGGACCCCATCTCTCCCATCAGCCCGGCACTGAACACGCTGCCGATGAGCTGTCCGCCACCCACGACGACCACCAGGAATGCCTCGACGATGTAGCCGCTCCCCATATCGGGGAAGAGGCTCTTGAAGGCCCCGAACAGGGCACCGGCGACACCCGCCACACCGGCCCCGTACGCGAACGTGATGCTGTAGACCTGATTGGCATTGATGCCGAACGAGGCAGCCATCTCCTTGTTCTGCATCACCGCGCGGATTCGGACGCCGGTGACGGTGCGGAACAGGATCCACCAGGTCAGGAGAACCATCAGGCCGGAAACGACGATGATGAAGACGCGGAGCCAGGCCAGATTGATGAAGCCGATCTGCATGGCCGAATCCAGCCATGTGGGGACGCCCACATATTGCGGCTCGCCGCCGAATACCAGACGCACCCCCTGGATCAGCACCAGGGATACGCCCCAGGTGGCGAGCAGGGTGTCGAGCGGTCTCTGATAGAGATGTCTTATCAGGACCTTCTCGATCACCCACCCGAAGCCGGCGACGATGAAGAACGCGGCCGGCAGGCATAGCAGGAACGGGAAACCGAGGTAGGACTGGAGGACGTAAGTCGAGTACGCCCCCAACATGATGAACTCGCCATGGGCCATGTTGATGACGCCCATGGTGCCGTAGATGATCGTCAGGCCGAGAGCGGCAACCAGCCAGATGCTGGCGATGCTGAGCCCGACGATCAGCGCGTTCAGGAACGGTTCGAGCGCGAACGGTGTCCAGAAGTCATGGACGCTCATGTCCCCACAGTCCTCCTTCGGTTTCCGCGAGAGGTGTCTTCAGCCGCTAGAGGACGTTCTTGAGCACCTTGCCATCTTCCGTGTGCAGCCCGTCGGCCTTGCAGACGCCGCGCTCCGGGTAGATCGAGAACGGGTCCGGGGCCACGTGCTCGTCGGCGGCCTTGACGATCTTGAACTGACCGTCCGACTGGCACTGGCCGATCTTCGGCTTGAGCCACGCGTTGAAGTTGTCGGGGTCGATCCAGATCAGCCCTTCCGGCGAAATGTCGTCCTCGATGCGGATTCCGCCCGACACGTCGCGGATCAGGCGCGGGGTGACGCCGTCCCAGCCCGCCTGCTCGATCGCCTTTTCCAGCCCGTACTTCCAGGCATAGACCGACAGGTAGGTCTCTTCCATGTTGTAGTGGGTGACGCCGCCGGTGCCGTACTTGCTGCCCAGATAGTTCTCGACGAACTTCTGGTTGGTCGGGTTGTCGAGGGTCTGGAAGTACGGCGCGGACAGGAAGTGGCCGGCTCCGAACTCGGCGCCCATCGCCCGGATCTCGATCTCACCGGTGGTGAGAGCGGCGATCGGCATGGTGTCGACGTTGAAGCCTTCCTGCTTGAACTGCTTGTGCAGCGCGATGTCGGAGTCGCCGACCACCGTGGAGAAGATGAAGTCGGGTTCCTGCTGCCGGACCTTGTTGAAGATCGGCGTGAACTCGGAACCACCCAGCGGCACGTAGTCCTCGCCGACGACCTCGCCGCCGACGCGCTCCAGCCAAACCTTGGCGTTCTTGTTCGACTCCTTGGGCCAGATGTAGTTCGACCCGATCAGGTAGACCTTCGGGCCGAAGTTCTCGACCATGAACGGAATCAGATCGTAGGAGTGCTGGTTGGCGAGCGGTCCGGTGCAGATGACGTTCTGCATGCACTCGCGGCCTTCGTAGCAGGTCGGGTAGTAGAACAGGTGATCGCGGGCGAACACGATCGGCATCACCGCGCGCCGACTGGCCGAGGTGTAGCCGCCGAACACGGAGACGACGCGATCGCGAAGGATCAGCTCGCTGATCTTCTCGGAATAGACCTTGATGTCGGACTTGGCATCGACGACCACCGGCTCGATCGGCGTGCCCATCACACCGCCGTTCTTGTTGATCTCCTCGATCGCGTAGAGGACGACGTTGGTCGAGTCGTTCTCGACGACGGCGAGGTTGCCCGTCTGGGAAAACAGCACACCGACCTTGATCGGCTCGCCTTCCTTGACCCAGGCCGGCGCACCCCATGCCTGGTTCAGGTTCTTGACGAAGATGTGCGGGAAACCCGCGGCGGCGGTGGCCGTTACGGCGGCGCCGCCCTTCAGGACACTTCTTCTCGTGATCGACATGGCCCTACTCCCGTGCTCGTTAACCGTCTATCGGCAGGCGACCTTGATCGGCCTGTTTCCTGTGAGTAATTTTTTATGCATCCAAGTTCTATGCCATGCTCAGAATATTCCTACAAGGAAAAACTTTTTCCTCTCATTCTTAAAATTGCCCGGAATCCTGCGGCCAAGCAAGCGCCAATGCCGCCCAATCATTGGGCATGAGGCACTTGATTCATGGGCATCCCCGCCACATCTCGCTGGAGAACAGCCGCAGCCCATGAGTCAGCGGCTAAAGAGCGATGTTTCCCGCCTAGAGTTTAGGCAACCTATATTCCTACTACTCAACGCATGATCCGGCGACAGGCCTGGACCACGCGCATTCCGGGTACGCGCTGGATGGAAGGAGATGCTATCTTCTAAGGCAGTGATGCCCGCGCCGTGTGCCGGCTGGACCAAGCTGGCGGCAGAGCCCCGGGCCATGCACAAAGCAAAGACGAGCCTGCGGAGCGACGCCGGCCGTTTACCGAGGAGAAACGACGATCAACGCGCAAGCCAGACAGGAAATCTCCCACGTCGAACCCGCCCTCCCCGGCAACACAGGGGACCTGCGGAGCCTCGAAGTGGCGATCGGAAAGCAGGTTCGGGAGTTCCGGCTGCGCCTCCGGATGACGGTAGCGGAGCTGGCGCGCATGTCCGGACTGTCCTCGGGGATGCTGTCCAAGATCGAGAACGGTCAGACGGCGCCGTCTCTCGCGACGCTGCATGCGCTGTCCGCAGCGCTGAACGTTCCCGTGACGGCTCTGTTCCGTCACTTCGAGGAACGCCATGACGCCGCTCACGTGAAGGCCGGCGAAGGCCTGCCCATCGAGCGTCGGGGCAGCCGCAGTGGCCATGTCTATCAGCTTCTCGGCCATTCGATCGGCCACCAGCAGCGCGTAGAGCCGTTTCTGATCACCCTGACCGAAAGCTCGGAGGTCTTCCCGCTGTTCGAGCATGAGGGAATCGAGTTCATCTACATGCTCGAAGGTCAGATCGACTACCACCATGCCGGTAAGACCTACCGTCTGGTGCCCGGCGACTCCCTGTTCTTCGATTCCGCGGCGGCGCATGGACCGGAGAACCTGATCGAACTGCCGATCAAGTTCCTCTCGGTCATCGTCCACCCGCAGGAATAGCAGGGCCGGCGATCGGGTCCTCCGGCTCAGCCGGACGACCCGCGGCGACGCCTGGGCCGACATGGCGGCCCCGAGTCAGCAATCGAGCGTGTTGGCCCGTTCCCAGGGGCTCAACGCGGCGGTATAGCTGCGCCATTCCGTGGTCTTCAGCTTGATGTAGCTGTCCACCAGATCCGTCCCCAGCCCTTCGCGGACGACGCTGCTCTTTTCCAGAAGCCTCAGTGCATCGAGCAGGTTGAGCGGCAGCTTTTTGACGCCCTTCAGCTTCGCCCCTTCCGCATACATGTCGATATCGAGCCGCTTTCCGGGATCGCGATTGTTGGCGATACCGTCCAGCCCCGCGGCGAGAACCGCCGCCGGCGACAGATACGGGTTGGTAGCCCCGTCCATGAGGCGCAACTCGAAACGGCCGGCATCCGGAATGCGGACCATGTGAGTGCGGTTGTTGCCACCGTAGGTCACCGTGTTCGGCGACCAGGTCGCACCGGACAAGGTCACCGACCCGTTGATCCGCTTGTAGCTGTTGATCGTCGGGTTGAAGAGTGCGCAGAGCGCCGGCGCACTGTGCAGGACGCCGCCCAGAAACTTGTAGGCGAGGTCCGACATGCCGAGTTCACCCGACGGGTCCGCGAACAGGTTGGTTTTCCCGTCCGGACTCCAGAACGAGACGTGGGTGTGGCAGCCGTTACCGGTCAAATTAGGGAACGGTTTCGGCATGAAAGTCGCGCGGAGCCCGTGCTTCTCGGCAATCGCCTTGACCATGTACTTGAAGAAGACGTGTCGATCGGCGGTCTTCAGGGCGTCATCGTAGTCCCAGTTCATCTCGAACTGGCCGTTGGCGTCCTCATGGTCGTTCTGATACGGCCCCCACCCCAGCTCGACCATGCTGTCGCAGATTTCGCTGACGACGTCGTAGCGGCGCATCAGGGCCTGCTGGTCGTAACAGGGCTTAGGCTGGCAGTCATCGGGATCGGAGATCGATTCGCCGTCGCGGGAAATCAGAAAATACTCGCACTCGACGCCGGTCTTCATCCGGTAGCCAGCTTCGCCCGCCCGCGCCAGCTGCGCCTTCAGCGCCACGCGAGGCGATGCAGCGACCGGCGCACCATCCATATATAAGTCGGCAGCCAGCCACCCCACTTCCGGTTTCCACGGCAATTGGATCAGGCTGTCCGGGTCCGGCATGCCGAACATGTCCGGATGAGCCGGCGTCATGTCGAGCCATGCGGCGAACCCCGCAAAACCCGCACCTGCTTCCTGCATGTCGCCGATCGCTCGCGCCGGCACCAACTTGGCCCGAAGCACGCCGAACAGGTCGACAAAACTGATCAGGAAATAACGGATGCCCTTTTCGTCAGCGACCTTCGACAGATCGGTGGTCATACCTTAGTCCCTTTCGCACGGATCGCTGACCCCCCTCTCCCTGGTTCAGCTTCCTGGAATCCACGTCGTGCCGGCGAGCGGGAGGCGGGCCATGGCGGCGGCCTCGACCGTCAGCGCGGCGAGATCTTCGGGTTCGAGATTGAGCAGATGTGACTTGCCGCAGGCCCGGGCGATGGTCTGCATCTCCATCACCATCACCGACAGGAAGTTCCTGAGGCGCCGCGCGTCGCGCTCGGGATCGAGCCGCGCTTCCAGCGCCGGGTCCTGGGTGGTGACGCCGACCGGGCATTTGCCGGTGTGGCAGTGATGGCAGAAGCCGGGGCGGGTCCCCAACGCCTCGTAGTCGGATTCGTAGGCCGGCCTGTTGCAACCGAGCGCGATCAGCGCTGCGGTGCCGATGGAGACCGCGTCGGCACCGAGCGCCAGCGCCTTGGCCGCATCGGCCCCGTTGCGGATGCCGCCCGAGACGATGAGCTGCACCTTCCGGTGCATGTCCATCTCGCGAAGCTGCTCGGCAGCGAGGCGGACGGCCGGCAAGGTCGGGATGCCCACATGCTCGATGAAGACGTGCTGGGTCGCGGCGGTGCCGCCCTGCATGCCGTCGAGGACGATCACGTCGGCCCCGGACTTCACGGCGAGCGCGGTGTCGTATTGCGTCCGGGTGGCGCCGATCTTGATGTAGATCGGCTTCTCCCAGTCGGTGATTTCCCGGATCTCCTGGATCTTGATCGCGAGGTCGTCCGGCCCGGTCCAGTCGGGATGGCGCGAGGCGCTCCTCTGGTCGACGCCTGGCGGCAGGTCGCGCATCTTCGCCACCCGCGGGTTCATCTTGAGGCCCAGCAGCATGCCGCCGCCGCCGGGCTTAGCCCCCTGGCCGACGACGATCTCGATCGCGTCCGCCCGGCGTAGGTCGTCCGGATTGAGGCCGTAGCGCGACGGGAGAACCTGATAGACCAGGGTGGACGAGCTCGACCGCTCCTCCTCGCTCATGCCGCCGTCGCCGGTGGTGCTGGTCGTGCCCATCGCCGTCGCCGCCTTGCCGATCGCCGTCTTCGCGTGCGGCCCGAGCGAGCCGAAGCTCATCCCGGCGATGGTCACCGGAATCTTGAGATGAAGCGGCTTCTTCGCGAAGCGCGTGCCCAGCACGACGTCGGTGTCGCACCGCTCGCGATAGCCTTCGAGCGGATAGCGCGACATCGACGCGCCCAGGAAGACCAGGTCGTCGAAACTCGGCAGCCGGCGCTTGGCGCCGAAGCCGCGGATATCGTAGATGCCCTCGTCCGACGCCCGCTGGATCTCATGGATGACCTCGGGCGGAAACGTCGCCGAAGCGCGCAGGCTGCGTGGATCGACAGTCACGATGACCTCTTGTCCCTTCTCATGGGGTTGCAGCGCGGCGCGATCTCCTCACCGCCTTTCCGGCGCCTAGCCGGGAGGCCGGCCGGCGACGCATCGGGCCGCCGCTGGGATGACCTTGTGACGCCGCCCATCAGTACGCGTCGGCGTGATCGACGTGGAAATGGTAGAGCTTGCGGGCGGAACCGAACCGCTTGAAGGACGCCGGGTCGACATCGACCTCGGCGCGCGCGAGCAGCTCGCCCAGCGCCGCGCGATGCTCCTCTGTCATCTCCTTTTCTTCGCAGTCCGCGCCGAGGCTGGCGACGTTTCCGCGAACGTAGATTTCAGCCTCGTAGAGCGAGGACCCGAGATCCTCGTCGGCGTCGCCCAGGACAACCAGACGTCCGCTCTGCCCCATGAAGGCGCTCATATGGCCGACCGAGCCCAGAACGACGATGTCGACTCCCTTCATCGAAATGCCGCAGCGCGAACTCGCGTCGCCTTCGATGATGACCAGCCCGCCATGGCCCGACGCCGCCGCAGACTCGGAAGCATTGCCTTTGACCCGGATGGTGCCCGACATGATGTTCTCGCCGACCCCCCAGCCACACTGGCCGTTGATGACGATCGACGCTTCCTTGTTCATGCCGCCGCAGTAGTAGCCGACGTGACCGTCGATCTCGATCGTCACCGGGACCTCCAGCCCGACGGCGAGCGCATGCTTGCCGCGCGGGTTCCGGGCCTTCCAGTGGGTCTGGTTGGTGTCCGGCTTGAGGTCGTGGAGAGCCTGGTTCAGTTCCCGGATCGAGACGCTGTCGAGATCGATCTCAGTCACGCGGCGTTCTCCAGGTGCCAGGTGTAGACACGCTCGGGCTTCGGCTCCCACACCACCGCGCCGTCGACGCCGGGCAGGTGGGCGAGCGAGCGGTATTCGGACGCCATCGCCACCCAATCGTCGGTCTCGGCCAGCACCGCCGGCTTGGCGGCGATGCCGTCGCGGATCACCGCGAAGCCGTCGCGGGTGCCGACCGTGAACGTATAGAAGCCGTCGAGATCGCTGAGACCCGCCTCCAGCGCTTCGCCGAGGGTGGCCCCTTCCGACATGCGATAGGCGAAGTAGCGCGCGGCGACCTCGCTGTCGTTGTCGGTCTCGAAGTTCATGCCGCGGCGGCGCAGCCAGCGGCGCAGCTCGTTGTGATTGGACAGCGAGCCGTTGTGCACCAGGCAGATGTCGTCGCCGGCGTTGAACGGATGCGCGTGCTCGGTGGTCACCGCGCTCTCCGTCGCCATGCGGGTGTGGCCGATGCCGTGGCTGCCGGACATGCCGGCGATGCCGAAGCGATCGCTGACCTCGATCGGCAGGCCGATATCCTTGAAGATCTCCATCCGCTGGCCGATCGCGACGATGCGCACCTCGGGATGGTTCCGTCGCAGCCACAGGTCGACTTCGGGCTCCGGCCCGTCGGTGACGACTACTGCGTGGTTGGCGCGGGACATGATCGTCGCGGTCGCGCCCAGCGCGTCGGCGAGATCGATCGCCAGCGCCTGCCACGGATAACCGCGATCGTGGTGCGACAGAGTGAACTTGACCCGGCCCTCACCGGCCGAGGACGAATAGATCGCCAATCCGCTGCTGTCGGGGCCGCGATCGGTCATGCCGATCAGCATGTCGCGCAGCCACCCGCCAAGCTGTGGCTCCAGGGATCGGTTCTTCAGAAACAGGCCGACAATTCCGCACATGGGACGCTTCCAACCGCTTTCCGAGCCGTCATGCTCGTTGGCGAGAATCTAGCGAAGGGCCCGGCGACAATCAATGGGAATAAACAAAATTTACTCCCAGTAATTATTGATCCTCGCTCCTGACATGCGCCATGACCGACAGGAAGCGGATCGGCAGCTCGATCAGGTTTTCCGGCCCATGGGCCGCATCGGAGTCGAAAAACAAGGAATCTCCTGGGCCCAGCGGGTAAGTGGACCCGTTGTGGTGGTAGTCCATCCGCCCTTCCAGGACATAGATGAACTCGACCCCCTCATGCTGGAACAGGGGGAACACTTCCGATTCCTCGGTCAGGGTGATCATGTAGGGCTCGACCGACAGAGCCCGCCCCAAGGTATGCCCGAGAAGCTGATAGATGTGGCCGGCGCGGGTGCCGCGGCGCTCGATGTTCAGGCCGGCACCGCTTTTCACCAGCGTCACGTCGCGCTGTTCCTCGAATTTGCGGAAGAACGACGTCACCGGAACGCGAAGCGCCGTCGACAGCGACTGAAGCGTCGCCAGAGACGGCGAAGTGAGACCGTTCTCGATCTTCGACAGCATGCCCGACGAGAGCCCGGCCAGCTTGGCGAGTTCGTTTACCGTCATGTCGAGTTTGCGGCGGAACTGCCGTACCTGCCGGCCTATCGAGAGTTCCAGCCGGTTGTCGTTGTCGTGGGTCGTATCGGGAGTCTGCTCGTCATCCATCGCCCGTCCTCCCTGTCGCCGGGGTGACTTCCGCTGCAAGGCGACGGAGCGCGAGCACCCCGACCGGAGCGCCGCGATACTCTGCCGCCGCATCGACAAGGCACCGCCAGAAATAGCCGGCGGAGGCGCTGTCGAAGAACAGATGCAAAGCGAATACGGACCCAAGATCGGCGCGCACGACGACCGCGTTCAACCGCGCGACCGACGTTTGCGCGACACAGCCCTCGGGAAACTTTTTGGAACGCAGGTCAACACCACACAGCTTGGCCATGCAGGAGGGCGCATGCCGGCCGGTCATGGTGAGCCAGGCGCTGCCGTCGCTCCGCGGCACCGGGTAGACGCCCGACGGCTTGGCTTCCCCAAGGGCGGCAAGCAAGCCGTCGAAGGTATCGGCGGCACCGTCCAGCGATCCGGTCAGCAGCAACTCGGTGTCCGCGAGGCGGGCTGCGAAGCCGCCGCCGGCCAGACTTCCTGCCCGGTTGTTGGCCTCCGGGACGGCGATTCCCTGCTCGCGGAGCCAAGCGAGAGCATGCCAGCCCTTGAAGCCGGTCCTGGGGCAGCAGGCTGAGATCGGCGAGGCCGAGTTCGCGCGCCGTTTCGGCCTCTGCCTCCGGCGTACGCCCATAAGTCGCGACCCCCGCGCCGCCGCCCAAGGGCATGTGCGTGGCCCCGGCGGCCAGATGCTCCCGATAGAGGGGGCTTCGCCGGGCGAAGTCGGTGGGACCTCCGGCTGGCTGAGCCGTATCGGTGGAAGGAGTCATAAGGCTTGCCGGTCTCCCTCCGGATCGTAGAAAGGCGGCTTGACGACGCGTGCAGTCACCAACCGTCCGTCGGTCAGCTTGATGGAAATGGCGGTCCCCTCCTCGGCCTGGTCGGGCGCCACATAGGCGAGGCCGACGATCTTGCCGAGAACCGGCGACAGGGCGACCGAGGTGACCCGGCCGGTGATCGTGTCGTCGCGGACCACCAGGTGGCATTCCTCGGGAAGCGGATCGTCCTTCGCCATCTCGAAGCCGACCAGCAGACGTTGCGGGGGACGCGCCCGCTGAATGGCGACCGAGCGGGCGCCGACGAAATAGGGCTTCTTGACGGACACCGCCCAGCCCATCCCGGCCTCGTCCGGGAAAGTGAGGCCGTCGGTGTCCTGGCCGATGATGATGTGGCCCTTCTCCAGCCGCAGCAGCCGCTGGGCCTCGACGCCGAAGGGGCGGATACCGTGCGCGGCGCCGGCCTCCATCAGGGCGTCCCACAGCGCCTCGCCGCAGGAGGCGGGAACGTGGATTTCGTAACCCAGCTCGCCGACGAAACCGACCCGCAGCAGCCGGGCCGGCAAGCCGGCGACCAGGCCCTCGCGCACCCCCATATAGGGGCAGGCATCGGCACTCAAATCGACGTCGGCGGCGATCGCCGCCAGCACGTCGCGGGATTTCGGCCCGGCGATGTTCACCGCCGCATAGGCCGCGGTGACGTTGGCGATATCCACCTTGAGGCGCCACTGGGCGTTGTACCAGAGCATCTGCCGGTAGACGCTGTCCGAGGTCGAGGTCGTCGTGGTGACGTAGAAGTGCTCGTCACCGAACCGGCAGGCCACCCCATCATCGATGATGACCCCGCCGATATCGGTCGCGAGCACATAGCGGGCGCGCCCCACCGGCTGCTTCAGGTAGGCGAAGGTGTAGAAGCGGTTCATGAACTCCGCCGCTTCGGGCCCGCGGATGTCGATGCCGCCCAGCGTCGACACGTCGATCAGCCCGACATTCTCGCGCACCGCCATGACCTCGGCATGGATCGCCGCATCGCGGTCGCCAGGAGTCCCGTAATAGGCCGGCCGCATCCAGGCGCCGGCCGGCATCATCCGGGCAGCGAGCGCGACATGGCGATGATGCATCGCCGTCAACCGCACCGGCTGGAAGGCCCGTCCGGCGAGATGACCGATCTTCTCCGGCCCCACGGGCGGCCTGACCGTGGTCACCCCTGCCCCGTCGACCGTCGTCCCGGCGGCACGGGAGAGAATCCGCGCCGCGGTGAGGGCGGAATGCCGCCCCTGCGACGGCCCCATGCCGACCGTTGAGAAACGCTTCACCAGCTCGATACCGTCGTAGCCTTCGGCATAGGAGGACAGGATGTCCTTCACCTGCAGGTCTTCGTCGAAATCGATGAAGTCCTTGCCCTCCGCATGCGGGAAGATCGGCCAGGGCGCGCCTTCGCCTGCTGGTGCCGACTGCGGGCGTTCGGATGACTTGGCGTCCAGACCGATTGCCGCCGCGGCCGCCGAGCCGGCGCGGGTGCCGTCGGCGATGGTCGATTCCAGGCCGAAGATGCCGTCCACGCTGCCGGCAGCGAACACTGTCTCAGGCAGGCCCGCCACGCGGAACATCTGGGCATCGTCGTCATAGCGCAGTCGGGCGCCGGTCTGGCAGAGAAGCTGCGCTGCCGGATGATGACCGACCGTCGTGACGATGAGATCGCAGGCGAACCGGTCGATGCTGGTACCGAGCCGGCCATCGGCCGACAGACGCGCGACCTCCGCGCCGCCGACGCCGGCCCCGCCACGACCCGGAACCGCAGCACGGACGGCAGCCCCGGCGATCACCGGGAAATGGGTATCGCCCGGCGCCGCCGGCGGGTCCTGCCTCAGGTCTGCGAGACAGGCGATCTCCACGCCTGCATCGCGAAGATCGAGGGCGACTTCGTAGCCTTCCGCGCCGGATGTCACGATCACGGCGCGACTGCCGGGCTTGACGCCGTAGAGGCGGATCAGACGCTGGGCCGCCGAGCCCAGCATGACGCCCGGCAGATCGTTGTTGCGGAACACGGCCGGCTGGCCGTCGCAGCCTGCCGCCATGACGACGGCGCGGGCGCGAAGTTTGCTGAGACGGTTCTCGCGGATCAAAGCGAGCCAGTTGTCCTCGAACCAGCCGTTGCAGACTGTGTCGGTCATGACCGAGAGCGTCGGATAGGCGGCCACCGACGCTTCGAGCGCACGGAGGCGGCTGCCATCCGGATCTTCGCGGCCCCAGGCCAGTGCGCCACCGAGATAGGGATTCTCGTCGATCAGCAGAACCTCGGCACCCGCCTTGGCAGCGGCGACGGCGGCGGCTATGCCGGCCGGCCCGGCACCGATGACGGCGACGTCGGCGAACAGGTACTGCTTGTCGAAGGGGCCGTGGGGGGTATGGACGTCGACCGTTCCCAGGCCGGCCATCCGCCGCAGCACGCGCTCCCAATAGGCCCAGCTCCCCTTCGGCTTGAAGAAGGCCTTGTAGTAGAAACCTGCCGGCATGAACCTGCCGAGCTTGTCGAGCGCCGCGCCGAAATCGCGTTCAGCGCGACCGAAGACGTTCTGGGCGGTAACGGCGAGGCCCGACGTAATCGGCCGCCGATCGGCCAGCACGGAGGGTTCGGGTCCCACTTGGACCAACGTGTTGGCGTCGCGCCCGGCCATGGTGAAGACACCCCGCGGGCGGTGGTACTTGAAGCTCCTGGACAATACCCGGACGCCGTTGGCGTAAAGCGCGCTGGCGATGGTATCGCCCTCGAAGCCTTCGTAGCTGCGACCGTCGAACGTGAAGGCGACGGTCCGCGTCCGATCGATCAGCCGTCCGGCCGGTTCCGGCAGCCGCGTGCTCATGCGGGCTGGTCCTTCGCCTGGGCGCCGGCGCCGAACACCTCGCTCGCCGGATAGGTGCGGAGGATCTCGTTGCTGCGCCGGTGGCGCTCGGCGATGAACCAGTAGGAAGTCGGAACGTGGCACCACCACTCCCGCACCACACCGGCGCTGTTGTCGGACAGGAAGACGAAGGACGCCCAGCCGGCATCGTCGACGGTGTCCGACGCGGGCTCAGGGATCACCTCGCCACCGTAGGCGAACTCGCTGATGTTGCGCGGCCCGTTCAAAGGGCAGGTCATCATCTTCATGGCGCGCCTCCGTCGGCGGCCAGCACGTCGTCGAGGCCATAGCGTTCCCCACCGCCCCTCACCCCTCCCCCCCAACGGGGCGGAGGGGGACTTCCGACGACGGCGCGGCTGCTGCTACTCCCTCTCCGCCCCATTGGGGGGGAGAGGGCCGGGGTGAGGTGGGGAACGCCGCGGCCCAGGTTTCCAGCGTGGTCGGTGGGTTCCCGCCTTCGCAGGAACGACGAAAGAAAGAAATCCGCGAACCTTGTCCCCGACATCCTCGCCCTACCCCTCAATGCCCCACCGACGCCGCGCCTTTTTCACCGACGAGGTCGAATTCGGTGAAGCGCGACAGGCGGAAGCCTTCGATCAGGTCGGGGACCTTGCCGGTCGCCACCGTCTCGGCCATGCGCTTGCCGGAGACCGGTGTCGCCTTGAAGCCCCAGGTGCCCCAGCCGGCATCGATGTAGTAGTTCCGAATCGGCGTCTCGCCCATCACCGGGCTGAAGTCCGGGGTCATGTCGGCGGTGCCGGCCCACTGGCGGAGAAGCTTCACTTCCGACAGGAACGGGAACAGCTCGAGCAGATGCATCATCAGCTCTTCCTTGAATTCGAGCGTCGAGCGCGTCTGGTAGAGCGGGTACGGGTCGGTCGATCCGCCCATCACCAGCTCGCCGCGCGGCGTCTGCGAGACGTAGACGTGAAGGCTTCCCGACACGATGATCGGGTCGAGAAACGGCTTGAGCGGCTGTGACACGCACGCCTGCAGCGGGATGCTGGTGATCGGCAGGCGGATGCCCGCCATTCGCGCGACCTCGGAGCTGTTGCCGGCGACCGCCTGCAGAACCCGCCCACAGGCGACGCGACCGCGGTTGGTCTGGACCGCCGTCACCTTGCCGTCCTCGACCTCGATGCCGGTGACCTCGGTCCGCTGATGGATCTCGACGCCCCTATGGCTGGCCAGCCCGCCATAGCCCCAGGCGACGGCGTCGTGACGGGCGATCGAGCCCGGTGGGTGAAAGAGGGCGCCGAGGATCGGCAGGCGCACGTCCTCGGACATGTCGAGCAGCGGCACCTGCTTTGCCAGGTCGTCGCGAAGGACCAGCTCCGAGTTGACGCCGAGATGCTTGTTCACCTCGGCCCGCCACCGCATCGTGCGGATCGCCGCGTCGGTATGGGCCAGCGTGCAATGGCCGCGCTGGGAGTACATCAGGTTGATGTCGAGCTCGAACGACAGGTCCTGGAACAGCCGTACCGACTCGTCGTAGAAGCGCACACCCTCGGGCGTCAGGTAGTTCGAGCGGATGATCGCCGTGTTGCGGGCGGTATTGCCGCCGCCGACATAGCCCCGCTCCAGCACCGCGACGTCGGTGATCCCATGGTTCTTCGCCAGGTAATAGGCTGCGGCGAGGCCATGCCCGCCGCCGCCGATGATAACGACGTCGTAGGACTTCTTGAGGTCGCCCGGCCAGATGAACTGCCGGTCTTTCACCCGTGATCCGAGAAGGGCACGCTTGAGAAGGGCGAGGGGCATGGGGCGACGAGGAGGCTTTCCGCTGAACGGCGCGATAGATCGCCGAGGCTAATCGCGTGTTTCCTCACAGGCAACGATTTTTCTTGATAGACAACGCTGATCGTGCCGAACCTGGCAGATCGAACAGCCGCCCGGGCCAGACCGATCACGAGACGCTCTGCCTTTGACCGTTGCACGGCAGCGAACCGTTGCGTTTTATAGCGCGGTGCAGCAACCGGCTGCGGGTCCTTTCGAAGAGGTGACTGACCCGATGGCGAGTGGACGTGGCGGGAGTTCCGAACCATGGCGCGTCGGCGTCCTGTTCTCGCAAAGCGGGTTCAGCGCGGTCATCGAACGGACGCAGTTCAACGGCACCATTCTCGCCATCGAGGAGATCAACGCGGCCGGCGGTATCGGCGGCCGGCCGATCGAGCCCGTGGTTTACGATCCCGGCTCGGACTTCATCAGCTTCCGCCGCTACGCCGAGCATCTGCTGGGCGAGGAACAGGTCAATGTGGTGTTCGGCTGCTACACCTCCGGCAGCCGCAAGGCGGTGCTGCCGGCGATCGAACGGAAGAACGCTCTGCTGTTCTATCCGACGCTCTACGAAGGCTTCGAGTATTCGCCCAACGTGATCTACACCGGCGCGGCGCCCAATCAGAACAGCGTTCAGCTCGCCCAATACATGATGGAGAACCACGGGAAACGGTTTTTCCTCGTGGGATCGAACTATGTCTATCCCTACGAGTCCAACCGCATCATGAGCGATCTGGTGACCGAACAGGGAGGCAAGGTCGTCGCCGAGCGCTATGTCCGCCTGAACTCGGAACCCGCCGATTTCGACCGCATCATCGCCGAGATTGCCGAGACCCGGCCCGAGGTCATCTTCTCGACCGTGGTCGGCCAGTCGACGGCGCAGTTCTACAAGGCCTACCGCGCCGCCGGCTTCGAGCCGGAGACGATGCCGATCGCCAGCCTGACGACCTGCGAGGCCGAGGTCGCCGACATGGGCGTCGCGGCCGCCCGCGGCCACGTCACCGCCGCCCCCTATTTCGAGACCGTCGACAGCGACGCCAACCGCGCCTTCGTCGCGCGCTACCGCGAACGCTTCGGCGCCGGCGAGCACACCAACATGTGCTGCGAGGCCGCCTACTTTCAGGTCTACCTGTTCGCCCGCGCGCTCGCGGCGACGAACGCCCTGGATGCCCAGAGTCTCCGCGAGGCCCTGCTCGGGATCGAGTTCCAGGCGCCGCAGGGTCCGGTGCGCATCGACCCCGACAACCATCACACCTATCTCTGGCCGCGCATCGGCCGCATCGACGGCAACGGCGCCTTCGAGATCGTGCGCGAGGCGAGCGCCTGGGTGAAGCCCGACCCCTATCTGGTCACTCACACCCTCGACGACTGGTCGTCCGCGGTCGGGCAAGTGGCGATCTGACATGGCTGGGCTGGTCCGCGGCCGGTCGCCTGGAGCGGAGACGTCGGAGGCGCTCCGCAACATCCGCTCGCTCCGGGTGCTGGTGATCCATCCCCATGACGAGGACGGCGAGGAACTGCTCCGGCACCTGAAGCGTATCGGCTGCCAGACCCAGGCAACTTGGCCGCCGCCGAAGCAGCTTCCGCCCAATGTCGACGTCGTCTTCCTGTCGCTCCGCCAAGTGATCGAGGCCCAGCAGTCCTTCCCCTGGAAAGCCGACAACCCGCCGGCGGCGCTGGTGGTGATCGTCGACTACGAGAACCCGGTGATGGTCGACGCGGTGCTGAAGCTGACCGCCCAGGCGGTGATCGGCCTGCCGATCCGCCCGTTCGGCCTGCTCACCAACCTCGTCAGCGCCCATGCCCTCTTCACCCGCGAGCGCAAGCTGCAGCGGCGGATCGAGAAGCTCGAGGAGAAGGTCAAGTCGATCAAGCGCCTCAATCAGGCTAAGGAAATCCTGATGAAGAACCATGGCCTGGACGAGGATGAGGCCTATCGGATGATCCGCAGCCAGGCGATGAACAAGCGGATGACGACCGAGGCGATCGCCATCGCGATCATCAATGCGAGCGAAATTTTGGGCTTGAAACAGGATTGATTTCGGGGCTAGCGTCGAGGCGTTGCCCTGCGCAATGAAGCGCTGAAGGCAACGGAAGCAACGAAGCTCTCACTGGGTCGCACGTGACCCGGCGGGGGCTTTTTTTGTGCCCGCTTGCCGAGACCTGCCGCAAGCGGCGCGTCGGCAGGCGGCCGGTTGCACCATCCCCTCCGACTGGTTCGGAGGACCGAATTTCCGCCCTCGTCAATGGCGACGATCGGCGCAGGAGGCAGAGAACGCCCACGGACGGTGAAGAAGAGCCGGCTTGGGCCTTTTTTCGTGCAATGCGGCGGACGTCGAGGCGCGGGACAGCCGGCGTCAGACGGTCCCGCCCCGGACTCCAGAGGAGGGTTCCATGCCACAAGGTTCGATTTCTTCCAGCGAAGACACCGTCGGCGTCGGCGTCGTCAACTACCAGGTCCCGGTTCTCGAAACCAAGGAGCAGGTTCTCGAGAACTGCAAGCGCATCGCCGGCTTCATCGACGGCATGAAGCGCGGCTATCCGGGGCTCGACCTGATCGTCTTCCCTGAATACTCGACTCAAGGGTTCCATCCGCAGAAGTGGTCCGAGCTCACCACCACCGTCGGCGGGCCGGAGACCCAGATCTTCGCCGAGGCCTGCAAGCGCAACAAGGTCTACGGCATCTTCTCGCTGACCGGCGAGGAGCACCCGGACGGACTCAACCCCTACAACACCCTCATCATGATCAACGACGAGGGCGAGGTCGTGCTGACCTACCGGAAGATCTTCCCGTGGGTGCCGATGGAGCCGTGGACGGCCGGCCATGAGACGATGGTCGCCGAAGGGCCCAAGGGCATGAAGATCGGCGCGGTCATCTGCTACGACGGCAACCTGCCCGAAATCGTCCGCGACACGGTGATGAAGGGCGCCGAGCTGGTGGTCCGCATCCAGGGCTACATGTATCCGGCCAAGGAGCAGCAGCGGATGATCTCGCAGGTCCGCGCCTGGGAGAACCTGAGCTACGTCGCCGTCGCCAACATGGCCGGCCGCGACCTCGTCTATTCCTATTTCGGCCACTCGAACATCGTCGATTTCGACGGCAGCGTGCTCGCCGAATGCGGCACCTCGCCCGACGAGGCGACCTACGCCACCCTCTCGCTGACCGCGATCCGCGACGCGCGGCGCAACTGGACGGCGGAGAACCACCTCTACAACATCGTCCACCGCGGCTACACGTCGGAGCCGGGCGGCCACGCCAAGTGCCCGTTCGACTTCTACAACAAGTGGATCAACGACCCCGAGGGGCTGCGCGACGACGTCGAGGCGCTGACCCGCGACGCCGACAGCCCCGCCAAGGCGTCGACGCCGAAGATCTCGTCGACCGCGATCCCGACCGCCAACGCCTGAGCAGAAAGTGGAGGCCGGCCGCCCCTTGAGGAGCGGCCGGCCGCACCCTCATGCCCGCTGACAGCCCGGCCATCGTCACCCTGCACGCGCAGTCGAAGCTGCCCACCATCTACGACATGGTGGTCCGGCAGATCCTGGTGTCCGAAGGCGAGACCGTCGACGCGGACACGCTGCTGATGATCGTCGAGTTCAACAAGATCGTCATCGAGGTCCGGTCCCCGTCCCGCGGCATCGTCCGCCGCATCCATGTCCGCCATCTCGACGAGGTGCAGCGCGAGGACGGCCTGATCGACTTCGAACCCCTGACCGAGGCGTGAAGGCGATGATGGGCACCAAGGCTGCCTTCTGTTCGTCGCCCCCGCGAAGGCGGGGGCCCATGCGAGCGGCACGGCCTCTGGATTCCCGCTTTCGCGGGAATGACGGACAAGTCAGGGTTCAGATCGCCCGATCTGTTGGCCCGTCCAATCTGCATTCGGAATTCAATATACCTCAAAGAACCCCAACCCGCTCATGAGCACGCCCCCGAAACGACCGCGCTCGAATCTCGTCGCCATCCCCGGCAACACAGATTCGCAGAAGAACATCCCGCGCTTCTACGGCGCCGATGCCCTGCAGAAATCGATCGATCGCATGCTGACCGAGGCCGCCTCGCGGATGGCGCTCGGGAAGACGCTGGAGGCCTCGCGCTCGTTCAACAAGGCGGCCCAGTTCGCCGAACAGCTTCTGGAAGTGCTGGAGGACCCCGAGGAGCGGCGGTCGATGGCGCTCCGGGTCAACGAGTACCGGTCGCGCGCCCATGCCCTCGCCCGCGGGCGCCTCGACCTCAAGCGCTCGCGGCCCTACGAGGAGCATGAGACGGACGATCAGGTCTACACCGACGAGGAATCGGACGCGCTCGAGCAGCAGATCCTGATGCTGATCGACGACCGCCCGCGCCATATGGACTGGGCGGCGATCGGGGGGATGGAGGAGCTCAAGACCGAGCTCAAGTTCCACTACGGCCTCGCCATGGCCCAGCTTCCGCCGGGCATCGAGATCGAGGGCTGGCAGAACATCATGTTCTACGGCCCCCCCGGCACGGGGAAGACGCTGCTCGCCTGCGCCATCGCCAACAAGCTCAACGCCACCTTCTTCAACGTCAAGGCGAGCCAGGTGGTGAGCAAATGGGTGGGCGAATCGGCGCGGCTGATCAGCACCCTCTACCGCCTCGCCCGCAAGTTCACCCGCGAGGGACGGCCGTCGATCGTCTTCATCGACGAGTTCGATGCCCTGTGCAAAAGCCGCAACAGCGACGGCCAGCTTCACCACCAGCAGATGCTGGCGAGCATCCTGTCGGAGATCGACGGCTTCGCCAGCAAGGGCGAGCGCAACATGGTCATGACCATCGGCGCCACCAACCGGCCCTGGGACCTGGATACCGCCGTCCTGTCGCGGTTCGAGCGGCGGGTGCTGATCGACTTGCCCGACCGCGACGCCCGCGAGGCGATCTTCCGCATCCATCTCGACGCCAAGGGCATCGCCGTCGACGAGGACTCGATCACCTATGAGGAGCTCGCCGACATGACCGCGGACCTGTCGGGCCGCGAGATCGCGCGCTTCTGCAAGGAGGTCACCGCGGCGATGCTGCACGAGATGAACCCCCGCATCCCGACCCTGGTCGACGAGGGTCTGCAGGCGATCAAGGACTATACGATCGGCCTCCGGCCGCTGACCCGGTCGGACTTCGAGCCCTTCGCCGATGTCACGGTGCCCGACACGACGCCGGCCGACGCCCTCCGCTACGCCCGCTGGGGCCGGGCAGTGAACGACTCGGAGGCGATGTGATGGCGGCCGGGACGACCATGGCCGGCCCTCTCCGCCTGCACGCGGTCGCCGGCCATGCCGGCGAGCCTGAAATGGCCGAGCGTCTGCACGGGCTCAGCCATGCCGGGAAGGTCGAATACCTGACGCTCGACCGCAACGACACCCTGCGCAAGCGCCTCCGCGCCGTCTCCGACAAGGGCACCGAATGCGCGATCGCCATCGAGCGCGGCCAGAGCCTCGACAACGGCGCGGTACTTTTCGCGGAGGACGGCCGCGCGGTGGTCGTCCGGATGAAGGAACAGGCGTGGCTCAGGCTGCGCCCGCGCGATGCCGCGGCGGGGCTGGAGCTGGGCTACTGGGTCGGCAACCTGCATTGGCGGGTGAAGTTCGACGGCGACGTCATTGCTGTCGCCCTCGATGGTCCCGAAAGCGACTACCTCGCCCGCCTGGAACCGCTGCTCGCCGATGGTCGCGCCATGCGCGCTGGCGATGCCTGAGCCTCGGGCGTTGCTCGCGGCCCTTCAGCACGGCGACAGCTTCTTCCCGAGCGGCGCGGTCTCCTTCTCCTGGGGCCTCGAAACCCTGGTCGCCGACGGCCTCGTCGACGGTGCGCGGACGCTGGAACGCTTCCTCGAAGGCCAGCTCGGGCAGCGCTGGAACTGCTGCGACCGCGCCGCCCTGGCCGCCGCCCACGCCGCGGCCGACGATCCGAACGCCATCCTCGCCGTCGACCGCACCTTCGACGTGCTGGCGCAGCCGGCCGAGCTTCTGGACGGGTCGAAAAGGGCCGGCGCGGCGCTGCTCGGCGTCCATGCCCGCATCGAGACACCGGGCGCGGAAGCCTACCGCGCGCTGGTCCTGGACGGGGCCGCACCCGGCCATCTGCCGGTCGTCCAGGGCCTGGTCTGGCGCGGCGCCGGCCTCGACGCCGCCGAGGCCGCCGCCGTCGCCGCCCATGGCTTCATGGTCGGAGCCCTCGGCGCCGCGGTCCGGCTCGGCGTCATCGGCCATATCGACGGCCAGCGCATCCTCGCCCGGCTGCGTCCTCTGGCGGAGGCGCTGCTCGCCGTCCCCGCACCGTCGCTCGACCGGGTGGCGACCTCGACCCCGGCCGCCGACATCGCCGCCATGCGCCACGAGACTCAAGTAACCCGCCTGTTCGCCAATTGATGCCGTCCCGGAGGAAGCGATGCTGCTGACCCCCACAGAACTCGAACGTCTGACGATCTATACCGCGGCAGAGCTCGCCCGCCGACGCCGCGCCAAGGGGCTCAAGCTCAATCATCCCGAGGCGACGGCGATCATCGCCGACGAGATCCTGGAGGGCGCGCGTGAGGGCCGCTCGGTGGCCGACCTGATCGGCTACGGCTCGACACTGCTCACCACCGACGACGTCCTGCCGGGGGTGGCCGAGATGATGCCGGTGCTGCAGGTCGAGGGCGTGTTCCCGGACGGCACCAAGCTGGTCACCGTGCACGAGCCGATCCGCCCCGGCGAACAGCCGCTGCCCGAGGACTTCGTCCCGCCGGGCGAGATCGTCACCCCGGACGAGGAGATCGAGATCAACGCCGGCCGGCCGCAGACCGTGCTCAAGGTGGTGAACACCGGCGACCGGCCGGTCCAGGTCGGCAGCCATTTCCACTTCTTCGAGGTGAACCGCGAACTCGACTTCGACCGCACCGCCGCCTTCGGCCTCCGCCTCGACATCCCCGCCGGCACCGCCGTCCGCTTCGAGCCGGGCGACGCCAAGGAGGTGACGCTGGTGCCCTTCGGCGGCACGGGCGAGGTCTACGGCTTGAACGGCCTGACCAACGGGGCGACCCGATCCGACCTCGTCAAGGAAGCCGCCCTGCGCGCCGCCAAGGCGCCGCGGCTTCAAGGGGGCCTGAGCCATGGCACGCATCCACCGCCGCGACTACGCGGCCATGTACGGTCCGACCAAGGGCGATGCCGTCAGGCTGGGCGACACCTCGCTCTATGCCGAGATCGTGCACGACTACGCCGTGCCGGGCGAGGAATGCCTGCATGGCGGCGGCAAGACGCTCCGCGACGGCCTCGGCCTCACCCCCGGCTACGACAGCGCCGCCGGCGCGCTCGACATGCTGATCTGCAACGTCGTGGTGATCGACCCGGTGGTCGGCATCGTCAAGGGCGACATCGGCATCAAGGACGGGCGCATCGTCGCCATCGGCAAGGCCGGCAATCCCGCGACCATGGACGGCGTCGACAGCCGGCTGGTGTGCGGCGCTTCGACCACCGTCCGCGATGCAGAGGGGCTGATCGCGACGCCGGGCGGCATCGACGTCCACGTCCATTTCGACAGCGCCGGCCTGCCGGCCCATGCCATCAGTTCCGGCATCACGACGATGATCGGCGGCTCGCTCGGACCCATCACCGTCGGCATCGACTGCGGCGGCGCCTGGAACGTCGGGCGCATGCATCAGGCCTCGGAAGAATGGCCACTCAACTTCGGTTTCCTCGGCCGCGGCAATTCCTCGAAGCCGCGCTCGCTCTTGGACCAGATCGAAGGCGGCTGCCTCGGCCTCAAGATCCACGAGGACTGGGGAGCGATGCCGGCGGCGATCGACACCTGCCTCGCGGTCGCCGACGACCTCGACTTCCAGGTCCAGCTCCACACCGACACCCTGAACGAAAGCGGCTTCCTGGAAGACACGCTGGCCGCCATCAACGGCCGTACCATCCACATGTATCACGCCGAGGGTGCCGGCGGTGGCCATGCGCCCGACATCATCCGCATCGTCGGCGAGGCCAACTGCCTGCCGTCCTCGACCAACCCCACCAACCCCTACACGGTGAACACCTTCGACGAGCATCTCGACATGACGATGGTGTGCCACCACCTGAACCCGGCTCTGCCGGAGGACGTGGCCTTCGCGGAAAGCCGTATCCGCGCCCAGACCATCGCTGCCGAGGACGTTCTCCACGATCTGGGCGCGATCTCGATGCTGGGGTCGGACAGCCAGGGCATGGGCCGGATCCACGAGGTCATCTGCCGCACCTGGCAGCTCGCGTCCAAGATGAAGGACCAGCGCGGCCGCCTGCCCGAGGAAACGACCCGAATAGGTGACAACCGCCGCATCCTCCGCTACGTCGCCAAGTACACCATCAACGCCGCGCGGAGCTTCGGCATCGATGCCCATATCGGCTCGCTGGAGCCGGGGAAGATCGCCGACGTGGTGCTGTGGCGGCCGGCCTTCTTCGGCATCAAGCCGGAGCTGGTGGTGAAGGGCGGCTTCATCGCCTGGGGGGCGATGGGCGACAGCGCCGCCTCGCTGATGACCTGCGAGCCGCTTCTTCAGCGTCCGCAATGGGGCGCGTTCGGCAAGGCGCGGAACGCCCTTTCGGTGAATTTCGCCGCCCAGCCGGCGGTCGAGGCCGGAACCGCGGCCAAGCTGGGGCTGGAGCGCGCTATCCTGCCCGCTCGCGGCACCCGCAAGCTCACCAAGCACCACATGCTCCACAACGACGCCTGCCCGGCGATGCGGGTCGATCCCGAGACCTTCGACGTGTTCGTGAACGGCGATCTCGCGACCTGCGAGCCGGCGGCGACCCTGCCGCTCACCCAGAGGTACATGCTGCGATGAACGTCGAGACCCCGCGGTCCGGCACACCGAAGCCGGGCCCCGGCCGGGTCGGCATCGGCGGCCCGGTGGGCTCCGGCAAGACCGCCCTGATCGAGCGGCTGATCCCGGCCCTCATCCGGCGCGGCACCGATGTGGCCGTGGTCACCAACGACCTCGTCACCCGTGAGGACGCCGAGCGCCTGAAACGAAGCGGGCTGATCGCGCCCGAGCGCGTGCTCGCGGTCGAGGCCGGGGCCTGCCCGCACACGGTGATCCGCGAGGACCCGACCCTCAACATCCAGGCGACCGAGCTTCTGGAACGGACCTTCTCCGGCCTCGACCTAATCCTGATCGAAAGCGGCGGCGACAACCTCGCCTCGACCTTCTCCTTCGACCTCGTCGACTTCTGGATGTTTGTGATCGACACCGCCGACGGCGACGACATCCCCCGGAAACGCGGCCCCGGCATCGTCCAGAGCGATCTGCTGATCATCAACAAGACCGACCTGGCGCCCCATGTCGGCGCCGATGTCGCGCTGATGCGGACCGAGGCGCTGTCGGTCCGGAACGGCCGCCCGGTGCTGCTCACCAACTGCCGCACCGGGGAAGGCATCGACGCGGTGATCGACCACATCGCCCGCGACGTGCTGCTGGAGGCGTGAGGCGGAATGGTCGAGGCCTCCGCGTTCCCCACCTCCCCTAACCCCTCCCCCCCAATGGGGCGGAGGGGGATTTATATTAGAGTTCGCCGCACGCTTTCTCCCTCTCCGCCCCATCGGGGGGGAGAGGGCCGGGGTGAGGTGGGGAACGCCGCGGCCTATCCGCCGTCCCTCCCATGACCGTCGAAACCCGCAGCCCCCACCCCAACGCCGAGCGCCTCTCCGAAGCGGCCCCGCGTCTCCAGTCCGGAAGCGCCGACTTACAGTTCCTGTCGCGTCACGGCAGGACCTTCCTGGCCCGCCAGCGCCTCGGCTATCCCTTCCACGTCACCCGCGTCTTCCACCTCGACTCGGCACCAGCGGAGATGGCGACGCTCTACCTCCAGTCGCTCTCCGGCGGCCTGTTCAGGGGCGACCGCCTGACCATCGACTGCGCGGTCGGCGAAGGCGCCGCGGCGCATGTGACCACCCAGGCCGCGACCAAGGTCCACAGCATGGTGGAGGGCCGGGCCGAACAGCAGACGACGCTGACGGTGGCGGAGGGCGCCATCCTCGAATGGATCGCCGACCCGCTGATCCTGTTTCCCGACGCCGAAATCGAGACGGAGACAAAGGCGACGATGCCGGAAACCGCCACGCTGGTCCTGGGCGAATCCTACCTCGCCCACGACCCGGCCGGAGACCGGCGCCCCTTCCGCCGCCTCGGCGTCCAGACGACCATCGCCCGACCGGACGGCACGCCCCTCCTCCACGATCGGCTCGACATCGACGGCACCACCTTCCTCGGCGGCTTTCCCGGTATCACCGGCCCCCACGCCGTACAGGGGACCGTCTTCGTCCTCTCCCCACTGGCGACATCTGACGCGCTGGTCGCCACGATGCGCCAAGCTCTGGAAGGACGTACCGGCGTCTATGCCGGCGCCAGCGCCCTCCCGCGCGGCATCGGTGCCTGGAGTCGAATTCTCGCCGAGGACGGCGCCCTTTTCAGGGCCGCCTACACTGCCGTCTGGTCGGCGGTGCGATGCGCCCTAACTGGTGTGACGCCGCCCATACGGCGTAAATAGCCTACCCGCCCGCATTCCCGGAATAGGACCACCCCATGCATTTCCTCGTATTGCAGCATCTCGACTGCGAGCATCCCGGCGTCTTTCGCGACTTCTGGCGCAAGGCGGGCCACGACTGGCAGGCGGTCGAGCTCGACGAAGGCGAGGCGTTCCCGGAAGACGTCTCGTCTTTCGACGCCCTGCTCGTCATGGGCGGCCCGATGGACGTGTGGCAGGAGGACGAACATCCCTGGCTCGTGCCGGAGAAGGCGTTTATCCGCGACTGGGTCACGCGGCTGAAGCGTCCCTATCTCGGCATCTGCCTCGGCCATCAGCTTCTGGCGGCATCGCTCGGCGGGCAGGTCGGGCTGATGAAGCGGCCCGAAATCGGGATCGAGTCGGTGGACCTCACCGAGGCCGGCCGTGGCGATCGCCTGTTCGCCGGCCTCGCCCGGCGCTTCGACTACCTGCAATGGCATGGGGCCGAAGTCTCGGCCCTCCCCGAAGGCGGCACGACGCTCGCCGCCAGCCCGGCCTGTCCGATCCAGGCCATGCGCTGGGGCGATCATGCCTACGGCCTCCAGTTCCATGTCGAGTTAACCGAGGGGACGGTGACGGACTGGAACGAGATCCCGGAATACCGGGCGGCCCTGGAAACCACCCTCGGCGACGGCGGCTGCGACCGGCTGACCGCGGCGGCCCGCGCCCATATCGAGAAGTCGAACGCCGCCGCCGAGATCATCAACGACAACTTCATGGCGATCGTCCAGGCGACGTAGGTCTGCCCCACCCATTTCCGTCATGCCTGCGAAGGCAGGCATCCAGACCCTTGGCGAGATCGGAGCAGCCGTCGCGCGACATCTGGGTTCCCGCCTTCGCGGGAACGACGACGGGGGACGAGAACGCTTCCCTGACCCGTCGCCTCCGATGTGCCTCGATGCTATGAAGCAGGGATGAGCGCCGATTACATCCTCGCCCTCGATCAGGGCACGACCTCGACCCGGGCCATCGTGTTCGACGGCGACGGACGCCAGATCGGCGAGGCGCAGAAGGAGCTTCCCCAGCACTTCCCCCAGCCCGGCCGGGTCGAGCACGACCCCGAGACGATCTGGCGGGACGCCGTCGCCTGCATGAAGGGCGCCCTGGCGCGGGCGCGGCTGGAGCCGCGCCAGATCGCCGGAATCGGAATCACCACCCAGCGCGAGACCACCCTCTCCTGGGACCGGAAGACCGGCGCACCGG
>PBKC01000092.1 GCA_002721365.1 Rhodospirillaceae bacterium | reverse complement strand
GTCGGCGGGGCCGGTGATCCGCGAAGTGCTGATCGGCCTCGCCATCGGCGGCGTGACTCGCATCATTCTCAGCGCGCTTCATGTCGCGGGCATGGTGATGGCGTTCCAGTCCAGCTTGGCGGCCGCGATGTTCTTCGATCCCAACCAGGGGACCCAGACAGGCGTCATCGCCAACTTCCTCAACCTGCTGGCGATTCTTCTGATCTTCGCCACCGACATGCATCACGTGCTGCTGCGCGGTCTGATCGAAAGTTTCATGGTGTTCGATCCGGCTCAGCTTCCGCCCATCGCCGATTTCGCGACCCTGGCGGCACGGTTGGTGAGCAGCGCGTTCCGGGTCGGCGTGCAGCTTGCGGCGCCGCTGCTGGTCGCGGGTTTCATGCTCTATGTCGTTGCCGGCGTGCTGAATCGGCTCGTCCCGCAGATTCAGGTGTTCTTCGTCGTGCTGCCTCTGCAGGTTCTGACCGCGTTCGTGGTCCTGTTGATCACGCTGGGGGCGGTCATGATGTGGTTCATGCGCTACTTCGACGACACGATCGGCACTCTATTCTTCGGAATCTGAGCGATGGCGAGCGAAGACGACAGCGAAAAAACAGAACAACCGACCGACAAACGGCTGCGGGACGCGTTCGAGCGCGGACAGGTCGCGTCGTCGAAGGAGGTCAACACCTGGCTGATCCTCCTGACCGCCACCATCATCCTGGCCGTTCTCGGGCCCTCGATGGCGCGTTCGGTGATGGATGTTCTGACCCCCTTCGTCGCTCAGCCCCATGCCATCCCGACCGACGGCCTGTTCCTTCGCGACTTTTTCGTCGGCATCGTGAAGGCGCTGGCGGTGGCGGCGGTGGTCGCGGCGGCGATGCTGGTGGCGGCGGCGGTGGCGGGCGGTACGCTGCAGCATGGCCCGCTGCTCACCGCCGACCCGATTACACCCAAGCTTTCCAAGATTTCCCCGCGCCAGGGGTTCAAGCGGTTGTTCTCGACGCGCTCCCTGGTCGAGTTCGGCAAGGGGCTGCTCAAGATCCTGATCGTCGGCAGCATCGCCGGGCTGGTGCTGTGGCCGCAGTTCGACGACCTCGATCATTACGTGTCGATGGCGCCTGTCGATCTGCTGGATGAGCTACAGCGACTCTCGCTGCTCCTGCTCGTCACCGTGGTCGCGGTGATGGCTGTCATCGCGGTGCTCGACTTCATTTACCAGAAGTACGAGCACACCAAGCAGCTCCGCATGAGCAAGCAGGAGATCAAGGACGAGTTCAAGCAGGCCGAAGGCGACCCGATGGTCAAGGGGCGCCTTCGCCAGATCCGGCTGGAACGCGCGCGGCGCCGGATGATGCAGTCGGTGCCCGAGGCCGACGTCGTGATCACCAACCCGACGCACTACGCGGTGGCGCTCAAATACGACGACAAGACGATGGACGCGCCGACCCTGGTCGCCAAGGGCGCCGACCGGGTGGCCGAGCGCATCCGCGAGATCGCCACCGAGAACGGCATCGCCATCGTCGAGAACCCGCCCCTCTGCCGGGCGCTGTTCGCCGGCGTCGAGATCGACCAGCAGGTGCCGGTCGAACACTACCAGGCGGTGGCGGAGATCATCAGCTATGTCTGGCGCCTGAGAGGACGTTTGCCGCAACGGAAGCCGCGAACCGCGCCGGCGGCGGGATAGAAGTCTTCGGCGGGGATAGCTTGGCCCTTCCCGTTCCGCGATCGCGGTCCCGTCGCTGATCCGGTCGCTCGGGTAGAGAATGACCCGTTCGCCGGCCTTCAGGCCGTCCCTTACTTCGACGTATAGGCTGTTGCGTTCGCCGATCACGACCGGGCGAAGCATGGCCCGGTCGTGATCGGCGACGAAGGTGGCCCAGCCGTCGCCGCGACGGAACAGCGCACCCAGTGGCACCTTGAGCACGTCGCCCTCGAACAGGATGACCTGCACGTCGACACGAAAGCCATGGCCCAGTCGCTGCCATGTCTCCGGCGGGTCGGTGAGGTCGAGGACGACGTTCACCCGCTGCTCCTCGATGCCCAGCGCCGAGACCTTGGTCTGGCCGAAGGGCTCGATCCGCCGCACCGCCGCGCCGAGGTCCGGGCCGCCCCAGCCGGTGATGATCGCCTTCTGGCCCGGTTCCAGTTTGACGGCGTCCTCGGACAGCAGGTCGACGACGATCTCCAGGTCGCGCGGATCACCGATTTCGAGCAGCGGCGTGCCAGCGTCGACCACGCCTTCGCTCTTGCGGATCACCTGGAGAACCACGCCGCTCACCGGCGCCGTCACCGGCACGCATTCACAGGCCTCGGTGCGGCGGTCGATCTCCGGCCGGGACAGCAGGCGCGACTGGGCCTGCTGAAGCTCGGACTCCCGTACGTTGAGCGCCGCCTGGGCCGTGGCGAGATTGGCTTGGGCGACCCGATAGGCGCGTTCGGCATCGTCTAGGGCGCGCTGCGAGATCGTTTCCTGCCTGATGAGTCGCTTGGCGCGGTCGAGTTCGCTGGCAGCGAAGGCGCGATCGGCTTCGGCCCGGTCGAGTTCCGCCTTGGCGAGATCGCGGGCCGCCTGTGCCGCCGCGATCGCGGCCCGTTGCTCGGCCTCGGTGCGGACGTCCAGAAAGGCGGGGAGCGCCGGCTCGATTCGCGCGAGTTCGGTCAGGTCGGCCTGTACCTTGTCGCCGGGCTCGGCCTGGATCCTGAGCAGGCGTCCGGCCAGCGGGGCGTGGAGGGTATAGACGTCGCGGACCCGCGCCTCGCCCTCGTCGTCGATGCTGACGCGGAGCGGGCCTAGCTCGACTGTGGCGAGGTCGACCGGCGCCGGCTGTGGCCGCAGGGCATAGGCGATGCCCGCCCCCAGGACCGCCACCAAGATCCCCCAGATCGCGATGCGACGCGCTCCGACCTTCACGATTCCGCTACTCCCGTGTCTTGAGGACCGCGATCAGGTCCAGGTGGTCCAGCCTGCGCCGCACGAAGGCCGCGCAGGCGATGGTGGAGACCAGCGCGATCAGGACCGCCTTGCCGTAGGTCGCGTCGGTGACCACCAAGGGTACCCGGAACAGCTCGGTCCCGAAGGCGCTCGACAGATACCAGGCGAGGGTGAAACCCACGAGACAGCCCAGCGGCATCGCCAGCCATGTAAGGAGGCCGATCTCCCCAAGCAGGATGTAGGAAATCTCCCATCGGCTGAAGCCCAGCACCCGCAGCGTCGCGAGCTCACGGGCCCGTTCGGAGAGCGCGATGCGGATCGCATTGTAGGCCACGCCGACGGACAGCGTGGTCGCGAAGGCGATGAAGAAGCCGACGAAGATGTACATCGTCTCGCCCATGGTCTCGTAGAACTTATCGATGGCGGCGCGACGGAACAGAATGGCGGAAACGCTGGGGACATCCTTGATCTCGCTCAGGAGCTGCGCTCGTGCAGCCGGGTCGATGGCGAGATGAAGTCCGTTCACCACCCTACCGTCTCCCATCAGGCGGTTGAGCGCGCTCATCTCCATGTAGGCGGGCTTCCCGATATAGGTCTCGAATATCCGGACCACCGGCAGGCTGAGCCTGGGACGCCGGCCTTCGAGGATCTCGACCCGGACCGGGTCGCCGACGCCGACGTTCAGGAGCTCCGCGAGTTTGCTCGACAGAACGAGGCCGCCCGGTGGCATCGGGATCCGGCCGAGGTCGGAGTCATGAATGGGGCTCAGCGTGGCGTCGGCCGGAATGCCCTGGATCGCCTCGCGTTCGCTCAGATGTCCGTTCTCCAGCCTGGCGGAGACGCTGCGAAAGGGTTCGACGGCCAGCACGCCGGGAAGGTGCCCGAAGTCCTGAATCGTGGTGGCCGTCTTCACGTCGTTGAAGGCCACGGTGGCATCCTGGCGCTGGCCGTGGATGAAGAAGCTCTCCACCAGATAGTCGATGGCGTCGATCCATTGCAGCGCCATCACCAGCACCGCAACCGACATGGCAAGGCCGGTGCTGGCCAGAAACGCGCGGAACGGCCAGCGCAGCAGGCGCCGGACGATCATCCGCGACGGCTCGTCCAGTCTTTCGGCCGCCGCCGTGCGCGAGAACCATGAGCGGTGATAGGTCGGCGGGCTCGGCGGCTGCATCGCGGCGGCCGGCGGCAGGGTGACCGCGCTTCGCACTGTCAGAAGGCTGCCGGCGAGGGCGGCGCCGAGGCTGATCGAGGAAGCCAGCAGAAAGCTGGTCGGCGACGGCCGGTAGAGCAGAAACGGGAAGTGGTAGACGGTCGCGTAGAGCTCGGTGTTCCAGTGTCCGAGCCATGCGCCGAGACCGGCGCCCAGCACGACGCCGATACCGCCGATCGCCGCGACCATCTTGACGTAGTGCCAGCCGACCGCCCAGTTGCCGTAGCCGAAGGCCTTGAGCAGTCCGATCTCGCGGCGTTCCGTCGCGATCAGTCGAGCCATCACCATGTTGGTCAGGAATGCCGCCACCGCCAGGAAGATCGTCGGCATCAGCCCGGCCATGTTCTTCTGCTGGGCGATTTCGTTCTGGAGGAACCAGTTGGAGAGCTGTTCGTCGCGGGTATAGGCGCCGGTGCCGCCATAGGGCGCCAGCAAGGCGTCGAGGCGTTCGACGACTTCCCGGCCGTTCGTTCCCCGCATCAGGGTCAGGGTGACGTTGTTGAACGACTCGTTGAGATCGAACGCGGCGGCGAGCGCTTCCCGGCCCATCCACAGTACGCCGAACCTTCGGTCGTCCGGCATCACCCCGCCGGGCGGCAGGGTGTAGATGAATTCGGGGCTGAGGGCGATTCCGACGATCTGCAACTGCCGCTCTCGGCCCCGCAGGACGGCTGTGATGCTGTCGCCGGGCTCCAGCCCATGGGCCTTGGCGAAGGGTTCGCTCATCACCGCCTCGTCCGGCCGGCCGGGTTCGGCAAGGCGGCCGGCGCGCAGGACCAGGGCGTTCAGCAAGGGCGGCCCATGCTCCGGCAACGAGACGAGTTGGGCGGTGGCCGGTTCGTCGAAGTCGGGAAGGTCGAGGGTGGCGTACTCGACGATTCGGGTCTCGGCGATCTGGATGCCGGGGAGGGCGGCGATGTCCCGTGTCATCGATTCGGGCGCCCGCTTGGTCTGCGCGAAGACTTCGGCGAAGCGGTAGCGCTCGTAATAGGCGTCGGTGGTCTCTTCGAGCGCCTCTATCGTTGTCAGCGCCATGATCAGGAGCGCGGCACCCGAGGCCACGACCAGCGCGATCGCCAGCACCTGCCCTCTCAGGCGCCAGAGGTCGCGGAGGAGCTTGCGGTCCAGGCTGCTCACCAGGCGAGATCCTTCGGATCGCGGCGTGTCTCGTTCACCCGTGTCTCGACGATGCGGCCGTCGCCGAAATGCAGCACCCTGTCGGCGACGTCGGCAATGACGGCGTTGTGGGTGATCAGCGCGGTGGTGGTGCCGAGCTCCTGATTGACGCGAAGGATCGCCTCCAGCACCAGGATGCCGGTCTGGCTGTCGAGGGCCCCCGTAGGCTCGTCGCAGAGGAGGAGCGCCGGCCGCTTGGCGATGGCGCGGGCGATCGCCACCCGCTGCTGCTCGCCGCCCGAGAGCTGGGCAGGGAAGTGGTCCAGCCGCTCGCCGAGCCCGACCAGGGTGAGGGCCTCTTCCGGCGGCATGGGGTCATGGGCGATCTCGGTCACCAGGGCGACGTTCTCGCGCGCGGTCAGACTGGGGATCAGATTGTAGAACTGGAAGACGAATCCCACGTTCTCCCGCCGGTATCGGTTGAGCCGGCGCTCGCCGCCCTGCCTCAGGTCCTGGTCGCGGAACAGAACGCTGCCCTCGGTCGGAACGTCGAGCCCGCCGAGAATGTTGAGCAGCGTCGACTTGCCGCTCCCCGACGGTCCCAGAAGCACGACCAGATCGCCTTCATAGAGGTCGAGGTCGACTCCGCGCAGCGCCTGCACGGCAACCGCGCCCATGCGGTAGACCTTGGTGAGGCCGCGTGCCTGAAGGGCGATCGGCCGATCGCCGGTCTTCGATCTTGGGCGTGGCTCGGGCGCTGACACGATGTCCTTCCCGGCTGCGAGGTATCGTTATGCGCAGGCGGCCCCTCTGCGGCCGCCGAGCATGGCATCCGCGATCATAGCGATGCATCCTCCGCTTGCCGATGAGAACAAAACATGTACGATGCTCGCATTGCATCCTTCGGGGTGTCTATGGAATAAGGGAGTTCCTCCATGGCTCAGCCGTCACTCCGCCTCGTCGAGAAGGACTCGATGGACAAGCAGAAAGCGTTGGAAGCCGCCCTCGGTCAGATCGAACGCGCGTTCGGCAAGGGCTCGATCATGAAACTCGGCCAGCGCGAGAACGCGGTCGATATCGAGGCGATCCCGACCGGGTCTCTCGGGCTCGACATCGCGCTCGGCATCGGCGGGCTGCCGCGTGGGCGGGTGATCGAAATCTACGGGCCGGAAAGTTCGGGCAAGACGACTCTGGCGCTGCATGTCGTCGCCGAGGCGCAGAAGCGGGGCGGTACCTGCGCCTTCGTCGACGCCGAGCACGCGCTCGACCCGACCTACGCCAAGAAGCTTGGGGTCAATGTCGAGGAACTGCTGATCTCCCAGCCGGATGCCGGCGAGCAGGCGCTGGAGATCGCCGACACCCTGGTCCGGTCCGGCGCCATCGACGTGCTGGTGGTGGACAGCGTCGCGGCGCTGGTGCCGCGGGCGGAGCTCGAGGGCGAGATGGGCGACACCCATGTCGGCGTGCAGGCGCGGTTGATGAGCCAGGCGCTCCGCAAGCTCACCAGCTCGATCTCGCGCTCACGCTGCATGGTGATCTTCATCAACCAGATCCGCATGAAGATCGGCGTCATGTACGGCAACCCGGAGACGACGACCGGCGGTAACGCGCTCAAGTTTTATTCCTCGGTGCGCCTCGACATCCGCCGTATCGGGGCGATCAAGGACCGCGACGAGATCATCGGCAATCAGACGCGGGTCAAGGTGGTGAAGAACAAGGTCGCGCCGCCGTTCCGGCAGATCGAGTTCGACATCATGTACGGCGAGGGCATCTCCAAGGTCGGTGAACTGCTCGACCTGGGCGTCGGCGCCGGAGTGATCGAGAAGTCGGGATCCTGGTACTCCTACGACAGCCAGCGGATCGGCCAGGGCCGCGAGAACGCCAAGACGTTCCTCCGCGAGAATCCGGAGGTGGCGGAGACGGTGGAAGCCGCGATCCGCGCCAATGCCGGCCTGATCGCGGATTCGATCCGCCTCGGCAGCGGCATCGACGGCGAGGACAGCGACGCCGAAGAGTGAAACGCGAAGGGGCGCGTCCCGGTCCGGGGCGCGCCTTTTCCGTCCCTCGCCGCCGCTGATTTGATTTTCGGGGGCGGCGATCCCACCTCATCCGGTCGGGCGAGAGCGTGCAAATCGCGCCCGGGCGCAGGCCGTCGCCTGGACAGCTTCAGCGGCTACAGGTAAAAGCCGGGCGACCCCCAATGCCCCGGTGCGCCGCGCCACAGCCCAGCGATCGGAAGAGAACGGGACCCGATGTCCATGCAGACGACGAACGACATTCGTGCGGCTTTCCTCGACTACTTCGCGGCCAACGGCCATGCGAAGGTCGAATCGAGTCCGCTCGTCCCTCACAACGATCCGACGCTGCTGTTCACCAATGCCGGGATGGTGCAGTTCAAGAACGTCTTCACCGGCGCCGAGACCCGTCCCTACAAGCGGGCGACGACCAGCCAGAAATGCGTCCGCGCCGGCGGCAAGCACAACGATCTCGACAATGTCGGCTACACAGCCCGGCATCACACCTTTTTCGAGATGCTCGGCAACTTCTCGTTCGGCGATTATTTCAAGGATCTGGCGATCGAGCTCGCCTGGAATCTGGTCACCCGCGAGTACGGACTGCCGGCCGACCGGTTGCTGGTGACGGTCTATGCCGAGGACGACGAAGCCTTCGATCTATGGCGAAAGATTGCCGGCCTGCCCGAAGACCGGGTGCTGCGAATCGCGACGTCCGACAATTTCTGGGCGATGGGCGACACCGGCCCCTGCGGACCCTGCTCGGAAATCTTCTATGACCACGGCCCGGAGATTCCCGGCGGACCGCCGGGCAGCCCCGACGAAGACGGCGACCGGTTCATCGAGATCTGGAACCTGGTCTTCATGCAGTTCGACCAGAAGGCGCCCAATCTGCGGACCGTTCTGCCGCGCCCGTCGATCGATACCGGCATGGGGCTGGAGCGGATCGCCGCCGTGCTCCAGGGGGTCCATGACAATTACGACATCGACCTCTTCAAGACCCTGATCGCGGCGTCCGCCGACGCCTCCGGCGCCGCCGCCGACGGGTCGCACCGGATCTCGCACCGGGTGATCGCCGACCATCTCCGGGCATCGAGCTTTCTGCTTGCCGACGGCGTGGTGCCGTCCAACGAAGGACGCGGCTATGTGCTCCGCCGCATCATGCGCCGGGCGATGCGTCACGCCCATATGATGGGCTGCCGCGAACCGTTGATGTGGCGGCTGGTGCCGACCCTGGTGGCCGAGATGGGGCGCGCTTTCCCGGAACTGGTCCGGGCCGAACCTCTGATCACCGAGACCCTAAAGATGGAGGAGGGCCGCTTTCGCGAGACGCTGGAGCGCGGTCTCCGCCTGTTGGACGAAGCGGTGGGGAACTTGGCCGACGGCACCGACCTTCCCGGTGAGGTCGCATTCAAGCTCTATGACACCTACGGTTTCCCCCTCGACCTCACCCAGGATGCGCTGCGCGCCCAGGGCCGCGGTGTCGATGTGGTCGGATTCGAGGAATCGATGGCGCGTCAGCGCGCCGAGGCGCGGGCGGCATGGTCGGGATCCGGCGAGAAGGCGACCGACCAGATCTGGTTCGAGATCCGTCAGGAAAAGGGCGCGACCGAGTTCCTGGGCTATGAGCGCCATGATTCCGATGCCCGCGTCGAGGCCCTGGTCGTCGACGGCGCGCGCGTGTCGGAAGCGTCGGAGGGAACACGCATCGGTCTCGTCGCCAACCAGACGCCTTTTTACGGCGAATCGGGTGGGCAGATGGGCGATGCCGGCGCCATCACGGCGGCGGACGGCGTCCATATCACCGTCAGCGACACCCAGAAAATGGTGGGCGACGTTACCGTGCATTACGGGACCGTCGTGTCGGGGACGATCAAGGTCGGCGACGTCATCCATCTGGAGATCGACGAAGATCGCCGGACGGCGTTGCGCCGCAACCATTCGGCGACGCATCTGCTGCACGGTGCGCTCCGCCGTCATCTCGGTGACCACGTGACCCAGAAGGGCTCGCTCGTTGCGCCGGAACGCCTGCGCTTCGATATCAGCCACACCAAACCCATCAGCCAGGACGAGCTCGCGACCATCGAGGCCGACGTCAACGAGCAGGTTCGCGTCAACGCCGAGGTGGGCACGCGCCTGATGACCCCGGCCGAGGCGGTCGAGCAGGGGGCGCTGGCGCTGTTCGGCGAGAAATACGGCGACGAGGTCCGTGTGGTTCGGATGGGAAGCGACGACGATCGCGTCTCGGTCGAGTTGTGCGGCGGTACCCATGTCCGGCGCACCGGCGATATCGGCCTGTTCAAGATCGTCGGCGAAGGCGCGGTGGCCGCGGGCGTCCGCCGTATCGAGGCGCTGACGGGACCGGAAGCGCTGGCCTATGTCCGGGCCGAGGAAGGGCAGCTCCGCGACGCGGCGGCAGCCCTTAAGACGACGCCGGAGGAGTTGCCCGAGCGCATCGCCGGCCTGATCGCCGAGCGGCGTAAGCTGGAGCGGGAACTCGCTGAAGCGCGCCGGAAGCTCGCTACCGGCGGCGGCGGTACGTCGGAGGGCGCCGCCACCAAGACGGTGGCCGGGATTACCTTTGCCGCTCGCGCGATCGAAGGCGTGCCGGCCAAAGAGCTGCGCGGTCTCGCCGACAGCCTGAAGAAGCAGATCGGTTCGGGAGTCGTCGCCATCGTCGGCGTCGACGAGGGCAAGGCGGCGATCGTCGTCGGCGTGACCGACGACCTGACCGACCGCTTCAACGCGGTCGACCTGGTTCGCAAGGGCGCCGAAGCGCTGGGCGGGAAGGGCGGCGGCGGTCGACCCGATATGGCCCAGGCCGGCGGCCCGCAGGGCGCGGCCGCCCAGGCCGCCCTGGATGCGGTCGAAGGCGCGATTGCCTAGTCGCCGGTAACCTGCGCCTCCGCAGAGCGATGAGTCCGGCTGTGCTCGGGAAGGCCGTGGTGGGTGGCGAGGCGCTGTTGCTCCGCTGCGGCACGATCCTGTGGGTGATGCAGCGGGATACGATGGGGCGGTTTCGGCGCTGCGCGAGACCGGCGTCGTCTTCGCCGTTCTGAGCGGCCGCCTCACACCGCTAGGGCGTGAGGCGTGCTCTCCCGGGGGCCGTCGTCGACGAGCCCGCGGCCGCGGTGACCTTCAGCCCATAGCCGCCTTGAGGTTCTGGTCGAGCTTGTCCAGGAACTGCATGGTCGTCAGCCACTTCTGATCCTTGCCGATCAGGAGGGCGAGATCCTTGGTCATATCACCGGCTTCGACCGTGTCGACGCAGACCCGCTCCAGCGTCTCGGCGAACTCCGCCACTGCCGGGGTGTCGTCGAACTTGGCGCGATAGTAGAGGCCGCGGGTCCAGGCGAAGATCGACGCGATCGGGTTGGTCGAGGTGTCGTTGCCCTTCTGGTGTTCGCGGAAATGGCGGGTCACCGTGCCGTGCGCGGCTTCGGCCTCGACGCAGTCGGCGTCGGGCGTCAGCAGCACCGAGGTCATCAGACCAAGCGAGCCGAAACCCTGCGCCACGGTGTCGGACTGCACATCGCCGTCGTAGTTCTTGCAGGCCCAGACGAAATTGCCGTTCCATTTCAGCGCCGAGGCGACCATGTCGTCGATCAGGCGGTGCTCATAGGTGATGCCCTTGGCCTTGAACGGCTCGGCGAACTCGGCGTCGTAGGTCTCCTGGAACAGGTCCTTGAAGCGGCCGTCATAGGCCTTGAGGATCGTGTTCTTGGTCGACAGGTAGAGCGGCCAACCGCGCTCCAGCGCGTAGTTGAAGCAGGCGCGGGCGAAGCCGCGGATCGACTCGTCCAGATTGAACATCCCCATGGCGATGCCGGAATCGGGGAAGTTCATGACCTCGTGCTCGATCGGCTCGCCGCCGTCGGCCGGGGTGAAGCGCATGACAAGTTTGCCGGCGCCGGGCACGCGGAAGTCGGTGGCGCGGTACTGGTCGCCATAGGCGTGTCGGCCGATGACGATCGGGTCGGTCCAGCCGGGGACCAGCCGCGGCACGTTCTGGCAGACGATCGGCTCACGGAATACGGTGCCGCCGAGAATGTTGCGGATCGTGCCGTTGGGCGAACGCCACATCTTCTTCAGCCCGAATTCCTCGACCCGCGCCTCGTCCGGGGTGATCGTCGCGCATTTGACGCCGACCTTGTGCTTCTTGATCGCTTCCGCCGCCTCGACGGTGATGCGGTCGTCGGTGGCGTCACGGCTTTCGATGCCGAGGTCGAAATAGATCAGATCGATGTCGAGATAGGGCAGGATCAGCTTTTCCCTGATCATGCTCCAGATGACGCGGGTCATCTCGTCGCCGTCGAGTTCGACGATCGGATTCGCGACCTTGATCTTCTCCATGAATATTTCTCCTCGCCAAGGAACGGCTCAGCACGCGTGATTAAGACAAATCTGGATGAGGACGAATGGTGGCTGCCCGGGCCGATCGAACAGTAGCACCACCTTTTCGCAGTGCAAAGACGGCCGGCCGCATCACAGCAATTCCGAGGGCCGTGCGTCACCGACGGCCGTGTGCTCATGCAGTATTTCGAACAGGGCGTCCGGGCCGTCGGCGGTGCCGTAGAGTCCACGGGCGTCCGCACCCAGGAACCCCTCCGCGACGAAATGATCGATCAGCGCGAGCAGCGGCGCCCAGTAGGTTCCGTCGAGAAAGACGACCGGCTTGCTGTGCAGGCTGAGCAGCTTCCACGTCACGACCTCAACCGCCTCGTCGAGCGTTCCCAAGCCACCGGGCAGAACGACGAAAGCGTCGGCCAGATCGAACATCCGCTGCTTTCGGGCATGCAGGCTGCCGACGACGATCTGCTGGTCGAGCCGGTCATGCGCGATCTCCGGCCGGAGCAGGAAGTCGGGGATGACGCCGACGACGCGGCCCCCTCCGGCCAGGGCGGAATCCGCGACCACGCCCATCAGGCCGACACGACCGCCGCCATAGACCAGCGTCCGCCCTTCGGCGGCGATCCGCGACCCGAGATCGGCTGCCAGCCGGCGATATGTGTCGGATTCGCCGGTGCGCGATCCGCAATAGACAGCGATGCCGCCGAGTAGCGCCATGGGATGGGAACTCCGGAATTCCGAGCCCTTCTTGTACCGGCTCGGGGACCTTGCGGCCAACCCCGATCCATCGTTTCGACCTCATCAGTCGAGACGGCCGATCGGATGAGGCCGAAGTGCGCGGATTACTGCGATTTCGCGCTGCAAAACCGGTAATTGATTGCCGGGCGGGGGCGTACTAATTTCGTCAAATGAACAGGGTACCGTCTAAAGGTTGGACGACTTCGCTCGCCGTTGCGGGGCTTATTGCCGCGGCCGGCATCGTCGGCGTCATGGTGGTTGCGCAGCGTGATACCGGCGGCGAGATCGTCACCGGGGGTGGAGCCGAGCCTGTGGCGGAAAGCAAGCCGCCCGTGGCTGTGAGCGAACAGGCTTCTCCTGCCATTGCAGCATCCAAACCTGAAGCGGAGCCGGAAGCGGAAATCCCGGCGGACAGCCCGTCGGCGCCTGCGGCCGAACCTGCCGTTACGGAAACTGGAGCGGAAGCCGACGAAGAAGGCGCGGCGGAGGCGGTGGCCGAAATGCAGGCGACTCCGCCGCGGGGACCGGAAGGCGGCGCGGGCGCCAGGGGGGACCCGATGGCGCCGACCGTCGCTCCCGCTGCCGACGTCGGCGTCGAGGGCAGTGGGGGGGGCGCGAAGACCGATTTCGCGGACGCGATGGGTACGGTGCCGGCCGATGGCGCGGAACCTCCCGCAGCCGGAACCGAGACGGCGACGGTCGCTGCCGAAGACGCGCCTTCGCCGGTACCGCCGGTCGAGCACGCCGAAGCACCGGTGGAGGAGCCGAGCCGGGCGAACGGAGAGAGGCTCCGGGAAACGACGCCAGATGTCGCGGAGACCGCGGCCGGAATCTCGCGGGATGACTCTGCGGCGGATGAAGGCGACCGAATGGCGGCTGGCGTTGCCGACGAAGCCGAGGCGATGGATGTGGCGGATGCGAGTCCGGCCGATCAACCCGAAGCGCCTTCGCCGAGCTTCGATGTCGTGCGCGTCGGTCCCGATGGCGGCGCCGTGTTTGCCGGGCGCGCGGAGCCGGGGGCCAATGTCTCGGTCAACGCGGGTGACCATGTGATCGGCGAAGCTGTCGCGGATCGGCGCGGCGAATGGGTGATCCTGCCCGATGCGCCGCTGGAGCCCGGATCGAGGGAACTCGGCATCGTTTCCGAGCTTTCGGGTCAGACGCCGGTCGCCTCTAAGGATGTCGTGGTCATGGTCGTGCCCGAGCGTCAGCAGACCGAAGCCAATGTGACCGGCGCGGCACCGGTGATAGCCGTGGAGGTGCCGCGCGACGGCACCGGACCGAGCCGGCTGCTTCAGTTCGGCGGACCGGAACGCGGCCTGGAAGGCGCGGCGGGGCTGACCCTCGAGACGATCGACTACGACGAGAGCGGGCGTCTGGACTTCTCGGGCAAGGCCCAACCGCACAGCACGATCGATGCCTATCTCGACAACAAGTTCATCGGCCGCGCTCAGACGGCGGAAAACGGACGCTGGCGAATCCGGCCCATGGAGGCGATTCCGGCCGGTATGCATCAGCTTCGCGTCGATCAGATCGACACCAACGGCAAGGTGATCTCGCGTATCGAAACGCCATTTTCCCAGGCCGATATGGCGCGTCCGATTACGCGCGAGGGCGTGGTGATCGTACAGCCCGGCAACAGCCTGTGGCGCATCGCCCGCAACGTCTACGGCAAGGGGGTTCAGTACACCCTGATCTACGACGCCAACGCCTATCAGATCGGTGACCCGGACTTGATCTATCCCGGCCAGGTCTTCGTCCTTCCCGATCAGGAAGGTTGAGGACGCGGAGTCCCGGCCCGCTTGGAATCGGGTCACCGATAGCTATCTAGACGTTTAGAGCCCGCCGCCGTCCGACGATGGCGGCGGCATTTTTTGCGAAGCATCCGATGCCTTTAGCCCAGTCAACCGCGCCACGGTCCGACGCGACCCGAGGGTCGCTGAAGGGAGACCTTACCGCGCTTCGCGCGCTGGCTCCCTATCTGTGGCCGAAGGGACGACTGGACCTCAAGGCACGGGTCGCGGCCGCGGTCGTCATGCTGATCGCGGCGAAGGTCATCAACGTCCAGGTGCCGCTGTTCCTCAAGGACGCCGTCGATGCGCTGAGCGTCGACACGAAGACGCTGCTGGCGGTGCCGGTGGGTATGATCCTGGCCTACGGCATTGCACGCGTAGGCTCCGGCGCCTTCGGCGAGCTTCGGGACGCCCTGTTCGCCAAGGTCGCGCAGCATTCGGTGCGGTCGCTGGCGCTCAAGACTTTCCGCCATCTCCATGGGCTGGCGCTCCGCTTCCATCTCGAACGACAGACCGGCGGCGTCAGCCGCGCGATCGAGCGTGGATCGAAGGGGATCGAGTTCCTGCTCTCCTTCATGCTGTTCAACGTCCTGCCGACGCTGCTCGAGATATTCCTGGTCTGCGGCATCCTCCTGGTGCGCTACGAGGTGTGGTTCGCCGCGGTGACGTTCGGGACCATCGTCGTCTACATCGTCTTCACCTTCGCGGTCACCGAATGGCGGATCAAATACCGCCGGGTGATGAACGAGACCGACAACGAGGCCCATACCCGTGCGATCGACAGTCTGCTGAACTACGAGACCGTCAAGTATTTCGGCAACGAGGCCCACGAGGCGAAGCGGTTCGACAAGTCGCTGGCCCGCTACGAGAAAGCGGCGGTGAAGAGCGAGACCAGCCTCGCGATGCTGAACATCGGTCAGGCGGGGATCATTGCGGTGGGCGTCACGGGCGTCATGCTGATGGCGGCGCGGGGCGTTGTCGGCGGGTCGATGACCGTCGGCGATTTCGTGCTGGTCAACGCCTTCCTTCTGCAGCTCTACCAGCCGCTCAACTTCCTGGGCATGGTCTACCGCCAGATCAAGCAGTCGCTGGTCGACATGGAGAACATGGTCTCGCTGCTCGATCAGCCGGCCGAGGTCGTCGACCGGCCGGACACCCGGCCTTTGCCGCAAGGCGGTGGCGAGGTCGTGTTCGAGCATGTTGATTTTCGCTACGACCCCAAACGGCAGATCCTCCACGACGTCGACTTCCGGGTTCCGCCCGGCAAGACCGTCGCGGTGGTGGGGCCGAGCGGGGCGGGCAAGTCGACGATCTCGCGGCTCCTGTTCCGATTCTACGACGTGACGGAGGGCGCGGTGCGGATCGACGGTGCCGACATCCGCGACGTCACGCAGGAATCGTTGCGATCGGCGATTGGCATCGTTCCGCAGGACACGGTCCTGTTCAACGACACCATTGCCTATAACATCGCCTATGGCCGCCCCGATGCCAGCTTCGAGGAGGTGAAACAGGCGGCGCGTCTCGCCCGCATTCACGACTTCATCGAAAGCCTTCCGGACGGCTACGAGGCGCGCGTCGGCGAACGTGGACTGAAGCTCTCGGGCGGTGAGAAGCAGCGGGTGGCGATCGCCCGCATGCTGCTGAAGAAGCCGCGGATCATGCTGTTCGACGAGGCGACGTCGGCGCTCGACACCCAGACCGAGCGGCTGATCCAGGCGAATCTCCGCGAGGTTTCGCGCAACCACACGACCCTGATCATCGCCCACCGCCTGTCGACCGTGGTCGATGCGGACGAGATCCTGGTGATGGAAGCGGGGCGGATCATCGAGCATGGCCGGCACGGGGCGTTGATGGCCAAGGACGGAGTCTACGCCAGGATGTGGCAGCGCCAGCAAGCCGGCGACGACGAAGCGGCGACCGACGAACTTGCCGGCGCGCTCGATGCGGGGATGCACGAGGCCGAAGACGAGGATCTGGCCAAGGAAGTGCTGCCGCGGTCGCGGATGACCGGCTAGGGCGCGCTCTCCCCGCTGTCTGCCGGAAGGGGCGTGAGGTGCCTTCTACTCTTTCGCCTTGTCGCCCGTGACGATGCGGATGTGGGCGGTCAGACGGTAAACGTCGTCCTCCCGGTACATCTCGAATGCGTTGTCGATGGTCGCGTCGAGCGCCTGACGTTCCTCCGAAGAGAGATGGCGAATGCGGTGGCCGAACGACATGTCGAGCTGCGGCCGCCAGAACCCGCTGCCGGCTTCGGGACGCGGGTGGAAGCGGAGCTCCTGCTCGGCGACATCGGTGAAGCCCGCGGCTTCGAATACCGAAGCGAGGCTCCCGGCCGGGCCGAAGCGGAACTGCGGCAGGGCGGCCGGTGGCGACTGGTCGCCCAGAAAGCGGCGCACGGTCGACTGCAACACCACGAACACCGTCGTGTCTTCCAGGGGGCCCCAAACCATATATGCGGCCCGTCCACCGGGCTTCAGCACCCGCAGGGCCTCCGAAAGGGCCTTGCCCTCGTCCGGGCTGAACATGATTCCGAATCGGCAGACGACACGGTCGAAGCTTTCGTCTTCGAACGGAAGCGCCTGCATATCACTTTCGCGGACCGATAGATTCGAGAGGTTCGCCGCTTGAGCCCGTCGTTCGATCCCGTCCAGCATTTCAGGGACGAGGTCCGTAGCGGTCACGTGGCCTGAGGGACCGACGCGGCGAGCGATGCTGAGCGCAGGCTCCCCGGCGCCGGATGCGAGATCCAGCACCGTCTGACCGTCGGCGATTCCAGCCGCGTCGAGCAGCGGCTGATTGAAGCGGTCCGCCATCCGCTCCATCGTGCCGGCCCAGCGCGTCCAGGCGGGCGCGCGCTGCTGCCAGTCGTTCGCCTGCTCTTCGCGATCGGGTGATGGAGAAGCCATTGTCGCCATGCCTCGGGACTGGTTTCCAACTCGCTATTCTAGCGACAGCCGTGGGGGGGCGGGCAAGCGGTGTTGAGGGATGGCGGGGTAAACAGGAGCCGTATGGCCGATTTTCACTGAGCTTCGGGGCTCCCTCAGCCATCGAGCCCGCGCAGGCAGGCACCCAGCGGCATGCTCCGGAGCCTGATCCAAGATGCTTCCGCGTTTCGCAATGGGTTCCCGCCTTCGCGGGAACGATGCAACGGAGGGCCGAGGGGACGAGGTGAAGCAAGAGAGGCAGAAGGCTCGGACAGCTTGCCCGAGGCCCCTGCCTGCTCGTCCGCTCGTCAGAGACGTGACTTCGCGTTATCCCCCGATGCGGCGGTAGACGAAGTCCGGCAGGTCGTTTTCGTCGATGGTCCGCGCGGCCTCCAGCGGATCGCGAAGGACGTCGCGTTGCGGCGACTTGGCGCAGGCCGGGTCGGTGTTGCCGGCGTCGCCCGTCAGCGCGAAGGCCTGGCAGCGGCAGCCGCCCCAGTCGATCTCGCGGCGGTCGCAGGACTGGCAAGGCTCCGGCATCCAGTCGGTGCCGCGATACTTGTTGAACGCCGAGGAGTTCTCCCAGATCCAGGCGAGGCTCTTGTCCTTGACGTTGTCGAACTCGAGCGAGGGGATCGACTCGGCGGCGTGGCAGGGCAGCACCTTGCCGGCCGGGGTGATGTTCAGGAACTGGCGCCCCCAGCCGCCCATGCACGACTTCGGTCGCTGGGCGTAGTAGTCGGGAACGACGTAGTCGATGGCGAGGATGCCTTTCAGGCGCACGCGCGCTTCCTCGACGATGGCGGTCGCCTCGTCGAGCTGCTCGCGGGTCGGCAGGAAGGCGTCGCGGTTCTTGAGCGCCCAGCCGTAGTACTGGACCTGGGCGACCTCCAGCCGCTCGGCATCCAGCTCGACCGCCATGTCGATCATCGAGCGGAGCTGGTGCAGGTTCTGCCGATGCATCACCGCGTTGACGGTGAGCGGCAGGCCGGCCTTGCGGACCAGCCGCGCGACTTCGAGCTTCTTGGCGTGGCCCTTGAAGCCGGCGACGCGGTTGGCGAGATCGGCGTCGGTGCCCTGGAAGCTGATCTGGACGTGGTCGAGACCGGCGTCGCGAAGGCCCATCAGGCGTTTCTCGTCCAGCAGGACAGCCGAGGTGATGAGGTTGGTGTAGAGACCGCGCTCGGCGGCGTGGGCCACCAGCTCCTCGAGGTCCTTCCGCACGGTCGGCTCGCCGCCCGAGAAGTGGACATGCAGGATGCCCATCGCCTCGGCCTCGTCGATGACGCGCTTCCAGGTCTCGGTGTCGATCTCGTTCCCCGCGCGCTCCAGCTCGACCGGGTTCGAGCAGTAGGGGCACTGCAGCGGGCAGCGGTGGGTGAGCTCCGCCAGCACCGCGTAGGGAACGCCGACCGCCTTCTTCGCCGGCTTGGTCTCGGGCTTGTCGGCAACCAGTGTCATGTCGTTCATGTCACTACGAATCCCTTGTCTGCGAGGCCCTGCAGCATGTCGATGACGTCCTTGGCGATGACGTCGCGCGGGGCCTCGTACTTGGCGGCCAGGGTGTCGACCACCTCGTTCACGGGTTTGCTGCCGTCGCACAATCTGACGACTTCGGACGCGATCGGATCGAGCTCGAACACCCGCTCGGGCGCGAGGATGATCCACTTGTCGCGCGGCTTGTCGAAGCGCAGCTTGGCGTGGCGGGGCAGCTTGGGAACGCTGTCCTCGGTGAGGATGGTGCGTTCGCTCACTTGCGATCCTCGGGCACGAAGGCGCCGGGGGGGATCAACGCCGGCTCGACATAGGCGAAGTGCAGCGCGTCGAGCTGCGACCACAGCACGTCGGTCTTGAAGCGCACCGCGTTCAGCACCGCTTCCTGCTGGTCGCGGGTCTTGGCGTGGGTCAGCACGTAGGCACGGCCGAACTCGACGTCCTGGCGGGCCTCGGTCAGGCGCTTGCGGAAATAGGAGAGCGTCACGTCGTTGGCGAAGTCGTAATGCTTCAGCAAGCCGGCAATGCGTTCCTCGTGAATCGCGGGCGCGAACAGTTCGGTGAGTGACGAGGCAATCGCCTCGAGGATGGATCGCTCGCGGACGAAGTTGACGTAGGCCTCGACCGCGAAGCGGGTGCCGGGCAGGATGCCGCGGGTCGAGAGGATGTACTCGCGGTCGAGGCCCAGCGCGTCGGTCAGATGCAGGAAGCGCTCGATGCCGCCTTCGTTCTGCTCGTCGCCGTCATGATCGATGATCCGGCTGCGCCACAGGCGGCGGAGCTTGTGGTCGTGAAGCCTGGAGATCAGCGCCGCGTCCTTCCGCGGGATGCTGAGCTGGTAATAGAAGCGGTTCACCGCCCAGGCCTGCACCTGGCCGTAGTTCAGCTTGCCGCCGTGCAGCAGCTTATGGAACGGGTGGAGGCTGTGATAGCGCTCTTCGCCGATCTTCATCAGGGCTGCGAGGAATTCATCCTCGGTCAGCGGCTCCTTACCGGCCGCGGTGGCCGATTCGTCGACCAGGGGAACAGCGAAGGTCATACCCGTATCTCCATGCCGTCGTAAGCGACTTCCCAACCCGCCTCGGTAACCGCGGCGCGCTCGGGCGAATCCTCCAGCAGGATCGGGTTGGTCGTATTGATGTGGATAAAGATCTTGCGATCAATGCCGAGGTCGCGGAACGCGGCGATGGTGCCGTCCTCGCCGGATACGCTCATATGGCCCATGCGCTTGCCCGTCTTCACGCCGACGTTCGAGCGGATCATCTCGTCGTCGACCCACAGGGTGCCGTCGAAGAACACCAGCGGTGCACCGCGCAGGCGGTCCGCCAGTTCGTCCGGCACCCTGGCGCAGCCGGGGATGTAGAAGAAGACCGTCTGGCCCTCGGCGTTGCGGACCTCCAGCGCGATGGTGTCTTCCTCGACCGAGCCGAAATCAGGCCCCTTGCTCGCATCCTCCAGCCACAGCGCCACCTTGCCCGGCACCGCGAAGGGCACCACGACGATGCCGCTGTCACTGCCATCGGGCTTCTTCAACGACACCGGCTCGTCGAGCTTGATCGGGTGGCGATCGACGAACTGCGGATTGAGGACGTTGAAGATGGTGTTGTTCTGCAGAACCTGGATCACCCGGCTGGTGGCGTAGAGTTCCAGCGGCTGGGACTCCCGCAGGTTCAGCAGGCCGGCGACATGGTCGACGTCGGCATTGGTCAGCACCACGCCCTTGATCGGGCTGTGGCGCAGGCCGTCCTTGGGATGCAGGACATCGTTGTCGTTGATCTGCTGACGAAGGTCGGGTGAGGCGTTGAACAGGAACCAGTCGACGCCGTCCGCGCTCACCGCGATCGACGACTGCGTGCGCTGCCTCGCGGCGGGGTCCTTCGACCGGGCGCGCCGGCTGTTGGGGTGATTACAGTTCCACTGCGGATAGCCCCCGCCGGCGGCGGCGCCGAGAACGCGAATATGCATGCTGGTTTCCTGCGCTGGTCGTCATCAGGATGGCCGCGGACGGCCATCCGCCGTCAGCCGAGCTCGGCGCAGGCGTAGCAGTTGATCTCGAGGCCGACGGCCACTTCATGGATGACGGGCTTGGTCCACATAAGGTTTCCTCCAGCTTGATGCTTCTTGGGCCGGTCCGAGCCGGCAGGGTCTTACTTAGGCGTTTTCCGCGGGGATGAAAGCTATAGTCCGGATCAGTTTTCCGAATGTGGCGAAGCGGATAGCCGCGTTTTTCGCCGTTTTTTCCGCCTTTTCCGCAGTGATTTCGTTCATTGCCGGCCAAGCGGCGGCGGAAACGGATTCGAATTATCCGGGGCCGCTCGTCGCCGTCTCCTGGCTGTCGGAACACCTCTGCGAATCCGGCCTCGTCGTGGTCGATGTGCGGCGCTCGCGGGACGACTACCGGGTCGGCCACGTCCCCTGCGCGGTCTACACGAATTTCTACGAAGACGGCTGGCGCGCTCATGTCGGCGGCGTGCCGATGATGATCCCGCCGCGGCCGCAGCTCGAAAAGCTGATCGGCGGGCTCGGCATCGCCGGCGACAGCCATGTCGTCCTCTACAATACGTCCCTGGACGACGTCTCCGCCGCCGAGACGACGCGGATGTACCTGATCATGAAGGTGGCCGGCCTCAAACGGGTCTCGATCCTCGACGGCGGTTTTCCGGCCTGGATCGCCGACTGGCAAAATGATGTCGAGACGGGCGACCGGACACCGGAGCCGACTGTTTTCGACGCCGAGCCGGCAGCCGGTGTGGTGGTCGACAAGGCGGCGGTGGAGACGGCGCTCGCTGCCGGCACGCCCCATGTCGACTTGCGCGCGACGGACTACTTCTTGGGCGTCAACCGGGAGCCGATCACTGCTCGCCCCGGCACGCTGCCGGGGGCGCTCAACCTGCCGCTCACCTGGCTCACCGTCGATCGTGGGCTGGTGTTCCGTACTGGCCATGATCTCGACACCCTGTTCGCGGCGGCTGGCGTGCCGACCACCGGCCGGGTCATCTATTTCTGCAACTCAGGGCTGGAAAGCTCACTCGGCTGGTTCGTCGCCCACGAACTGATGGGGAACGACGAAGCGGTGATCTACGACGGCTCCCTCGCCGAATGGTCCGCCGATCCGGCCCTGCCGATGGAAGCGCGGGTGCCGGTGGGGACGGCGGAGGAGTAAAGCGCCCTCAGCGCACCGTCGTGTCGAGTTCCTGGCGCTCGACGTCGCGGAACAGCTTGAGAAGTGCCCGCTGGTATTCGACGCCGATCTCGGCGAGGTCGCGGAATCGTTCCGGCGGCGGGGGGTCGAGACTGTCGGCGAGGGTTTCGCCGTTGGCCACCGCCCGCTTCACGTAGTCGTCGAGATAGCGGAGATAGTCGGCCATCGGCGTTAGCTGGGCGCGGTCGGTGACCAGGGGGCCGTGGCCCGGCACCAGCCGATCCCAGGGCATCGCCTCGATGATGTCGATCTGGTCGAGCCAGGTCGGGATGTCGGCGTGGGGGATGGTGGGCGTCCGTCCGACGAAGGCGAGGTCGCCGGCGAACAGCGTCTTCGTTTTCTCGTCATAGATAACGAGATCGCCCGGCGTGTGGCCGTTCTCGAAGGGCGTGACGACGACCTTGCGATTGCCCAAGTCGAAGGTCTCGACTCGGTTGGTGACACGGGTCGGCCGGTCGACCTCGATCCGGCTCACCCAGTTGGCCCCGACAAGGATCTCCATGAACTGGAGGACGCCGCTGCCGTCGCGGAGCAGCAGCGGCCTTGCCCCGAAATGCATCATTGTCGGGATATTGGCCTTCTTGAAGACGCTCATCCCGAAGGCGTGGTCGAAGTGATGATGGGTCACCACCGCCATCCGCACCGGCTTGTCGGTGACCTTGGCGATCGTGGCCAGCATCTCCTCGCCATAGAGGCGGGTCGGCCCGGTGTCGATGGCCAGCACGGACTCGTCGCCGACGATGAAGCCGGTGTTGACGATGTTGGCGCCGTTCTCAGGCGTCATCGGTTCCTGCGCACCCCAGAACACGTAGACGCCGGGGGCGATCTCCTCCGGCGACAGCCCGTAGGTGTAGCCGCGGCGGCCGGGATCGCCACCGCCCATGCCCTGAGCCCGCAGTTCGCCAGCAGCGAAAACGGTGAGAACGAGGGCGGTGACGAGGCCGAGAAACGAGAAGGCGCGCATACCGGCCTTACATCGACGGTTCGTCGGCGTCCTTGGTCTCGAACTCCAGGCCTTGGCTATCCCGGGCCTGGATGCGGATAGTCTGGCCCAGCTCCGGTACGTCGATGGTGACGATGGGGTCCGGCGCCATCGCGGCGCGGCTCTCGATGTCGACCACCGGCCCGTCGCCGTCGCCGATCCGCATCTGTTCGAGGAAATAGGCGGGGATGTATTCGCCGTCCTCGCTTACCGCGAAGCCGGTCTGCATGGGGTGGATGATGCGGAACTTGAGCCGGGCGCTGCCGTCGTCGCGGTCGAAGGTCTTGAAGGCGATCTCGCCCAGCCGGTCGCTCACCTCGTCGGCTACCCGGTTGTCGGGGACCGAGCAGCCACCAGGGGTGAGCACCTCGGCCGCCGTCGAGCCCACATGCCAGACGCCATCGTCGGTCAGGGCCGCGGCGCGTACGGGGGTCGTCGATTCGAGGCGGATCTTGAGGCCGATCGCCTTCAACGGCCGGTGCGGGTAGAGACGTGCCACCTGCTGGATCGGATTGTTCTCGGCGATGACGACGATCTCGCGGACATGACCGAGCTCCGCCGACAGCTTGACCGCCATCGGGACGTCATGGGCGTCCTCGACCCGCGTCGGCATGACCACTTCCACCCGATCGTCGAACAGGATCTCCGATTGGGGAAAGAAGGTCTCGACGATGCTCTCCCAGCCGGGGGAACGAAGCGGATCGGACGGTGCTGCGGCGTCTGCAGCCCCAGATGCGAAAATGGTCAGAGCCGTGACGGCGATCAGCAATCTCGAAATCGGCATGCGGTTTCTCTCCCATGATCATCGTCGTCCCGTGATCCGGGATCGGCGGCCTCCGGGGCCTTTTGCCGTCGATTATAGAGGATGCCTACGGCCTTGCGCCGCAAACTTTGCCGTGAGGCGCGCGGCTTCGTATATACGGGCGGCGAAGAGTCGTTCCTGAAGGCTGAGACGAAATGCCCGAAACCGATCCCAGCGTCCTTATCCGTCGTGCCTCGATTGCAACCGTGGGCGGCCTGCTTCGTGAGCAGGTCCGTATTCGGGGCGATGCTATCGCGCTGGAGGACGGGCCGCGCCGTTGGACCTATGCCGCATTCAACAACCGGGTGAACCGGCTGGCCCATGCCCTGGCGGCGCTCGACATCGTCCGCGGCGACCGGATCGCGATTCTTGCGGAAAACTGCGCCGAATATGTCGAACTCGAGTTCGCTGCCGCCAAGCTCGGCGCCATTGTCGCCGCCCAGAATTGGCGGCTGGCGGGCGAGGAGCTCGAATACTGCATTCGCCTGACGGAGCCCAAGGTGCTGGTCGTCTCGCCGCGCTTCGTCGACGCCGCTGCAGCGATCGACCATGGAGCGGAGACGGTGGTGACGATCGGCGAGGATTACGAAGCGCGTCTCGCCGCCGCCGCCGAGAGCGAGCCCGACGATGTGGCCGAGCCCGAGGACGGTCTCGTCATCCTCTACACCAGCGGCACGACCGGTCGACCCAAAGGGGCGGTGATCAGCCACCGCGCCTTCATCGCCCGCGTCCAGGTCTACTGCGCCGATTTCGGCGTCGGCATCGGCGACTGCTTTCCCGCCTGGGCGCCGATGTTCCACATGGCGTCCACCGACCTCGCGATCGGCAGCCTGCTGATCGGCGGGCGGGTGTCGATGGTCGACGGCTTCGACCCCGAACGCCTGATCGAGATCCTGAACGAGTTGCCCGTGAGCTGGTTCGTCCTGGTGCCGGGAACGGTGGAGCGGATGGCCGAGGTGGCCGTGGCGGCGGGGGCCAAGCCGCGCGGCATCAAGGTGATGGGGGCGATGGCCGACCTGGTGCCGCTGAAGCAGATCGCCGACGTTACGCGGGCGCTCGGCGCGCCGTACCTCAACAGCTTCGGGTCGACCGAGACGGGGATTCCGCCGGCCTCCGGCGTCATGATTCCGCCGGGCGTCATTCCCGCCGGCCTGTCGAAGCGCCAGAGCTCGCTTTGTGAAATTCGCCTGGTCGACGACGACGACAACGACGTGCCCGACGGCGATCCGGGTGAACTCGCCTTTCGCGGACCGACGCTGTTCAGCGGCTATTGGCGTGCGGACGAGACCAACGTGCGGGATTTCCGTGGCGGCTGGTTCCATCTGGGCGACATGTTCCGCCGCAACCCGGACGGCACCCTGGATTTCGTCGATCGGGCCAAATACATGATCAAGACCGGCGGCGAGAACGTCTATCCGGCCGAGATCGAGCGGGTGCTGCTGGCCGATGCGCGCGTCGCCGACGCGGTGGTCGTGCGCCGTCCCGACCCGCAATGGGGCGAGGTGCCGGTGGCGGTGGTGGCACGCCACGACGAATCACTAGACGCCGATACCCTGCTGGCGCGCTGTCGCGAACATCTCGCCGGCTACAAGCGGCCGAAGGCCGTGCGCTTCGTCGCCCTCGCGGATTTTCCGCGCAGCACTACCGGTAAGATCCAGCGCCACGAGGTCGAGGCATGGCTGGCCGAAAAGGAAGACGCGGACTAGGTCGATGACGGAGAACTTGTGGCCGCTCATCCTGACGACCTTCGCGTTCGTCGCCGGCCATATCGGCATCTCCAGCACGCCGCTCCGTGCACGCCTTGTCGCGCGCATGGAGCAGAGGCCTTATCTCGGCGCCTATTCCGCGCTGATGGGCGTGCTGATGGTCTTGATGATTCTGTCCTACCGGATGGCGCCGGCCGCGCCGACGCTGTGGGTGGCACCGGCCGGTCTCCGCTGGGTGACGCTCGGCCTGATGCTGCCGGCGTCGATCCTTCTCGTCATCGGTCTGACGGCGAAGAATCCGACCGCCGTGATGCAGGGAGAGCAGGCACGGGACGAGACCGCAGGTCGCGGGGCGCTCGCCGTCACCCGTCATCCCATGTTGTGGGCCTTCGCCTTGTGGGCGATCGCGCATCTGTTGGTGAACGGCGATGCGGCTTCCGTGATCCTGATGGGCGGCGTCGGCCTTCTGGCGCTCAGCGGGACGGTGCTGATCGATGCCAAGCGGCGTGCCACGGACGGCGAAGCATGGCGGTCGTTTGCGGATCGCACGTCCAACGTTCCGTTCGCGGCGATCATTGCGGGGCGCGCGGCCTTTGGTTCGTCCGGCATCGGTTGGACGCGGATCGGCGGTGGCGTCGTCCTGTTCGTTTTGCTGCTTTTAATGCATCCGCTGGTGATCGGCGTGTCTCCGCTTCCGCATTGACGGGCGCCGGATATAAAAGGGCCCGCCGTTTTGCCGGCGGGCCCTGAAATCTTTTTCCCCCAGGCTTTTCTTCGTCAGCCCGTCACGCTCAGGTCGTCGGCCGCCATCTTGCCATTTCTGCCCTGGACGAGTTCGTAGCTGACCTTCTGTCCCTCGGTCAGGCTGGTCAGGCCCGCCCGCTGGACCGCGGAAATGTGCACGAACGCGTCCTTGCTACCGTCGTCGGGGTGGATGAACCCATAGCCCTTGACGGTGTCAAACCACTTCACGGTACCGGTAGGCATGTACTTTTCCTTCATAGGCGCAACACGTTCACCGTCGGCAGATCTGCCTGACAGCGGGATCAACTTTCGTACAACCTTGCGGCGAATTTCCCATCCGAAACGGGAGTAATAGGCGCCACGAAAATGCACAAGTTGGACCGGAAGTAACTATAGGTCGCGCCCAAACCGGCGGCAATGTCAGTTTCATGACTTATTCATCTGCCGCCATCTCCGGGTGTTTGCCGGTTCTGCCGAAGTCATCCGTTCACGGACGTCCTTCCTTCAGCAGATCGCGGATCTCCGTCAGCAGCTTCACATCGGCCGGCGCTTCGGCCGGGGCCTCCGGGACCGCCGCCTCTTCTTCCTGCTTCCGTTTCAGCCGGTTGAGGACACGAACGACCACGAACAGCGCCCAGGCGACGATCAGGAAGTTGATGATCGTGGTGATGAATGCTCCGTAATTGATCGTTGCCGCGCCCGCCTCTGTCGCTTCGGCGAGCGATTCATAAGTGCCGCCGCTCAGATTTATGTACAGCTGCGAAAAGTCGATGCCCCGAGCCAGATAGCCGATGGGCGGCATGACGATGTCGTTCACCAGCGAGGTGACGATCCGACCGAAAGCACCACCCACCACCACCGCCACGGCTAGGTCGACGACGTTGCCCTTAACCGCGAATTCCCGGAATTCCTGGATAATGGCCATTGGCCGTGCCTCCCGACGTGATTGATCTCCGACACGCATCTTGCGCTCTCCGATCGTTCTGAGAAGGGCAATTGAGAGTAGCGCGCCGTTTCAGCGCTTTCCCTTCGACGTCCGGAATGCCGAACGATACAGCTATGGGTGATATTACGACTGACTCGCAATATCATTGATATTGCGAGTCATTATCAGTAACGTTCGCCGGTCTCGGAGGAGAGGGGCTGGAAAGCGGGAATGATGAACAAAAGTGTTGTCGGCAGCGCGGCTCTGATGCTTGGCGTCTGCGCCCCCCTGACGGTTGGGTTCGCTCAGACCGCAGACGAAGCGAAGCCGGCTGAAGCGGAATCCGGTATGGCGGCGACCACCGATACCGAAGGCGCGGAGCCACTCAGGCTCGGAACCGTATCCGTAACGGCCACGCTCAACCCCGTCAGGACGTTCTCGTTTCCGGGTATGGTTTCGGTGGTAGGGCGTGACCGCATCCTCAGCCAGATGGCATCATCTCCCGACGACGTTCTGAAGCTGGTGCCCGGCGTCGAGTTCGCCGGTGGGCCGCGCCGGACCGGCGAGGTGCCGAGCATCCGCGGATTCAGCGGCCCCGATGTCGTCGTCCTCCTGGACGGCGCGCGACAGAACTTCAACGCCGGCCACGACGGGCGCTTCTTCATCGATCCCAGCCTGCTTCGTGAGGTCGAGGTGCTGCGCGGATCGTCGTCGTCGCTCTACGGCAGTGGCGGGACGGGTGGCGTGATCGCGCTGCGGACCGTGAACGCCGAGGATTTTCTCTCGCCGTGGGAGCGCTACGGCTACTCGGTCAGTACCGGCTATCAGTCGGTGAACCGGGAGAAGGTCGGTACCGTGACCGTATTCGGCCGCCCCACCGACGAGTTGGACATCGTCGCAAGCGTCACCCGGCGGGCGTCCGGCTCCATTGAACTCGGCGACGGGACCAAGCGCGACCGCAGTGACGACGATATCGTCTCCGCACTGTTCAAGGCCGGCGTCGAGGTGGCCGACTTTCATCATGTGGAGGCGTCCTTCCAGCGCTTCGACAACGATGCTGAGGAACCCAACAACGGCCAGGGCGCCGGCGATACGAACCTCGTCGAGAAGGACATCCGTTCCGACAACTGGCGGCTGTCCTACCGCTATGACGATCCGGGCAACCACCTCGTCAATCTGGACGCGGTGCTCTACTACACGGCGACGCGGGCGGACGAGCTTCGGCTTGACGGCAACGGCCTCGGGCCCGCGGGTGAACTTCTGGAACGCGACGTCGACACGACCGGCTTCCGGATCGACAACCGCTCGCGCTTCATGCTCGGCGAGACGGCGGGAGTCACCTTCACCTATGGCATGGAAGGATATGGAGACAAGCAAGCCGGGGCGGCTGGCGGAGGCCCGCGCGACGGCGTGCCGGATGCCGAGACCGAGTTCTTCGGCGTCTACAGCCAGGCCGAGGTAAAGATGAGCCGGCCGCTCGGCGTTCTGCCGGGCGAGGCGGTGATCATCCCCGGCATCCGCTACGACCACTACGAGGCGACCAGCGCGATCTCGTCCGGGAACGAGGACCAGGCGGTTTCGCCGCGGATCGGCGTCAGCTACATGCCGACCACGTGGTCCCTGCTGTTCGCCAATTACGGCAAGGCGTTCCGTGCGCCGGCGGTCGACGAGTTGTTCCTCGACGGCATCCACTTCCCGCTGTTCCTGGGGATCGTCAACCGCTTCGTCGCCAACCCCGACCTTCGTCCCCAGAAGACCAAGACCTTCGAATTCGGCGGCGGTTTCAATTTCCAGGACGTCGTCACGCCGGGGGACTATTTCGAAGTCAAGGTTTCGCACTATCGGATCAAGGGCGAGGACTTCATCGACCTCGACGTGATCCAGCCCGAACCCTTCGTCGACTGTAATCCGATCGTCGTTCCGGGCTCCTGCGACGGGACGACGCGGTCGGTCAACGTGCCCCAGGCGGAGCTGCGGGGCACGGAGGTCGAAATGAGCTATGAGGACGACCGCCTGCGGTTGGGGCTCGGCTTCTCGACCGTCGACGGCGAGAACGAGATCACCGGCGAGAAACTCGGTGTCCTCACCCCGCCGGAACTCACCGTAGATGCCGCGCTCAAGCTGCCTGAATTCGACTCGGTGGCAGGGTGGCGGATGATCGCAGCCAGCGAGTTCGACAAGACCACGGACCCGGCCGAAATCCGTGGGGGCTACGCCGTCCACGACATCTTTTACGCCTGGCAGCCCGCGCAGGGGCCGCTCGCCGGCCTTCGTCTCGATCTCGGCATCGATAACGTCTTCGACAAAGCCTACGACCGGGTCTTCACCACGTCGCGTGAACCCGGCCGCAACTACAAGGCGCTCGTGAGCTACACGCAGCGTTGGTAACGCATACGACGTCAGTGGGAGAACGATCCATGGATCAGAATAATGTGCCTGCCGCCGACCCGTCGGCCCTTCTCGACCGCTATCAGCAGCTCAAACAGTCGGAAGGCAGCCTCCGCGCGCGCGATGCCGCCGAGAAGCTGGGCGTCAGCGAGGCGGAACTGGTTGCCGCACGCTGCGGCGGTGACGTAACCCGTCTCGACGGCCGCTGGAGCGAGCTTCTGGAAGCCCTGCCGGCGTTGGGGCCGGTCATGGTGCTGACCCGCAACGACTTCGCCGTCCATGAAAAGGTCGGGACGTTCGAGGCGGTGTCGGTCAGCGATGTCGGGGCATTGGTGCTCGGAGCCGATATCGATCTCCGCGTTCGCTGGTCGGCCTGGGGTTCGGGTTTCGCTGTCACCGACCAGGGACCGTCCGGTCCGCGTCGCAGCCTGCAGTTCTTCGGTCCTACGGGGACGGCGGTGTTCAAGGTCCACGTTCGTGAGGAGACCGACGCCGCCGCATACGATGCCCTGGTCGAGCGGCACAAGACCGCCGATCAGAGGCCGGGCCAGCGGGTGGAACCGCCGGCCGCTCCGGCGTCCGCGCGCCCCGATTCCGAGATCGATGTCGATGCCCTGCGCGCGCGCTGGCGCGGTCTGCAGGACGTCCACGACTTCGCGATGATGCTGCGGGACCTCGATGTCGATCGCGTCCAGGCCTGCCGCCTGGTGGGACCCGAATTCGCCGAGGCGGTGCCGGTGTCGAGCTTCGTCGAGACGTTGCAGCAGGCGGCGAGCCAGGAAATCCCGATCATGGTGTTCGTGCCGAGCCCCGGTGTCGTTCAGATCCACACCGGCCCGGTCACCAACCTGAAGCGGGTGGGGCCGTGGTTCAACGTGCTGGACAAGGGTTTCAACCTGCACCTGCGGGACGAGGGTATCGCGTCGGCCTGGGTGCTGCGCAAACCGACGCGGGAAGGGATCATCTCCTCGCTCGAAATCTTCGACGCCAATGACAGCCAGATCGCCTGGATGTTCGGGCAGCGCGATCGCGGGGCGGCCGAGCGCGAGGAATGGCGGGCGCTTCTCGCGAGCCTGTCGCGGGTCGCGGGGACGGCTTGATGCACCGAAAGTGGTTGGTGGCTGCGGCCGTTCTGGTCGCGGCCGCCCTTCCGCATGCCAAGGTTCGGGCGGCGGAGGATGCGCACCGGATCGTCTCCGTCGGGGGGGCGGTCACCGAGGTCGTCTATGCGCTTGGGGCCGACAGCGGCCTGATCGCGGTCGACAGCACCAGCCTTTATCCCGACTCCGCGCGCGCGTTCCCGGACGTCGGCTATATGCGGCAGTTGGCCGCGGAACCGATCCTGGCCATGGCGCCGTCGATCGTCCTCGCGGTGGAGGATGCCGGGCCGCCGACAGTTCTCGACCAGATCGCCGCGGCGGGCGTCCGGGTCGTTCATGTTCCCGACGAGCCGACTCCCGAAGGCGTCATCGCCAAGGTGCATACCGTCGCCGACGCCCTGGGCCTGTCGTCCGAGGGTGACGAACTGGCCTCGAAGCTCGAACAGGACTTTGCGGCCCTGCGCGACAAGATCGCGACGGTCGAGGATCGGCCGAGCGTTCTTTACCTGTTGTCGATCGGCAGCGGAGCGCCGCTCGCGGCCGGCGCCGGCACCGCGGCTGACGGGATCATCTCACTGGCCGGTGGCCGCAACGCCATCGAAGGCTTTACCGACTACATGCCGTTGTCGCCCGAGGCGGCCGTCACCGCGGCACCGGATTACATTTTGATCGACCAGCGCAGTCTTGACGCACTGGGCGGCGAAGCCGCGTTGCTGGCCCGGCCCGAGCTGGCGGCGACCCCGGCAGGAACCGAGGGGCGCCTCATCGCCCTGGACGGGCTGTTGCTGCTGGGGTTCGGCCCCCGGACGCCCCAGGCTGTCCAGGCGCTGGCCGAGGCCCTGCACCCCGACCTGACGCTGAACGTCCTGGGCCGATAACGGGGATGGCAGACGCGACCCTCGTGACTCGCGTACGGACCCTTCGCCGCAGTGGTCAGCGCGAGCTGTTTCTGACGAGCCTTTCCGTTCTTCTGGCGGTGGTGTTCGTGTTGTCGGTCGGCTACGGGGCCGTCCCGATCGCGCCGGGACAGGTGCTCGCCATCCTTGCCGATAAGGTTGGGCTCTCTCTTCCCTGGACCTACGACCCCGCCCAGGCCTTGGTGCTGACAGGCATCCGCCTGCCGCGGGCGATCGGCGCCGTTCTGGTCGGTACGGCGCTGGCGATCAGCGGGGGGGCGTTGCAGGGGCTGTTCAGAAACCCGCTCGCAGATCCCGCGCTGATCGGCGTATCCACTGGTGCGGCTCTGGCGGCCGCGACCGTGATCGTCTTCGGCGGCGCCTTCCTCAGTCTGACCGCTGGCTTCGGCCTGCCGGTCGCGGCCTTCGCCGGGGGTGTGGCCACGACCTTCGTCGTCTATCAGATCGCGACCCGAGCCGGAGAGACGGACGTCTCCACCATGCTGCTCGCCGGTGTCGCGCTCAATGCCATCACCGCCGCCGGGATCGGCTACTTCGTCTTCATGAGCGACGAGCAGCAGCTCCGGGACCTCAATTACTGGCTGCTTGGCAGCCTCGGCGGAATCACCTGGGTGCAGCTTGCAACCAGCCTGCCGTTCATCCTCCTGCCGGCAATCGCGCTGCCCTTGCTGGCGCGGCCGCTCAACGCCTTCCTGCTGGGCGAGACCGAAGCCGGGCATCTGGGGTTTGACGTCGAGCGGACCAAGCGTGTCATCGTTGTCCTGGTCGCCCTCGCCGTCGGTGCGGCGGTCGCGATTTCGGGCGTCATCGGCTTCGTCGGGCTGGTGGTGCCTCATCTCGTCCGGCTGATGGCGGGACCTGACCATCGCACGGTCCTGCCGGCGTCGGCTCTCCTTGGTGCCAGCTTGATGCTCATTGCGGACCTGCTCGCCCGTTCGCTGGTCCTCCCGGCCGAGTTGCCGATCGGTATTCTGACAAGCTGCGTGGGCGGGCCGTTCTTCCTGTGGCTCCTCATGCGGCGCCGGGGCATGGGGGCGTGGTGATGCTGGCTGCGAACGCCATTCATGTGTCGCGGGGCGGCAACGAGATACTGAAGGGCGTCGACTTCGCGCTCGTACCCGGCGAGATGGTCGCGATCATCGGTCCCAACGGTGCAGGCAAGTCGACCATGCTCCATGCCCTGTCCGGCGCCGTGGTTCCGGATTCGGGACGGGTGACGCTGGACAATGCGCCGCTCGCCTCCTGGCCCCGACGCGATCTGGCACGGAAGCGGGCGGTTCTTCCCCAGGCCTCGACCCTCAACTTTCCGTTCCGGACCTTCGAGGTGGTTCTTCTCGGCCGGAGCCCGCATGTCGGCCGGGTCGAGCACAGCGACGATTACGCCATCACGGAGCAGGCCATGCGTGAGGCGGACATCCTCCACCTCGCCGATCGCCTGTACACGACGTTGTCGGGCGGCGAGCGCCAGCGGGTGCAGTTCGCCCGTGCCCTGGCGCAGATCAGCGGCCTTCGCCGCGGCGGGAACGAAGACGATGGCCGCGCCTATCTGCTGCTCGACGAGCCCACCAACAATCTCGATATCGCCCACCAGCACACGATCCTTCGGACGGCACGACGACTGACCGAGGAAGGGCTCGGCGTAATGGCCGTTCTTCACGACCCGAACCTCGCCGCCACCTATGCGGACCGGATCGTGGTGATGCGGGACGGCCGCGTCGTTGCCGACAGCTCGCCCTGGGCGGTCCTGACCGAGACCCTGATCGCCGACGTCTTCGGCGTTTCCGTCACCATCGGCCGTCACCCCGGCGCAGACCGTCCCCACGTCTTCACCGATTGAGCTAGTCTGTCTCGGCCGGATCACGGTCGGGAGGAGACGATGGAGCAGACGGAGCCGCAAGCGCGGATCATCGGCACGAGTTTCGTGCTGGCGGTACCGGACGTCGCCCGGACGGCGGCATGGTGGATCGAGGCGATGGGCTTCGCGCTCAGGATGCAGCCGGAGGGCTGGCGGTTCGTCGGCCGTGACGGTTGCACGATCATGCTGGGCGAATGCCCGGACGCGATTCCCGTTACCGACCTCGGCGATCATCAGTATTTCGGCTATATCGAGATCGACGATCTTGATGCCTATCATGCCGAGATCGGCGGGCGCGGCGTCGACATCATGTTCGGCCCCGTCGACCGGCCATGGGGCATGCGAGAGATGGCGGTGAGGACGCCCGACGGTCATCGTGTCGTGTTCGGGCAGGAGCTCACCGGGCCATAGGCCATTGCCGGGAGGAAATGACGTTGAAGATCAAACGCGTCGAACATGTCGCGATCGCCGTCGACGACATGACCAAGCACAAGCGGCTGTTCGAGGACCTGTTCGGACTGTCGCTCGAGCTCGAGGAGCAGATCGATACCACCAAGCTCGCGATGTACCCGGTCGGCGGGACCTATCTGGAGCTGCTGGAGACTGTCGAGCCGGAGTCCTGGCTTGGCGGGTGGCTCAAGGACAAGGGCGAGAGCCTGTTCCATATCTGCTTCGAGGTCGAGGACATCGACGAGGCATTGCAGGAACTCAAGGGGAAGGGCGTCAAGCTGCTGAACGACGAGCCGATCATCGGCCATGGCGGCGCTCGCATCGCCTTCCTCGATCCGGGCTCGACCGGGAACATTCTCTATGAACTGGCGGAGCTGCCGACCGGCAATGCCGGGCATTCCTGAGGCTCCTTCGCGGTTCCGTCATCCCGCCTTCGTGCAGGTGACTCAATCGGACGGTAATGACCACGCCAGGGCGGACCGGCGGCGAGCTGCGCCATAACGTCGTCCATGCTAGGCGCGGCACGTGAGTTGACCCTGCCGGGTGTTTGAGGGTACCCCTCGACTTCCGTAACAGAACTGCAACATGCGGCGCGCCTCGGCGGGCCTCGACCGGCGGGGGGCGGGACGGATGGCGGCAGAGATCGAGCGGAAGTTCCTGGTCGCGGGTGATAGCTGGCGCGCCTTGGTCAGGGATCGCTCCCGTTTCAGGCAGGCCTATCTCGCGAACAGGGGAACGACCTCGGTCCGTGTCCGCATCTTCGATGACGCGGCCGCGCGGCTGACGATCAAGTCGGGGAAGAGCGAGATGGTCCGGGACGAGTTCGAGTATCCCATCCCGCTCGAAGATGCCGAGGAGATGCTGGCGCTTCGGCTGGGGGCGGTGATCGAGAAGACCCGCTATCGCGTGCCCTTGGAGGGGCATGTGTGGGAGGTCGACGTCTTCTCCGGCGAAAACGAGGGCCTCGTGCTCGCCGAAATCGAGTTGAGCGCCCCCGACGAGATGTTCGCGAAGCCGCTATGGCTGGGCGAGGAAGTCACGGGCGATCCTCGCTACTACAATTCGGAGCTGGCCGTGCGGCCGTTCAAGAATTGGCGGGACGGAACCGTCCCTGGCGACCAGGACGCCGGTCGCGAGACCGGATAGCCGCGCTTCCGGTGGCGACCACCGCGCGGTGGTCGCCACCGAAACTGCTGTCAGGACCGCTGCAGGATAGCCGCGATCTCGTCCTTCAGGTGGAGACGGCGCTTGCGGAATTCCTCTTCCGTCAGGTCCGCCAGCGGCTCGACACCCGTCTCGCTGCGGTGAATCGTTCTGTTCACCTCATGATATTCGTCCGCCAGCCGCGCGAAATGGGGATCGGCGGTCTTCAGCGTGTGAAGCTTGTCCTTGTGATCGGGGAATTCCTCTGCCAGCTCGTGCGGGGTGTGCGCCATGGGGTCTCCACAGGTTGAAGGGTTTCGATCGCTCGCTGTCGGCAAGGTCGTGCGTTGGACTGCGCCCGATGGGACGCGTGACGCACTAGTGGCCGATCGCTCTGCGGGTGGCCATGATCCAGATCAAGGTGCCTAGACCAGACCTTGTCTGCAGCGAAAGTCGGTCAAGTGGCGGGCTCCGCCAGGAAGCCCGCCAGGCGCTTGCGGATCAGCGTGTCCGCTTCGGCCATGATGCGGTCGATCAGTTCCTTGCAGGTGGGGATGTCGTGGATCAGCCCGGCCACCATGCCGCAGGACCAGGCGCCGGCATCCATGGCGCCGTCCAGCATGATCTTCGGATAGACCCCGGCGACCTCCTCGATGATGTCTTCGAACGTGATGTCGGTGCCGAGCGTCTTCTCCTTCTCCAGAAGGCGCTCGACCGCGGCGTTGTTCAGCACCCGCTCGGTGTTTCTCAGCGGACGCATCACCAGGCGCGTATCCAGCTCGCTCGCCGCGACGATCGCCTGCTTGACCTTCTCGTGCACCGGCGCCTCGCGGGTGGCGATGAAGCGGGTGCCCATGTTCATGCCGTCCGCGCCCAGCGCCAGGGCGGCGACGAGGCTGCGGGCGTCGGCCATGCCGCCGGAGGCCACGAAGGGGACCGTCAGTTCCTCGGCCGCGCGCGGCAGCAGGATCATGTTGGGGACGTCATCCTCGCCGGGATGGCCGCCGCATTCGAAACCGTCGACCGAGACCGCGTCGCAGCCGATCTTCTCCGCCTTCAGCGAATGCCGGACCGAGGTGCATTTGTGGATGATCTTGATGCCGGCGTCCTTGAGGCGGGGCAGATGCGCTTCCGGGTTGCGGCCGGCCGTCTCGACGATCTTCACGCCGCCGTCGATGATCGCGCTGATATAGCCGGGATAGTCGGGCGCGTTGACGATCGGCAGGAAGGTCAAGTTGACGCCGAACGGCTTGTCGGTGAGGTCATGGCACTTGGCGATCTCCCTGGCGAGGTCGGCCGGCGTCTTCTGGGTGAGGCCGGTGATGATCCCCAGACCTCCAGCGTTCGAGACCGCGGCCGCCAGCTCGGCGAACCCTACGAAATGCATGCCGCCTTGAATGATCGGATGCTCGATGCCGAACAGTTCGGTGATGCGCGTCTTCATCGATGATTCTGCCTCGCTGATCAGCCTCGCGACCTCGTTCCGGGAAAAGTACCCATCGCTTCCACCGGCCGATAGCCCCGAATGGCGCGCGGCCCCCCGTCGACATCGCAGCCACTTGGGCGTCGCACCGTTCTATGCGATTTTGCGGTCAGAAAAGATGACTGCGGCATCGGTGACCGCGGCGCTTCCAGGGAGATCTCGACCATGCATGACATCGTCATTCGCGGCGCCACGGTGGTGGACGGCACCGGCTGTCCGGCCCGAACGGCCGATGTTGCGATCGACGGCGGAACGATCGTCGCCGTAGGGCGGGGCGTCGGCCCCGGCCGGCGCGAGATCGCGGCCGACGGCCTGCTGCTGACGCCCGGCTGGGTGGACATCCACACCCATTACGACGGGCAGGCGACCTGGGACCCTTACATGACCCCGTCGTCCTGGCACGGCGTCACCACCGCGGTGTTCGGGAACTGCAGCGTCGGCTTCGCGCCGGTGGCGAAGGGGCAGGAGCCCTATCTGATCAACCTGATGGAAGGGGTCGAGGATATCCCCGAAGCGGTGCTGGCCGAAGGCATCGACTTCCGCTGGGAGAGCTTCCCCGATTATCTCGACGTCCTCGATTCGATGCCGCGGATCATGGACATCGGCGCCCAGGTGCCGCATGCGCCGCTCAGGTTCTACGTCATGGGTGAGCGCGGGGCGGATCACACGGCCGAGCCCACCGCCGACGAGATCGACCGCATGGGCCGCCTTCTGGAAGAAGGGCTGATGGCTGGCGCGCTGGGCTTCACCACCTCGCGCACCACCAAGCACCGGGCGGCGGACGGCCGCCTGACGCCGAGCCTTTCCGCAGCCGAGCCCGAGCTCGCCGGTCTCGCGCGGGCGATGCGGCGCGCGGGACGCGGGGTGATCGAGGTGAATTCGGATTTCGGCGCCGGCGATTTCGGCCGCCTGCGCGCAGCGGCGGAGATCGCCGGCCGGCCGCTCTCGGTGCTGCTGGTCCAGGTCGCCAACGCGCCCGACCTGTGGCGCGAGACCCTGGACGGGGTGAGCCGGATGCGCGCCGCCGGCCTCGCCGCCAACGCTCAGGTCGGCTGCCGGCCGATCGGCGTCATGATGGGGCTGGAGGCCAGCACCCATCCCTTCCGCACGCACCCGGACTGGCTCGCGATGGCGGACTGGACGCCGGCCCAGCGTTTGGCGGAACTCAGGAACAATCCGGACCTCCGCCGACGACTGGTGGAGGAGAGGCCCGACAACGCCGATACGCAGTGGATCGCCCAGGCCCTCGACCGGACCTTCGAGCTGGACGATCGGATCGACTACGAGCCCGATCCCGCCGACAGCATCACCGCGCGGGCGAAGCGGCAGGGGCGCGATCCCTTCGACCTCGCCCTCGAACTGATGATGCAGAACGACGGGCAGGCGCTCCTGCTTCACACCTTCGAGAACTACTGCGACGGCGATCTCGAGGTGGTGCGCGAGATGCTGACCCATCCGGACAGCGTCTGCGGCGTCGCCGATGCCGGCGCCCATGTCTGCATCATCTGTGATGCGGCCTCGCCGACCTATCTGCTGACCCATTGGGCGCGCGACCGGCGGCGGGGCGAGCATCTGCCGCTCGAATTCCTGGTGAAGAAGCAGGCCCGCGATACCGCGGTCGCCTATGGGCTTCTCGATCGCGGCTTGATCGCGCCGGGTTATCGCGCCGACATCAACCTGATCGACTTCGAGAACCTCCGCCTGACGCGGCCCAGGGTCGCCTACGACCTGCCGGCGAACGGCAAGCGGTTGGTCCAGAAGTCCGAGGGCTATCGCCACACCTTCGTCGCCGGTGTCGAGGTGATGCAGGACGGCGAGCCGACCGGCGCGCTGCCCGGCCGGCTGGTGCGCGGGGCACGGTCCGACCCGGCGGCCTAGACGGTCAGTCGGGCGCGTTCGCCGCGCCCCGCTGCATGAGCTGCAGGATGGTGTCGATCAGGGCCGCCCATGCCTCCCTCACCTGGGGCTGGAAGTCGTCGCCCAGGATGTCGCCGATGGCCGCGAGCAGGATCGGGCCGACGGCGGCGTAATGCTCGGCGGTGACGCCGTAGGCGACGTGGCGCTGGCCCAGGCTGTGGAGGCCCATCGCGAGTTGGGTCGGCCGGTTCAGCGCATAGACCAGCACTTCCAGCATCTGGCCGAGCTTTTCCGACTGCCCCTCCAGGTTGGCGGGAAACATCGGCCGGAGGCCGGGCGCCGCCTCGAACAGGCGTCCGTAGAAGGCCGAGGTCAGCTCGGCCTTCCGTGACAGAAGGGCACCGGCGGTGGTCTGGGCGATCAGCACCGGGTCCGGCGTGGTGAAGCCCCGGATCTCGACCAGCCCCACCGGTTCCTGCCGACCGCGCAGGGTGACGGTGGTGGACTTCCCGCAGGCGAGCACGCCCTCCGGCAGGCAGTCGACGACAGGGCTCGAAGCCAGGAATCGGGTGCCGAGGGTCTTGTTGGCCTCCTGAATGCGGCTGGCGGCGTTGATGGTGTCGCCGACCACGCCGAACTGCTGGTGGCTGGGATGGCCGATGCGGCCGATCACCACCGGGCCGAAATGGAGGCCGATCCCGACCGCGAGCCGCGCCCCGAACTCGCTCTCCAGTTCGTCGTTCAGGGTCTCGACCGCGGCCAGCATGCCGAGGGCGGCACGGACGGCGGTGCGGCAGCTATCCGCCTCGCTGCCCGCTTCGAGACCGAACAGGCCGGTGATCTCGTCGCCGACGTACTGGTAGATGACGCCGTTGTTGAGCAGGATCGGCTCGCCCAGCACCGCGAACAGCTTGTTGAGCACGTGGACCACGTCGAACGACAGGTGTGACTCGGCGAAGGTGGTGAAGTCGCGGACGTCGCAGAACAGGATGGCGAGCTGGCGCTCGTCGCCGCTTCCGGCGCGGACGGTCTCGACCTGAAGCGGGCTCACCTCCGATCCGCTGCGGATCAGGCGCTCGACGGCGACGTTCCCGGTGACGCGGGTCTGGCAGGCGAGCCGGGTGGCCGGGTCCCAGCCGCGCAGCGAGGCGAGCCGCTTCTCGGCGGCGGAGCGCGGCGCCAGGTTGGCCAGCCCGTCGACCACCCGCACCCGGCAGGTGGTGCAGCGGGCCTTGCCGCCGCATTCGCACCAGATGGGCACGCCGGTCGCGCGTGCGATGTCGAGCAGACTCTGCCGACGCTTGGTGTCGGGCGAGGTCTTGCTCGCGCAGCGGAACTCCACTCTTCCGGTCATTTCTCGTGTTTCCCATCCGCGGGAACCGGGTCACCAAACAGAGAGTAGCGCCACTTCACGAAATGCGCGCGAACAACCTATTCGAAATTCGGTCGGGAGGCTCGGGGACCGTTTTTCGAAGAACTTCTCTCCACCCCCGAACCACCGTCGCGGTCCGGCGTTTTAGAGTCATTACAAGAAGGCGAGATCCCCCCCAACCGCATCCGGCGGAGAGCATATGAGCGAGGAAACCCGAGACGACGCGAAGCTTCGCGACATGGAGCGCGACCGGCGCGACGCCGGCGAGCACATGACCACCAATCAGGGGCTGATGATCGACGACGATCAGAATTCCCTGACCGTCGGGGAGCGCGGCCCGACGCTTATGGAGGACTTCCACCTCCGCGAGAAGATCACCCATTTCGACCATGAGCGCATCCCCGAGCGCGTGGTCCACGCCCGCGGCGCTGCGGCACACGGCTATTTCCAAGTCTACGAATCCCTGGCCCCCTACACCAAGGCGTCGCTGTTCCAGGACCCGTCGAAGAAGACGCCGGTGTTCGTGCGCTTCTCGACCGTGGTCGGCTCGCGCGGGTCGGTCGACACGCCGCGCGACGTCCGCGGCTTCGCGGTCAAGTTCTATACGGAGGAGGGCATCTGGGACCTGGTCGGCAACAACATCCCGGTCTTCTTCATCCAGGACGCGATCAAGTTCCCCGACCTGATCCACGCCGTGAAGCCCGAGCCCCACAACGAGATTCCGCAGGCGCAGTCGGCCCACGATACTTTCTGGGACTTCGCCTCGCTGACGCCCGAGACCACCCACATGCTGATGTGGGTGATGTCCGACCGCGGCATCCCGCGCAGCTTCGCGATGATGGAAGGCTTCGGCGTCCACACCTTCCGGCTGGTCAACGCCGAGGGCAAGGCGCACTTCGTCAAGTTCCACTGGAAGCCGCTGAAGGGCATCCATTCGCTGGTGTGGGACGAAGCACAGAAGGTCGCCGGCAAGGACCCGGACTTCAATCGCAAGGACATGTTCGAGGCGATCGAGCGCGGCGACTTCCTGGAATGGGAGCTGGGTCTGCAGATCGTTCCGGAAGCAGACGAGCACAAGTTCGACTTCGATCTTCTGGATCCGACCAAGATCATCCCGGAGGAGCTGGTGCCGGTGAAGCGGGTGGGGAAGATGGTCCTCGACCGCAACCCCGACAACTACTTCGCCGAGACCGAACAGGCGGCCTTCCACCCCGGCCATGTGGTGCCGGGCATCGACTTCACCAACGATCCCCTGCTTCAGGGGCGGCTGTTCTCCTACATCGACACCCAGCTTCGCCGCGTCGGTCCGAACTTCGCCGAGCTGCCGATCAACCGGCCGATCAACCCGGTGCGGAACAACCAGCGCGACGCCATGGGCCGGCAGACCGTCGACAAGGGGCGGGTGGCGTATTTCCCGAATTCCCTCGGCGGCGGATGCCCCGCGCATTCGCCCGAGGCGATGGCGGCCTTCACGAGTTACGCCGAGAAGGTCGACGGGCGGAAGATCCGCGTCCGCAGCAAGAGCTTCGGCGACCACTTCAGCCAGGCGGCGCTGTTCTGGGACAGCATGGCCGGGTGGGAGCAGGACCACATCGTCGAAGCGTTCTCCTTCGAGCTCAACATGGTGAACGTTATGGAAATCCGAGAACGTGTCGTGACCGAGTTGCTGGCCCATGTGAACGCCGATCTGGCGAAGCGGGTGGCCGACAATGTCGGCGTCGAGCTGAAGGGCCGGGTCAAGGGCGGCAAGGCCGGGGAGCCGGGCAAGTCGCCGGCGCTGAGCATGGACAAGCCGGCCGACTCGATCAAAGGCCGCAAGATCGCCATCCTCGCCGGGGACGGCGTCGACGGCGCGCAGCTCGAGGCGGTGAAGAAGGCGCTGGAAGGCGAGGGCGCGGTGACGGAGGTGATCGCCAAGACCTCGGGGACCGTGAAGACCGCCGATGGCGGCAGCATCCCCGTCGACCGGGCGGCGCCGAACGCACCCTCGGTGATCTACGACGCGGTGTTCGTGCCGGGCGGCAAGGACAGCGCGGCGGCGTTGAAGAAGATGGGCCTCGCCGTCCACTTCATCGACGAGGCGTTCGCGCACTTCAAGCCGATCGCCGCCCTGGGCGAGGGCGTCGCGCTGCTGCGCCAGGCCTCGCTTCCCGATCTGCCGGAGGGCGGCGACGGCGTCGAGGCCGTAAAGGGGGTTGTGACCGGTCCGGACGGTGCGAACGTCTCGGACTTCGCCGGTTCCTTCGTCGCGGCGATCACCAAGCACCGCCATTTCGACCGTCAGGCCGAGGGCGTGCCCGCCTGACGCCGCTGGACAAAGCCGATCGTGTTCCGGAGGTCCGGAACACGATCGGAGACGGCGGGTAATCTAGAGCCGGCCCAGATCCTCGATGGCGTCGACCACGAGGCCGGTACCGACGGCGATCTTCAGGATGTCGGCGCCGACACGGACATATTTGTAGCCGGCCGACGTCCGCGAGAGATGGACCAGCAGATCCGGCGGCAGGTCGTAATAGACGACATCGCCGGGAAGCCGGTGACCGAGCCGCCACTTCTTCGCCTGTCCGGGCGGCTGGCAGCCATTATGCTTCTTGGCCAGCCCTGGCGGGCAATTGCCGATGTTTCCGTAATAGCTTCGGATCGCCTGATAGTCCCGGTCGCCGAACCGGATAGCGATGTCGACGCCGTCACGCCCTTCGTCTCCATGCCTGAGGGAAGGAGCATGATGGACTTCCCCGGCCTTTCCCTTGCCCTTGCCAGGCCCGCCACCGGCATGCGGCGGCGGGTCGGCAAGCACGGGATGGGCGGTCATGACGCCGATCGCCAGTGCAGCCAGGATGAGTTTCCGCATGTTCGAGCCTCGGTTTGATTGGGTATTATACCACGCTGAACAAGCGGGATCGTTCCCGGTTGCGCAAGGAGCCGTTCAGTCCGCGCGCATCATCGCGCCCGAGTGGCGATTGACCACCATGCGATGATGCTCCTGACCATCCGTGGTTGCGACGTCCACGCTCATCAGGTCGTCGTCGATCGGACTGACCGTGCTGACGGTGAGATCGTCGCGGCCCATCATGGCGAAATGTTCACTCATCATCTCGCGGACGTCGTCTTCCGAAAGGTCCAGGTCGCGGCCCCGGCCCCGATGCATGCCACCCTGCATGCCGTCGCCCGCCATCGGCCCCATCATCATGCCGCCGCCCATCATGCCGCGGCCCATGCCCATACCCATGCCGCCATAGGCGTCGCGGCCGGGGCCGAACATGTCGCTATCGCTGTCGTCGGCCATCATGTTCACGCGGCCTCGGCCCATGCCGCCCATCGTCATGTCGCCGTTCGACATGCCGCGGCCCATACCCATTCCCGGTCCCATGCCCATACCCGTGCTCCGGTTCATCATGGGGCCGGCCATCATGCCCATACCCATGCCGCCCATGTTCATCCCCATGGGACCGCCGGGATAGATATTGATGATGACCGACGGCGTGCCGCCGCCCATACCTTGTCCTCCGTGCATCATGCGCATCATCGGCATCATGCCGCCGCCCATCATGCCTGGGCCTCTCATGTCGTCGTCCGTCATCCGGCCGCAGGTGGCGCCGTCGTCGGCGAACGGGCAGGCCGCACCCGGCTCACCCATCATGCCCATGCCGCGCCGATGCATCATGCCGGCCATAGGTCCGGGGGCCGTGGCCTGGGGCTGATCTGTCTGATCTTGCTGCGCCGCCGCAGGCAAGCCGGTCGCGGTCAGAGACAGGAAAGCGGCAAGAGCAACTAGACTGCTTCTAAACATTGGAGCCTCCTCTTACTAGGTGGAAATATTACTTTAGGTAACCGCAATATTCTTTAACCTGAGTTATGTTTATTTGATGGTTGTTTTTCGCTGGCGAGGCCGGCTGAGTCGCTGAAGCGTCCCAACAGCTTTGCATTGATGGCGACAAGAACGGTGCTTACGGACATGAGTGCCGCGCCCACGGCAGGCGACAGCAGAATGCCCCAGGCGATCCCGACACCTGCGGCCAGCGGGATGGCGACCACGTTGTATCCCGTCGCCAATGCGAAATTCTGGATCATCTTTCTATAGGTAGCGCGCGAAAGCGCCAGGATCGCGACGACGTCGCGCGGGTCGTTGCGGACGAGAACGACATCGGCGGACTCGATAGCGACGTCGGTGCCGGCACCGATGGCGATGCCGAGATCGGCTTCGACAAGGGCCGGCGCGTCGTTGACCCCGTCGCCGACCATGGCGACCGTCCGGCCTTCCGCTTTCACCTGCTTGACCTTGTCGGCCTTCTGGTCCGGAAGGACTTCGGCAAAATACTCGTCGAGACCGAGTTCACCCGCCACCGATTTGGCGACGGCCTCGGCATCGCCGGTCAGCATGATGCAGCGAAGACCCATGTCCTTGAGTTTCGTCACTGCTTCGCGCGACTCGTCCCGTACGAGATCGGCCAGGGCTATTGCGCCTACCACCCTCTCATCCGCCATGACATGGACGACCGTCTTGCCTTCCGCGGCGAGGTCGTCGACGCGGGCGTTCTCCACCGCCAGGCCCTGCTCTCTGATATAGCTCGGGCTTACGACCTTCACCGCATGATCGCCGACGCGCCCCTGCGCGCCGCGCCCGCGCAGGTTCTCGAAGTTCTCCGGCTGGCTGATGTCGATGCGCCGTTCCTCGGCGGCGGCGGTGATGCCGCGGGCAATCGGATGCTCCGAGCGGCTTTCGAGCGAGGCGGCCAATCGCAGAATCTCATTCTCCGACAGGTCGCTCACCGCCACCACGTCGCTGACACCGAACCGGCCCTGGGTCAGAGTTCCGGTCTTATCGAAGATCACGGCGTCGAGATTGCGAGCACGCTCGAAGCTCGCCCGGTCGCGGATCAAGAGGCCGTTCGCGGCGCTGATCCCGGTACTGACGGCGACGACGAGCGGAACGGCGAGTCCCAGGGCGTGCGGGCAGGTGATCACCATGACCGTGACCATCCGCGCCAGGGCGAACTGGAAGTCGCTCCCGGCGATCAGCCAGGCAACCAGGGTGACGAGGCCCACGATGATGGCGATGTAGGTCAGCCAGCCAGCCGCGCGGTCGGCCATGTTCTGGCTGCGCGAGCGTGACTCCTGCGCCTGCCGGACCATCGACACGACCTGCGACAGGTAGGTCTCGGCACCGGTCTTCTCGACCTCGACGGTGATGGCGCCGTCGCCATTGACCGACCCGCCGACGACTTCGTCGGCTTCACCTTTTTCGACCGGGCGGGATTCGCCCGTGAGCATCGATTCATCCAGGCTGGTACGGCCTTCGACGATCACGCCGTCGATCGGGACCTTGGCCCCCGGCCGGACGAGAACCTTGTCTCCGGCGACCAGATCGGAGACCCGGACCGTTTCCGTCCTGCCGTCCTCCGTCACCTTGTCGGCGGTGTCGGGCATCATCCGGATCAGTTCGTCCAGTGCCCGCGACGCGCCCATCACCGACCGCATCTCGATCCAGTGACCGAGCAGCATGACGTCGATCAGGGTCGCCAGCTCCCAGAAGAAGACCTTGCCGTCCAGGCCCAGGACGATCGCGACCGAGTACACATAGGCTACCGTCACGGCGAGACCGATCAGGGTCATCATGCCCGGCCGGCCCTTGCCGACCTCGCCGGCGAGTCCCGTGAGGAACGGCCAGCCACCATAGACGAAGACGATCGTCGACAGTCCTGCCAGGACATAGGAATCGCCGGCAAAGGCGACGGCATCGCCGATCCCGAGGAAGGTCCGGATCATCGGCGAGAGAAGAAGGATGGGTACCGTCAGAACGATCGATACCCAGAACCGCCGCTTGAAGTCGGTGATCATATGGGCGTGATCGTGCCCCTTATGACCTCCGTTCCCATGACCACTGTGGTCTTGCGCGTGCGTGTCGTTCATGGCCCCGCCGGTCGGACGAGTCTGAGTGTGGACGGAACGCTTGGCGTCGCCGGGACGTGCGCGGCGAGCGTGAAGGATTGCTGGCTCAGCGGTCCGACAGACGCCGCCGCCGGGCTTCGAATTCCTCATGGTCGATTTCGCCGCGGGCGAAGCGTTCCTCGAGAATGTCGAGCGCCGTGCGCCGCCGGGGGCCGAAGCCCGTGTGGCCGTCGCCGAGCCAGCGGATCAGCAGGACGACCAGCAGGATGAGACCGCCCCAGAAAATGATCATGGAAATCGAGCCGAACAGCATGTGTCCCCATCCCCAGTCACCGCCCATCATCCGGCCGTCCCACATGTGATCGCTCCAATACCGCTGCGGCGGCGCGTCCTGGGCGGCCACGGGACCGGCCGTAACCGACAGCAGAGCGGCCGCCGAGGCGGCGAACGCCCGTCTGCCAACCGATGCCCGGCATCGGGGTTCTTCCGAAGCGCTTGCCTTCGCCATGGCCGTTCCTCCCGCTGTGTTGGACTCTGTGTCGGTCTGTTCAGGGCCTGGGAAAATCAGTGGTCATCCCGGTCGTGCATCGCTTCGCCGGCATGATGCCCGCCCTCACCGTGATGGGAATCGGTGTGCACGCCACCATCCATGTGCATCGCGGTATCCACCTGAACCTCGCCGACCATGCCGGCGGCGAAGTGGCCGGGCATGTGGCAGGCATATTCGACGGAGCCGTTCTCGCCGAACTGCCAGACGAGCGAGCGGGTTTCGCCGGGCTGCAGGACGAAGCCGTTGGGCGCGCCTTCCATATGTGAGGCCATCGCGCTCATCGACAGGGCCGCCATTTCCCGTTCGTGCGCCATCTGTCCGTCGGAGGTCCCGAGCGACCAGGAGTGCGCTATTTTCCCGTTGTTGGTGACCAGGAACTCGATCGTCTCGCCGGCTTCGGCATGGATCCCCGGTGGATCGAAGGTCATGTCGTCATGGGCCGTGATCTCGACCCGCCGGTCCGGTTTGCTGTCGGGCGCCGGATGGCCCGCGGATTCGGACATATCCATATGCCCACCGTGGTGATCGCCATGCCCACGTTCATGATCATGGGCGAGGGCCACCGAGGCCGCAGATCCGAGGAGAAGGGCCGCAGCAAGTGCGGCAGCTAGATGTCTTGATCGCATCGGGACACCTCTTGTCAGGTTCCGTTTCGACAGACTTGGCCGCTCAGTACCAGAACCGGACTCCGGCAACGAAGGAGACCGACGACACGTCCTCGCCATCCTGCCGAGCGAAGTCGGCGGTCTCGCCTACCGCACGGTTCCAAGACACGCCGACATAGGGGGCGAACTCGCGGACGATCTCGTAGCGGAGCCGGAGCCCGAGATCGACGGTACTGAGGCCCGACCCGATGCCAAGCTCCGGGACGTCCTGGACCGCCAGATTGAGCTCGGTCCGGGGCTGGAGGATCAGGCGCTGGGTGATCGGCAGCTCGTACTCGGCCTCGATGCGGGCCGAGACGTCGCCGTCCTCGCTGACGAAGGCGGCGGCATCGAGCTCGAACCAGTAGGGCGCCAGGCCCTGCACGCCGATGACGCCGAACGTGCGTGACGGATCGGGTCGGAAGTCGTGGCGGATGCCGGCCTGGAGATCGAAATAGGTGGAGATGGTCCGGCCGTAGAGAGCCTGGACTTCCGCCTCTTCGAAGCTGTGATCGTCGAACAGATACTCGCCTTCGGTCTTGAACCAGGCCTTGTTCATGTCGTCGCCGACCCAACCCTGGGCATCCCACAGCATGGCGGGGTTGCCTTCATTGGTCCGGTATTCGAGCCGGTCCCCCTCTATCAGATAGAGGGTCTGGCCACCCATGCCTTCGTGAAGCGCCTTGCGGGCGGCGGCCATCTCCGCGGGGTCGTAATAGCTGTCGGCGGCGTTCTGGGCGTGGGCCGGCAGGACAGCCGTCGCGAGCAGCAGCGCTATGATCGAGCCGGCAGTCCTCATTCCATAATCTCCGCCATCTGGTCGCGCACCGAGACCACCCGGAACATGCCGGCATGCATGTGGTAGAGCAGGTGGCAGTGGAACGCCCAGTCGCCGATCGCGTCGGCAGTGATGTCGACCGAGAGCTTCTCACCCGGCTTGACGATGATGGTGTGCTTCCGGGGCATGTGGTCGCCGGCGCCGTTGACGACGTCGAAGAACATGCCGTGCAGGTGGATTGGATGCGGCATCATGGTGTCGTTCACCATCGTCAGCCGCAGCCGTTCGCCGTGACGGAAGACGATCGGCTCGGTGACTTCGGAGAACTTCATGCCGTCGAACGACCACATGTAGCGCTCCATGTTGCTGGTCAGATGCAGCTCCATCTCACGGCCCGGCGGACGGGTGTCCGGGTTGCGTTCCAGGCTCTTCAGGTCGGTGTAGACGAGGACGCGGTGGGGCTCGTTCTCCAGCCCGATGCCGCGCTCGTGCAGCCGGCTCACCGGCTCCATCGCCGTGTTGGCGACGCCGGGGCCGGTCGGGTGGGCATGCTGGGCCATGGCGTCGTGGTCCATGGCCATGCCGTCATTCACGGCCGTGCCCTGATCCATCGCCATGCCGTCCTGCGGGGCCATGTCTCCGGTCGCCGCCATCGTGTCGCCATGGCCGGTCGCGGCATGATCCATTGCGGCGTGATCCATGCCGTCGGCCATGGTCTCGGCGGCCATCGCACTCGAATCCGTGGCCGCGTGATCCATGGCACCATGATCCATGGCTCCGTCCGCCGCCGTCATGGCGTCTCCGGCCATTTTGGCGGCCATGGGCGCGGCGCTCGCTTGGCTCTCTCCGGTCATCGCCATCCCGTGGCCGCCATGGCCGCCCATGTCCATATCCATCCCCATGCCCATGTCCTTCATGGTGAGGAGAGGGCGGGGGCGGAGCGGCGGCACCGGCGCCTGCATGCCCGGACGCGGCGCCAGGGTGGCGCGGCCATAACCCATGCGCGCGATCCCTTCGCACATCAGGGTGTAGGCCTCGTCCTTCTCCGGCTGCACGACGACGTCGTAGGTCTCGGCGACGCCGATCTGGAACTCGTCGGTCTCGACCGGCTGGACGAGAAGGCCGTCGGCTTGCACCACGGTCATCGGCAGGCCGGGAATGCGGACGTTGAAGATGGTCATGGCCGAGGCATTGATGATGCGAAGGCGCACCCGCTCGCCCGGCTCGAACAGGGCCGTCCAGTTGTCCTCCGGCCCGTGCCCGTTGACGAGGAACGTGTAAGTCGCGCCGGAGACGTCGGAGATGTCGGTCGGCGCCATCCGCATGCGGCCCCAGGCCAGCCGGTCGTCGACCGTCGCGCCGAGCCCATCCTCGGCGACGTCGGCGAAGAAGTCGCCGATCGTCCGGTGCTGATAGTTCAGGCTTTCGCCCATCTTCTTCAGCTTGGCGAACAGACGGTGCGGGTTTTCGAAGGTCCAGTCCGACAGGACGACCACGTATTCACGGTCGTAGGCGACGTGATCGTGGCCGGCGGGGTCGATCACCAGCGGTCCGTAATGGCCTGACTGCTCCTGCAGATTCGAATGGCTATGATACCAATAGGTGCCGGCCTGCTTGACCGGAAAGCGGTAGGTGAAGGTCTCGCCGGGGCGGATGCCGGGAAAGGTGACGCCGGGGACGCCGTCCATCTGGAACGGGAGCAGAATCCCGTGCCAGTGGATCGAGCTGTCCTCGTTCAGGCGGTTGGTCACCCGCATCGTCACCGTGTCGCCTTCCTTCCAGCGCAGCAGCGGCGCCGGGATGGTGCCGTTGACGGTGATCGCGTGGCCGGTCCGGCCGTCGATCGCCGCCGTCGTCCGGTCGATGGCCAGGTCGAACTCGGTGCCCGAAAGGGGGGTGATGCCGGCTTCGGCGAGGGTCCTCGGGCTTCTCGCCCAGGCTGGCAGCAGGCTGCCCATGGACAGGAGCGCTCCGGCCGATGCTGCGGTACGCAGGAAGGATCGTCGGGTCAGCATGTCATGCTCTCCATCGGCCTGTACCATGGGGCGCGCGCAAGCGTGCGCCGGCTCGGCACCCCGGCAGACAGTCGGGAATGTGGTCAATGGAAACAAGAAAATAAATGTAACCTTATGTAACAGATTGTAACTTCTTTATTTGTCTGGTTTCGGCTTTGTATTGTCTTGGAGATGAATGATTATTCTTATGAGAAAGTGAACCGTTCTAAAATGATGCGGCGGCGATAATGGCGGAAAGCCATCATGTTCTGATCGTCGACGACGATGGCGAGACCCGCGAGCTGCTGGCGCGCTATCTCGGCCGCAACGGCTACACGGTGAGTGTGGCCGGCGACGGCGACGAGATGGAGGCGCGGCTCGCCCAAGACCCGCCGGTCGACCTGATTGTCCTCGACCTGATGCTGCCCGGCCGCGACGGACTCGATCTCACGCGGGCCATTCGGGTGCGGTCGTCGGTCCCCATCGTCATGCTCACGGCACGAGGCGACGATACCGACCGGATCGTCGGCCTGGAGATCGGCGCCGACGACTACCTGCCGAAGCCCTTCAATCCGCGCGAGCTTCTGGCCCGGATCAGGACCGTCCTGCGGCGCGCAGGGCGTTCTCCGGACTCGCTGCCGGTCCAGCGCAACCGCCTGCGTTTCGCCGGGTGGGAAATCGATCTCGCCGCCCGCGACCTCGTCTCGCCGGCCGGCGTCAACGTGCCGCTGAGCGCCGGGGAATTCGATCTTCTTGCCGCTCTCGTCGAGCATCCCCGCCAAGTGCTGAGTCGGGACGAGCTCCTGGACCTCACCCGCGGCCGGGTCGCGGCGCCGTTCGACCGCAGCGTCGACGTCCAGATCGGCCGGCTTCGCCGCCGTCTCGAAGACGATCCGCGCGACCCCAGGCTGATCAAGACCGTCCGTGGCGGCGGCTACATGCTGGCGGCGCCGGTGGAGGCGGCCTGACGGTCATGCGCCGCCTGTTGCCCGACAGCCTGTCCGGCCGCGCGGTGCTGCTGCTGGTGACCGGCCTGCTGGTCACGCATATCGCCAGCATGGCGGTGCACTACGCCAATCCGACCCATGCCCTGCCGCTGTTCGGCGGCGCGCAGGCGGTGGAGCGGGTCGCCGGGGCGATGGCGGTGGCCGACGCCCTGCCGGTGGAGGCGGGTGGGTGGCATCCGCTCGGCCCGGACCTCGTCGTCGGGGGAGGCGGTGACCAGCTGGTGACGGGCGGTCACGACTGGCGCGCGCGGCTGATCGAGCGGGCGCTGCGGGCCCGCCTCGACGGGGCGTCCGTCGTCGCGCGGACGATCGAAGACGGCGAGGTCTCGATCGGCGAAGGCGGCGCGAAGTGGCCGAAGGACCGGGTGGCGGTGACTGTCACCCCGGCGCAGGGGCCGGCGCTCGCCTTCGTCGCGCCGTTGAGCGGCGTGGATCCCGGCCTCATAGACCGGATCGCCATCGAGCTTGCGATCATGGCCGCCGGGATCGTCGCCCTCAGCGTCTGGGCGGCGTGGTGGCTGACGCGACCCCTCACCCTGTTCGCCGCCGCCGCCGAGCGGCTGGGGAAGGATATCGCCAGTCCGCCGATCGACGAGACCGGACCCAGGGAAATCCGCCGCGCGGCCTCGGCCTTCAACGACATGCATACCCGCCTCAGGCGCTCGATCGAGGACCGCACGCAGATGCTGGCCGCCGTGTCCCACGACCTTCGGACGCCGATCACCCGGCTTCGCATCCGCGCCGAATTCGTCGAGGACGAGGAGGAGCGGGGCCGCATGCTGGCGACGCTGGAAGAGATGGAGCACATGACCGACAGCGCCCTCGCCTTCGCACGCGACGTCGCTGCCCAGGAGAAGCCGCAGCGCATCGACATCGACGCCCTGGTCGAAAGCCTATGCAACGACGCCGCCGATCTGGGTGGCGCGGTTACCTTCGAAGGCGGTGATGGAGGTGCGTTCATGGGGCGGCCGGTGGCGCTTCGGCGCGGTTTCGGCAATCTGATCGGGAACGCGGTGCGCTACGCCGGCGGCGCGGTGGTGACGACGTGGTGTGATGGGGAAACGGTCGTCGTCGAAATCGCCGATCGAGGGCCGGGTATCCCTGAGGACGAGCTCGAAAACGTCTTCACACCCTTCTACCGCGTCGACCGCGCGCGCGGCACCGGACGCGGCGGGGCGGGTCTCGGCCTCGCCATCGCACGCTCGGTGTTTCGCGGCCATGGCGGCGAGCTGACGCTGGCGAACCGGCCGGAGGGCGGGCTGTCGGCGACGGTTACGCTACCGCGATAGCCAGCCCGCGAGGACGATTGCCGGGAATTAGATCGATTGTTATAAAATGCGATCCAAACTCTCTAAACCGGATCAAGGCAGGAAGGAACGACTGAGATGGCATTGGTGCATACGACGCTGGAGCCGCCGCACCTTCAGCGGAACGAGGGCGACTTCACGATCGTCAGGGAGATCGCCGAAAGCGGACAGGACAAGCCGGTCCTGATGCTGAACATGAACCGGTATGCCGCGGATTCGGGCTATCCCGACAAGGGTGCCTATCTGGACTACATCACCGGGCTGGGGCCGTTTCTCGAAGGGGCGGGGGCCAAGCTGCTGTGGCGTTTCCCCGTCTTCGGCCAGGCGGTGGGCGAGCAGGAGGTCCATGAGCTGATCGCCTGCTGGTATCCGGGCCATCGGCAGTTCCTGGACCTCTACAAGGCCCCCGGGGCGAAGGAGAACTTCGCCCGCAAGAGCGCCTGCGTCGAATACGCCGTCATCCACCGCTGCCCCGGCGACACGCCGCCTTTCGCGCCCGGCGGCTTCGGCGTCTGATCGCCGGCCGTCCGCGATCGCCTCGCCGTTGAGCGAGGCGATCGCTTGCCGGTCGGTCAGGCCGCCGCCGGCGGATAGTTCGACGGGAACAGCGCGCGTCGCGCGTCGTCGTCCATCTCCTTCTTGAAGGCGTGGTCCTTGCCGACCGCGCGGGCGCGGGCCGCCGCCGCGCGCGCGTCGACGGCCGTGAACAGCCGCTTCAGGTTCGGGAACGCCGCCAGCGGGTCTTCATCGCCCGGCAGGACGCGCGGCGCACGGTCCAGCCAGCCCCAGGCGGACATGTCGACGATCGAATAGGCGTCGCCGGCGATCCATTCGCGGCCGGCCATGTGGTCGTCGAGCACCTTGTAGTGACGCTCGACCTCGCGCCGGTAGCGGTTGATCGCGTAGGGCAGCTTCTCGGGCGCCGCGTGCTGGAAATGGACCGCCTGACCGGAGAAGGGGCCGAGCCCGGTGGCGATGAATTGCAGCCATGACAGAAGCTCCGGGCGGTCGGCGACCTTGCCCATGAACTTCCCCGTCTTGTCGCCGAGATAGAGCAGGATCGCGGTCGAATCGAAGACCCGTACCTCCTTCCCGCCGGGGCCGTCGCTGTCGACGATGGCCGGCAGCTTGCCGTTGGGGTTCACCGCCCGGAAGGCGGGGAGATGCTGCTCGCCCTTGCTGGTGTCGACCGGAACGACCTCGTAGGCGAGGCCGGTCTCTTCGAGGAACAGGGCGATCTTGGCCGGGTTGGGCGTGGGGTGGAAGTAGAAGCGGATCAAAGGGACCTCCAAAGGTTGGGTGTCACGCCCGTTCGGGCGTGCCGGGACGAGCGGCGAGGAACACGCCGGCGGCGATCACGGCCGCAGCGGCGCCGTCGATCGGTCCGGGGACCTCGCCGAGAAAAAGGAAGGCGAGCAGGGTGGCGACGGTCGGCAGCAGGGCGATGACGGCCGCCGCAGCGGCGGGACCCAGAAGGCCAACGGCACGGTTGAACATGGATGGCGCGACGACGCTCATCAGCGCGCCCTGGTAGCCCGCCTGGATCAGCACCTCGGACATAGGCGTCTCGGCGAGCTTCGGGACGCCGAGCAGCAGGTAGAGCGGCAGAACCACTACGGCCGACCAGAAGCAGGTGAGGGCTGCCGCCTGGATCGGCGTCAGCCCGCTGCGGCGGAAGCGCAGGGTGTAGACCGCCCAAAGGGCGGCGGCGAGGACGAGCGCGCTGATGCCCACCGGATCAGGGAGGCCGCTGGCCAGCATCCCGCCACCGACGACCCCGAGCAGGCCGACGATGATCGTGGCATAGCCCAACAAACGGGTGCGGCTCGGCCGGTCCTTCAGGAGCGCCCAGCCGAGGAATCCCGCAAAGATCGGCATCAGGGGCGGAGTCAGCGAGGCGGCTTCGGCGGCCGAGGTCAGGCCGACCCCGATCGAGACCGCGAGCACGAACGGCGCGCCCCACAGCGCTGCCAGCAGCAGGCCTTCAAGCCAGTGCTTACGTGACAGGCGTTTCCCCAGAACCAGAACGGGAAGCAGGAGAACGGTACCTATGGCGAAGCGGAGCGCCATGATGTCCCAGACGCCCATGGTGTGGGTCATGCTGAAGCGCGTCACCACGAACCATCCGGCGAAGATCATCACGGCGAGCGCCGCGCAGGCGAAGCCCTGGATCCGGACCGAGCTGCCGCGTCGGGAGAGTGCAGTGTCGTCTGCCACTATGGCCTCGGGCGAGCCGATGTTCATGATCCGGTTGTCGGGTGCTGGATGGGCGGCGGCAAAGGGCGCACCTTGTATTTTAGATCGATCGTTTTAAAATGCGCCATGAAAGAGCGGATGGCAACATGCCGGTTTCGCCGGAGGAGGAAACGACCATGGCCCGACCCCGTGCCTTCGATGAGACCGCCGTCCTCGACGCCGCCATGCAATGCTTCTGGGCGCGTGGCTACGAGGCGACCTCGGTGCGCGACCTGGCCGAGCGGATGGGCATTACCGGGGCCAGCCTCTATAACGCGTTCGGGGACAAGCGCTCGCTCTACCGGCGGGTGCTCGACCATTACGTCGCGCAGAGCATCGGCGACCGTATCACCCGCCTGGAGGGAAGCCTGCCGCCGCTCGACGCCATCGCCGCCTTCTTTGAGGAGATCATCGAGCGGTCGATGACCGACGTTCAGCGGAAGGGGTGTCTGCTGATCAACTCCGCGCTCGAAGTCGCTCCGCATGACGAAGAGTTCCGTCGAGTGATCGCCGACGTGCTGAAGCGGATGGAGGGGTTCTTCCGCCGCTCAGTCGAGGCCGGACAGAAGGACGGCTCGATCACCCTGTCACAGCCGCCGGACGATCTCGCCCGGCTTCTCCTGAGCGTGCTGCTGGGCATCCGTGTCCTTGCCCGTTCGCGGCCCGAACGAGCCCTGCTCGAAGGCTCGGTCAGGCCGGTGCTGGCGATGCTCGATCCGGACCGGGCGTACGCCACCGATGCACGGCTCAACTGATTTCGACCGTTTCTGTTCCTCCCAAGACACGAAGGTGACATGGCCATTTCCCTGGACGATCTCGCCCGCCGGCAACTCGGCGATTTCCGCAACCTCACGCCGGGGACCTGCTTCGACGGCGAGGGGGTCGACCTCGATCTCGATCAGGCCTACGGGTTGCAGGAGGCGGTCGCGCGCTTGCGCGTCGCCGAGGGTGAGCGCGTCGCCGGCTACAAGGTCGGCTGCACGGGACCCGGCATCTTCGCCTTGTTCGGCATGCGGGGGCCGATCCGCGCCCATCTGTTCGAGAGCGAGCTGCGGCCGTCGGGAGTCGAGCTCGACCATCGCAACTTCGCCAATCTCGCCATCGAAGGCGAGATGGCCCTTCGCGTCGGCCCCGACGGCGGCATCGCGGCGGCCTTCCCGATCATCGAGCTCCACAACTTCGTTTTCCGGCGACCGCAGAAGACGTTGGTCGAACTGGTGGCGAACAACGGGATCAACACCGGCGTCGTCCTGCCGGAAGACGAGACGCCCTGGCCGGGGACATCGACCAGGGTCGGGACGGTTCTCGGCGTGACTCTGAATGGCGAGAGCATCGAGACGGGCGATCTCTGGCCGTTGCCGGGCGGGGCGGAGGAATCGCTCGCCTGGCTCAAGGACAATCTTGGGCCGGCGGGGCTACCGCTCCGCGAAGGCGACCTCGTCCTCGCCGGAACGCCGCTCGGCCTTCACCCGCTGAAGCCCGGTGACCACGTCGCCGTCACGCTGGACGGCGCTCCCAAGGTCGAGTGCCGGGTCGTCTGAGACGGACGCTGTCTCCGCTGCCGATCGGGGCGCCCGCCTTGCGGCGGGTCAGTCCCGGTAGGGGTGGTCGCGGAACAGCTCGGGCTTGAAATCCATGCCATGGCCCGGCCGGTCGGGCGGGGTCATGGTGCCGTTCACCGGCAGCAGCGGCTCGACCCACAGGTGATCGTACCAGCCCATGTATTCGAGCCAGGACGGGTTGGCGATCGAGGCGTTCAGGTGGCTGCTGAGCTCCGGGAACATGTGCGGGGCGATCTTCAGCCCGGCGCGATGAGCGTGGCCGGCGATGACCCTGAGCTCGGTATAGCCGCCGCGCATGATGTCGGGCTGCAGAATCGGGATCTTGCCGCTGGCGAAGAAGGGCTTGAGGTCGTGGTGGGTGAAGTGGTTCTCGCCCGTCGCGATGGGGGTGCGGAGGACGCTGGCGATGCGGTCGTAGCCCTCGAAGTCGTCGGCCATGACCGGCTCTTCCAGCCAGCCGAGACGGTAGTCGTCGAGCCGCCTGCCGACCGCGATCGCCTCGTCGGCCGTCCAGCCCTGGTTGACGTCGACCATGATCTCGATCCCGTCGCCCAGCGCCGCCCGCATGTCGCGGACGTTGGCGACGTCCTCGTCGGCGGTGAACAGGTGGGCGACCTGCATCTTGATCGCCGGGAAGCCCTGGGCGACGAAGCGCTGTGCCTTCTCGATCATGCCGTCGTGGCCGAGGCCGCGGAAACATCCCGAACCGTAGGTCGGGATCGGATCGGGGCGGCCGTCCCAGAGCTGCCATAGCGGCTTGCCGGCGGCGCGGCCGACGGCGTCCCAGAGCGCGATGTCGAGGGCGGACATCGCCATGACGGTGATGCCCATCCGCCCCTGGATGAAGGTCGCCTTCCACATCTTCCGCCACAGCGCCTCGACCTCGCGGATGTCCTCACCCATCAGGAGAGGCTTCAACATCTCGTTGATGCACATCTCGAGCGTCCTGAGGCCGCCGGCCAGCGGGTGGAGGTGGCCGGTTCCGACCACGCCCGAAGCGGTTTCGACCTCGACCACCAGAAGGTCGATGTCGCCCAGCGACAGAAAGCCCGTCTTCGGCGGGTCGGCGAAGGGGACGGAAAGCAGGTGGGTGCGGATATCGGTGATCTTCATAACGGTCCTCCCTGGGAGGACGCACTATTCCCCAGGACGGAGAGCCTGTCCATCAGACCGCTCCAAACCTTAGATGTGGGCAGGATGATGATGCCGGTTCACGGTCATCAGGCGCGCGCCAGAGCCGAGACGATGATATCGGCCAGGGTGCCGAGGGCGCGGCTCATGCCGTCGGCTTGGTTGATCGACTGGGTGCCGCCGGTCGGTACCTGGATCGTCTGGCGGCGGCGAACCACGGGATCGCCCTGAAGCCCGTCCAGGACCGCCCATGACACGTCGAGCTTGACCTCTCCGCCGGGCCAGCCGGCGAAGTCGTGGATATTGATCACCACCGCACGCGCCGGGCCCCTGTCGCCCGGCCGCCCGTCGACGACGACCATGCCGCGCGGCAGGCGCTCGGCGAGATCCTCGATGAAGACCTCCCGGATCATCCGGCCCAGCGGTGCGCCCCAGCGATCGACGTCGCTGACGTCCATCCGGTAGTCGTTCAGCCGCCGCACCAGTTCCGGTCGGTCGAGACTCTCGGGAATGTCCACGGCGTCGACCACCAGGGGATCGCCGTCGACCGCCGCCGCGGGTTGCGAGGGCGGTACGGGACTCAGCACGAAGAACCGGCTCTCCGGGCTGTCGGCACATCCGGCCAGGAGGAGCAGCATGCAGGACAGCAGGACGCAGCCTCTCGTCATGGGTCTCTCCCTTGCAGCAGGGCCTCGGGATGGCGTTCGAGATAGTCCGCCAGTATCCGCAGCGAGCGGGCGGCTGCGGCGATCTCCTCCAGCGCGCCCGGGAAGCTGCGGTTGGCGGCGCCGACCGTGCCGCCGAACAGTCCCTCGGCCGCGTCCAGCGCCGAGCGGGCCGACGCGGCGGCTTGGCGCAAATTCTCGATCGCCGGGCCGACCTTGCCGTTGGCGGTGCTCGTCACGTCCTCGATGTCGGCGAGGGCGCGGTCGAGATTGGTCAGGCTGCGGTCGATCTTGGGTGAGGAGATCACGTCCTTGGCGCTCTGGATGGTCTCGCGGACGTCCTGGCCGATGCCAGGCAGGTTCATCTCCCGGATGTCGTTGATCGCCGCCTGCGCCGAGCCCTTGAGGGCGGCGAGGCCGCCACCGGTGTCGACCGTAGGGATGGCCGGATACTCGCCCGCCGTCGCCAGCGTGCCGGGTTCCTGCGCCGGTTCGAACGCCAGCGAAACGCCGGGCGCACCGATCATAGGCGGGTTACGCTCAAGCTTGCCGCGCAGCCCGGCCGCGATCATCCCGTCGAGCGCCCGGTCGAGCGCGGTGCGGGACTCCTCGGTCGCGGGTTCGTTGTCGATATCCAGTCGCGCAGGGTCGAGGGTCGCGGTGACGGGCGTCTCGAGCGCGTCGCGGCTGCGGTCGTAGCGGAGGGCAACCCGCTCCACCCGACCGACCGTGAAGCCCCGGAACGTTATGGGAGCACCGACCTCGAGTTCGCCGACCGCACCTTCGAAATCCATACGGTAGCGGTAGCCGGGAAGCGTACCCGCGTCAGCCCAGGCGCGGCTGCGATAGAGCGCGAACCTGTCGTCCGCCTCGCTCGGCGGCGTTTCCATGTCGGGGGTATCGAAGGCAATCCTGCCGGAGACCAGCGCTGCGGGCGAGCCCGAGGCTTCGAAGCCGCCGCCGGCCATCGACAGGCGGAGGCCGCCGGCGTTCCAGAAGCGGCTGCCGGTGCGGACCAGACGGTCATGCGGCTCGCGGATGAACACGTCGACCCGGAAACCGCTGCCGGGTTCGTCGAGGGCGGTGGCGACGACCTGTCCCACCTGCATGCCGTGATAGGTGACGGGCGTCCCCACGCCGATCGAGGCCAGCCGGTCCGTCGTCAGCGTGAACCGTGTCCCGTCCGTGTCGGGGCCGACCGGCGGCGGCTGATCCTCGCCTTCGAATTCGCGGGCCGGTTCTCCACTGCCCGGATGCAGCTTGATATAGGGCCCTGAGATCACCGTCTTGAGGGCCGACAGGTTGTCGAGCCCTATGTCGCCGCCGACCAGCCAGAACCGCGTGTCCGCGCGCAGCAATTCCTCCGCATTCGCGTTGATGGTCGCCGTAACGACGACGCGTTCGTTGTCGTCGCTCAGGCTTACGCTGTCGACGGTACCGACCGAGAGGCCGCGATAACGGATGTCGGTGTCCTCCTTCTTGACGCCGGCCGCCTCGCGGAAGGTGATGGTGATCGTCGGCCCCTCCTGCATGAAGTGGCGAACGCCGAGCCAGGCGACGATGCCGAGCGCGGCGATGGGCACCGCCCAGATCCAACCCGGCCAGCGGCTGCGGCTGACGAGGGCTTCTGCGCGTTCGGTGGTGTCGACGGTGTCGTTCATCGCCGCTGCTCCACCGCATCCCACATCAGCCGCGTGTCGAAGGACAGCGACGCCAGCATCGTCAGGATCACCACGGCGAAGAAGCAGGCCGCACCGATGCCGAAATGGACGGTGGCGATGGCGCCGAACTGCATCAGCGGGGCGAAGACCGCGATGATCATGATGTCGACATTGGACCAGCGGCCGACACCGTCGATCAGTCTGTGGAGCTTCGTCCGCACCGACAGGCCGCGCCGCCAGCCGAAACGCGTGGCCAGCAGGAACCAGCCGATGGCCAGCAGCTTCAGCAGCGGAATGGCGATGCTGGTGCAGAAGATGATCGCCGCCAAGGGCCACATGCCTTCCTTCACCAGTTCCGTAACGCCGTAGAGGATGGTGCGGCCCTCGCTTTCGCCGAGCCGCGTCACGACGCTCATCGGCCAGATGTTGGCGATCGGGTACAGAACGAGACCGGCGACGATCAGTGCCGTGGTGCGGGTGAGGGAATCCGGCTTCCGTGCATAGAGCCGTGCCCCGCAGCGCGGACAAGGATCGCCTTCGGCCGATTTGGGGACCGCCAGGTCGCAGGTCGTGCAGGCGATCACCTTCTCGCCCCGCGGGCTGGGTCGGTTTGGGGCGATGGCGTTCCAGACCATCTGCCGGTCAATGGTGGCGTGCGCGACCATCGCCAGCCCGGCTGCGGCGAGAAAACACCATCCGCCCGTGCCGATTTCCGCGGTCAGGCGCTGGGCGACGCGGGTGTAGCCGACGAAGAATCCGATCAGGAGGACGTCCGGCATCGACCACAGGTCGAGCGACGTGGCCCAGCGGAAGGCGCGGCCCAACCATTCCGGCCGCCTTTCGCCAAGAAGCGTGCCCAGCACCAGAGTCAGCAGAGCGAAGCGAACGACGGGGAAGACGACGATGAAAGCGCCGATGCCGAGCGCTACCAGGACCCACCGGGTGTCGAGCAGCAGCGGCACGATCGAGCCGATCCGCGTCTCCTGTTCGAGCCCCAGCACGCTGGCCCGGAGAAACGGCAGCGACAGGGCGACGATATAGAGGCAGAGCACACTGAGCGACAGCGCAAAACCGGCGCCGATGCTGCGACCTGTCGAGCGTGACAGCGTGTTGCCGCATGCGGCGCACGAGGCGACCGAGCCCGCCGGCAAGGACCTGAAGTCCTGAAGGGTCCCGCAATCGCGGCAAGCGAGGGTCATAGCGACCCTTTTCTCAGCCGCGGGTCGTCAGTCGCGGGGCTGTTACATCCTTCGGGCATCTCGCCGCTCGTCCTCGAATACCATCGAGACAGGAACGCGCGTCCCCCCGGAGCGGCTCGAATCTTGATCCTGTTAGGGGCTCGACCTGACGGGCGGCGATGGACCGGCGCGACCGAAGACGAGCGCATCGCTCCGGCCGTACTGCTGGGACGTGTGACCTGCGCGGGATGCAGGCGCCGGCCGGCGAGGCCGACTCAGTCCTTCTTTGTCTCCTGCTCCGCCGGTTCGTTGCCGGGGCGGTAGCCGTCGACGTTCTCGTTGAAGCCGAGCTTGGCGGCGTAGTTGTCGATCTTGCTCAACGACTTGATGTAGGCGACCAATTCCCAGGCCGTCCGCTCCGGCAGCATGGCGCCCCAGGCGGGCATACCGTCCGGGCGTCCGTGCATGATGCTGAGATAGATCTGCGCCGGCTCGTCGCCATAGATCCACGTGTCGTCGCTCAAGGGCGGGCCCATACCTCCACCGCCCAGCGCCGCATGGCAGCCACTGCAGTTGAAGGCGGCGAAATGCCGCTCGCCCGCGGCGACGGCGTCCGCATCGTCGTAGGGGTTGGCGATCGCCGCTTCGACACCGGCGGTGCCGGGCGTGAGCGAGGTTGCAGGGACCAGGATCTCGCGGCCACCTTTGCCGGGTTCCCGGTCGGCGAAGACGCTCTTGCCGTCGATCCCGTCGGTCGGAACCAGGAGCACCTTCTTGACCGCCGTGCCGTCGGCGTCGTCAGCATGGCTTTCCGTCCGCGTGTCTTTGCCGAAATCGTCGCAGCCGGTGAGTGGCGCCACCACCACCAGCCCCCACAACAATCCTGCGAGAGCCTTCGAACGGGGTTTCATCGCCCTTTCCCTTCCTGAAAGTCCACCGACCGCAGCGTCTGCGGGTCTTCTCCCGCCCCTGCGAGGGGGACGCCGTAGTCGCGGAGCACTGCCTGAATGTCTTGGTGCCGGCGCGCAATGACGTCGTCCAGCGTGCGGCGCAGATCGTCGTCGCCCTTCCGGACCCCCATGCCGATGGAGAACGCGAACGTCAGCGGCGCGAAGCTGTCGCCATCGGTTATGGGTGCGATGGTAAGGGGTGTCGGTTCCTCGCGGGCGAAATAGCCACCGAGCGGTCCCCAGACCGCGGCGACGTCGATTTGTCCGTCCGCCACCGCATCGATGATCGGGCGGCCCGGCGCGGCGTCCTTGTAGTCGCCGTAGACCAGGTAACCGACGACGTTGTCGACGATGCCCTGACGCCCCAGGGCGTGAGCGGGCGGCGGGTTGGTGCCGTCGTCGCCGACCAGATTGACGCCGATACGGAGATCGCGGAGCCGCGGGTCCCGCATCGAATGAAGGTCGAGGCCGCTGTCCGTCCGGTAGACGTAGACATAACGCGACCGGTAGTAGGGCCGGGTCGTCGCCAGCATGTCGAGGTCGATCGGCACCCCCATCACCACGTCGCACTTACCCTTCTTGAGCGTGTTGCGGAGGAAACCGCGCCGTTGCGCCCACCAGGTGTATTCGACGGTCCGGCCCATATCGGCGGCAACGATGTCGGCGATGCGGTTCTCGAAGCCTTCGCCGGCGGAATTCGAGAAGGGCAGGTTGTTGGGGTCGGCGCAGACCTTGAGCGGTTGCGGTGCGGCCTCGGCCGCGCTGGCCCAACCCAGGGCGACGACGCTGGCGGCGAGGATGCTCGCAGCGGATCGCAGGAGCGCGCTCATTGGGTGCGCTTCTCGGCCTGTTCGTCCGTAGGCGCCACCTGCGCGGTCGCCGTCCGGTCCTCGGGCAGCCCGAAGACGTAAAGCATGCCGCCCGCCGCGGTCTTCTTCGGCAGGTCCTGCATGGCGCCCACGAAACCCAGCGCGCCGAAGGGGACGTTGGGATCGAGTCCTGCCGGGACGATCGCCCCCGGCCATCCGCCGACGCCTGACAGCACCGCGACGTATTCGCGCCCGTCCGGTCCGCTATAGACGATCGGCTGGCCGATGATCCCGGACCCGGTCCGGAACTTCCACAGCAGCTTGCCCGTGGTCGCGTCGACCGCTTTGAACCAGCGGTCCATCGTGCCGTAGAAGGCGACGTTGCCGGCGGTGACGACGGTACCGCTCCACACCGGGAACTCTTCCTCGATCGCCCAGGCTTTCTTCCCCTTCACGGGGTCCCAGGCCATGAACTCGCCGCGGTAGTCGCCGGGCCCGCCATACATCTCGACCTCGGCGCCGACATACGGCGTGCCGGCGATATAGCTGGTCGTGGCGACCTTCATGTCCATGCAGAGATGCTGGTGGGGCACATACATCAGCCCGGTCTTCGGTGAATAGGCCGAAGGCTGCCAGTCCTTGCCGCCCGGCGCGGCCGGGCAGATGTCGCGGAGAACCTTGTCCGGCCCCGGCTCCATCCCCGGGGTGCGAATCGGGTGGCCGGTCTTCAGATCGACGCCCTGGGTCGACGTGATGTGCTCGTAGGGTTCTGCCGACAGGATTTCCCCGGTCTTCCGATCGTAGACGTACATGTAGCCGTTGCGTTCGGGCCGAACGAGGACCTTCCGCGCTTCGTTGCCCATATCGAGGTCGAGCAACAGGTTCTCGTTGATCCCGTCATAGTCGTAAAGGTCGTGGGGCTCGATCTGATGCGCCCATTTGGCGCTGCCGTCGTCCGGGTCGCGGGCGAACAAGGTCACCGACCACTTGTTGTCGCCCGGCCGCTGGTTGTGGTTCCAGGGACCCGGATTGGAGGTGCCGTAATAGATGAGGTCGAGATCGGGATCGTAGGAGATCCACCCCCAGACGGTGCCGCCGCCGATCTCCCAGCGGCCCGGCGGCCAGGTCTTCACTCCCAGGTCCTTGCCCTTGTCCGAATCATAGAAGGGCTTGAAGTCGTCGCCGATCAGGACGTCTTCGTCCGGGCCCGTCGAATAGGCGCGCCAGGCGATCTTGCCGTTGGTGGCGTCGAGGGCGGTGAGCCAGCCGCGGACGCCCATCTCCCCGCCGCTGTTTCCGACCAGCACCTTTCCCTTCACCACCAGCGGCGCCATGGTGATGGTCTCGCCGCGGTTGATGTCGCCGAGGCGGGTCTTCCAGATCTCCTCACCGGTATTCGCGTCGACCGCCACCGTGTGGTTGTCGAGCGTGTTGTAGAAGATCTTGCCGGCGTAGAAGGCGGCGCCGCGATTGACGACATCGCAGCAGGCCACGCCCTTGGCCGCCCGTTCGACCTTAGGATCATAGGTCCACTTGAGCGCACCGTCGGTCGTGTCGAGAGCGTAGAGAAGGTTCGGCCAGGGCGTGACCACGTACATCGTGTCGCCCACCACCAGCGGCGCAGCTTCGTGCCCCGTGGCGATGCCGGTCGAGAAGGTCCATGCGACCTGAAGCTGCTTGGCGTTCTCCGGCGTGATGTTTTCCAGCCCGCTGAACCGGGTCGACGCATAGTTCTTGGCTGGCATCACCCATTGGGCATCGTCTTGCGACAGATCGATCAGGTCGTCGGCGGCGTGGGCGGCCATCGGCGCAACGAAAGCAGCCAAGACCAGCGCGCCTACTGCGCAGAGGGGACGCAGCACCGAGTTCGACGCGCGGCCACCCGCCGCAGATTGCTGCCGGCTGCCGGATGCGTCGCTGATCAACATATGGACCTCCTCCAGAATCGCCGATGCCGGGCCGATTGGCTGGGTGGCCCGATCTCATCCGGTCAACGCACGGCCTAGCCATCGGGTTTGCGCATGTCGGCTCTGCACTCTCCTCAGCCGAACCCCTCCCTGGTCGCCGAACCCATCCCGCAATCCGTTCGTTGCTCGGACATAGGTGAACTGCGCCTCGGATAGGAAGCGAAGATGCATTCGAAACTGAGCGCGATGGGAGTGGGACTTCTGGTGGCTGCAACCGCGCTGCCAAGCTTCGCGGCAGCCGACCCGCCGGGGGGCGACTCCGGTCGCGGCCTTGAGAAGTCCATGCAGTGCGTCGCCTGCCATGGCTATGGCGGCGTCACCGACAACCCGACCTTTCCCAATCTGGCAGGGCAGAACGCCGGCTATCTCAGCCTGCAGCTCGAGCACTTCCGAAGCGGCAAGCGCTACGACCCGGTGATGAGCCCGATCGCCCAGACGCTTTCGGACGACGACATCGCCGATCTTGCGGCCTATTTCGGCGGCCTCGAACAGAAGGTGGCCGACAAACGCTGAACGGGCGCCCTTCGCGTCCGCGTCTAAGATTTCAGGGGGTCCTTATGCTTTCTTTTCGCCGCCGTCGCGCCCATTCGTTTCCTGGCCGTCTGGCAGGGGCAGTCGCTGCGGCTGTGGTCTTTGCTGCACTGAGTTCGACGCCTCCAGCCCAGGCGCAATCCGCGGACGATGAAGCCACGCAGGCGCCTGCCGAACGTCCCGCCCCCGCGAGCGACATCGACTGTTCCGGCTTGCCCGACCACCGGGCACTGGCGGCGGCCCTCAAGAAGATCGTCACGCCCGGCGATACCGAGACCAATGGCGGCCTGGGGAACAACATGTGGGCGGTCGTCGTCGACCGGTCGGGGGCCGTCTGCACCGTCGCGCATTCCGGCGACAGCTTCGACGCGCAGTGGCCCGGCAGCCGGGCGATCGCCGCCAGCAAGGCCTTTACAGCCAACGCCTTCAGCCTGAAGGGCTTCGCCCTTTCGACCGCCAACCTGTTCTGGCCGTCGATGCCGAGGAACAGCCTATACGGCCTGGAGACCAGCAACCCGATCCGTCCCGAAGCGGTCTACCGCGGCCCGGCGACGTCGTGGGGAACCGAAGCCGACCCCATCGTCGGTCAGCGCATCGGCGGCATCACCCTGTTCGCAGGCGGCCTCGCGCTCTATACGCCCAAGGGCGATCTGATCGGCGGGCTCGGACTGAGCGGCGATCAGTCCTGCACCGACCACGTCATCGCCTGGAAGGTCCGCCACACCCTCAATCTCGACAACGTGCCGAAGGGCGTCAGCCCCGACGGTGACGACAACATCATCTACGACCTCTCGGTCGATCCCGGCAGCGGACAGACCAAGAGCGCCAGCGGCTACGGCCATCCGACCTGCAGCCCGGGCGCGACCGAGATCGCCAAGAACTTCCCCAGCACCTTCCCGACCGGACCCGAGGAGTAACGGAGGCCAAGGGCGTGCCGAACTCTCCGCTCATCGGCCATGCCGGGTGGTCCCGGCGGAAACCGCACGTTCCGGCATGATGCGGTCGGCTTTCCTCGGGGGCACACTCGCGGCCGTGGACTCCGTCCCCGGCGCGGCGGCGGCCGAGGCAACGCAGTCCCTGCCGATGAATTTCCTCACAGGCTATGGCGACCGGGCCTTCCCCGTGGTCAACCTCACCTGGGGGGTGCTGGCGATCTCGGTGATCGTCGTCATCGTGATCACGGCGCTTCTGCTCGGCGCGCTGTTCCGGCGGCGGCCGGGCGGCTGGGCGCATGATCCGGCACGGCTCCCGGTGTCGCGGGAGGGCAATGGGCTCCCCTGGATTTCGATCGGCGTCGGCATATCGACCGTCGTGCTGTTCGGCACCGTGGTCTGGACCATGACCACGCTGTCGGCGGTCATGGAGCCCGATGAGGACACGGCGCTCACGATCGAGGTCGACGCCCATCAGTGGTGGTGGGAGGTGCGCTATCTGGGCGACAGCCCGGACGAGATCTTCACGACGGCCAACGAGATCCATATTCCCGTCGGCCGCCCGGTCCGGGTGCGGCTGGTGGGTGGAGACGTCATCCACTCGTTCTGGGTGCCGGCGCTGAGCGGGAAGACCGACGTCATCCCCGGCCGCACCAACCGTACCTGGATCGAAGCATCCGAGCCCGGCGTCTATCGCGGCCAGTGCGCCGAGTATTGCGGGCTCCAGCACGCCAAGATGGGTCTGTTCGTGATCGCGAGCCCGGAGGACGAGTTCGAGGCGTGGCGCGAGGCGCAGCTCGCACCGGCCTCCGACGATATCGCGGAGGACGCGGCCCGGGGACGCGAGGATTTCATGCGGAACTGCTCGGCCTGCCACACCGTGCGCGGAACGCCCGCCGGCGGCGCGGTCGGACCCGATCTGACGCATGTGGCGAGCCGCCGCACCATCGCCGCCGGCACCCTCGAAAACACGCCGGCGAACCTCACCGCATGGATCGAGGACGCCCAGACCTTCAAACCCGGCAACCGCATGCCGACGCTCGATCTCGAGGGGCAGACCCTCATGGACATCGTGGCCTATCTGGAGACCTTGGAGTAGCGACGTGGCCGAACTCTCGCGCGTGCCCGGAATCGTCGATGATACCGACCCCGCCGTCCGCCGGCGGCTGGATGAGACATGGGCGGAATCGGGCGGGATCGCGGCGTGGTTCACCACCGTCGACCACAAGAAGATCGGCATCCGCTATCTGGTGACGGCGTTCGTCTTCCTGTTGCTCGGCGGGGTCGAAGCGCTGGTGATGCGCATGCAGCTCGCCGGTCCCGACCGGACCTTGCTGACGCCGGAGCTCTACAACCAGCTCTTCACCATGCACGGCGTGACGATGATCTTCCTCTACGCCGGGCCGATCCTCTCCGGGTTCAGCAACTATCTGTGGCCGCTGCTGATCGGGGCGCGGGACATGGCGTTCCCGCGGCTCAACGCTCTCTCCTACTGGGTGTTCCTGTTCGCCGGCATCTTCATCTATGCGAGCTTCGGCTGGGGGGTGATGCCGAACAACGGCTGGTTCAACTACGTCCCCTATGCCGCGCGCGAGTTCAATCCGGGACCGAACATCGACATCCTGTCGCTCGGCCTGATCCTGCTCGGCATTTCGACGACCGTGGGCGCCGTCAACTTCATCGTCACGGTGATGCGGCTCCGTGCCCCCGGCATGTCGATCAACCGGGTGCCGATCCTGATCTGGGGGACGCTGACCGCTTCGGTGGCCAACGTGCTCGTCATCCCGGCGGTGAGTCTCGCTTTCCTGCTGCTGTGGTTCGACCGGAACTTCGACACGGCCTTCTTTCAGGTCGATGCGGGCGGGCAGCCGCTTCTTTGGCAACACCTGTTCTGGATCTTCGGGCATCCCTGGGTCTATGCGATCGTCCTGCCGGCGATGGGCCTGGTCTCGGACGCCCTGCCGGTGCTCTCCAGGCGACCGCTGGTCGGCTATACGCCGGTCGCTCTGTCCACGGTAGCGACGATGGCGCTGGGGTTCGGCGTCTGGGTCCACCACATGTTCGCGACGGGCCTCCCCGACATCTCGATGTCGTTCTTCAGCGGCGCCTCGATCGTCATCGCCATTCCCAGCGCCGTCGCGGTGTTCGCCTGGATCGCCACCATCTGGATGGGACGCCCCGTGTTCAATACGGCGTTCCTGTTCTTCTCCAGCTTCATCCTCATGTTCGTGATCGGGGGCGTGTCCGGGTTCATGACCGCCTCGGTGCCGGTCGACTGGCAGCTTACCGACACCTATTTCGTCGTCGCCCACATCCACTACGTGCTGATCGGCATCAACCTGTTCCCTGTGGTGGGGGGCCTCTATTACTGGCTGCCGAAGATGACGGGACGGATGCTCAACGAAGGGCTGGGCCAGCTCAATTTCTGGCTGATGTTCATCGGCTTCAACATGGCGTTCTTCCCGATGCACGTGACCGGCCTTCTGGGCATGCCGCGCCGCATCTACACCTATCAGAGCGGTCTCGGCTGGGATTCGCTCAACATGGTAACGACCGTCGGGAGTTTCATTCTCGCGGCCGGCATTCTGGTGCTGCTGGTGAATATCGCCCTTTCGCTCGGCTTCGGTCGGCGGGCCGGGGCCAACCCCTGGGGCGCCGGCAGCCTGGAATGGGCGACCAGCTCACCGCCGCCGCACTACAACTTCGTGGTGATCCCCGAGGTCGCGAGCCGGCACCCATTGTGGGAAGAGTCGCTTCAGGAGAGCCTCCGGCGCTCGCGGGTGCGTCAGGGGTACGAGCTCAGTGAAGGGCACGAGACCTTCGGGACCGGGACCCTGGATGGCCGTCCCGACGTCATTCTGCGGATGCCGGGTGACAGCTGGATGCCGTTCCTGCTCTCGCTGTCACTGACTTTGCTGTTCGCAGGAATGCTGTTGCAGTCGTGGTGGGCAGGTGCAGCCGGGCTGCTCGCGATCCTCGTATCCCTGGCCGTATGGCTGTGGCCGGAGCCGCATCTCGGCCAGGCGGTGGAGCGTGAACATGGCTGAGGTCCAGGAAATGGCGCCCCTGGAGGCGCAGCGCGCCCTGCCCGTCGGCACGTTCGGTCGTCGTGCGTCGGGCTGGTACGGGATGTGGGGGCTGATCGCGACCGAGGCGGCGCTCTTCGCGTATCTGCTGTTCAGCTACTTCTATCTGGCCTTCCACGTCGATCGTCCCTGGCCGCCGGAAGGCCTGCCGCATCTCGCCCTGGCCGGTCCGAACACACTGCTGCTGCTGGCGTCCAGCGTCGTCCTCTGGTTCGGCGAACGGGCGATCCGCCGGGGCGCGCGCGGCCTGACGATCGTCCTCATCGTCGCGACCTTCGTGATGGGGCTCGCGTTCGTCGGCGTGCAGGGACTCGAATGGCACAACAAGCCGTTCTCGTTCCATTCCCACACCTATGCCGCGCTCTATTTCACGATAACCGGCTTCCACATGGCGCATGTCATTGCCGGACTGCTGGTCCTCGCCGGTCTGGCGCTGTGGTCGGGGCTCGGCTACTTCGACAGCCGAAGACACGCGGTTGTTTCGATCGGCGCCCTCTACTGGCACTTCGTAGACGCCGTGTGGATCGCGGTGTTCCTGTCGCTCTACATCACGCCCTATCTCGCGAGGTGATCCGATGGTCGGAACCACCGACGCCGCCAACTCTCCGCACGCCGCCGAATCGGGCACGCCTATCGGGCGGCTGCCGCTGCTGGCGGGAATCCTGGTGCCGCCGACGGCGTGGAGCCTCCATATCGTCGTCGACTATGTCCTTACGACCCGGGCCTGCTCGGCCTCCGATCCCAACGTCGTCCTGCTGGACCGGCCGTCGCTGTGGCCGGTGGTCGGTGCGGTTCACCTGGTGACCCTGGCTCTGATCGGTGTGATCGGTGCCGTGGCCTATCGGGACTGGCGTCGCGCCGCTCGTCCCGAGAGTGACGAACAGCGGGGTTTCCTGATGGATGTCGGCGAGGGAGAGAAGTCATTTCTCGCCCATTGGGGGCTGCTGATGAGCCTGGGCTTCTTCGTCGCAACGCTGTTCGACACGACTGTGATGCCATTCATCACGGTCTGCGGCTGATAGAACGGCCCGATAGAACGGTTCCGCTGCTATTCGGCGTGCATGGTCGACTGCCGGGCTTCCATCCGTCGGAACTCGAGAGCAAAGGCCACCATCGCATAACCGACCAGCAGCAGGCCCGCCGGGACCCACATGATCAGGCCGCCGACCTGCTGATCCTCGAGCGGGGACAGGCCCCAAGGTGCGGTGGTCCCGAAATGGACCTCGAACAAGGCCTGCGGGGCCAGAGTCAGTACTGCGGACAGGATCGACATCTGGATGCCGGTGAACAGGCTGATCAGGGCGGTGCCGGCCATACCGACGCTGGTTCCGCCCCACAGCACCCGCCATAGCCACAGAGCCGCACCGAACATGGTGACATGCATGGTCCAGTAGGCGAGGTCGCCGCGCAGCGTTGCGTCATATGGGGCGGGCATGTGCCAGAACCACAGGAGCACCATGAACGCAACGGTCGCCCCGATGCTTTCGGCGATTCCGTGGCGACGGAGGGTGACCGGCCACGGTATGCGGCGCCAGTCGGTGGCCAGGACGATCAGCGGTGCGGCGAAAAGAGTGAGCAGCATGTGCTGTCCGACCCGCGCCGAGAACAGCGAGACCGTAAGGTTGCAGAGCGGCGAGAGGAAGGCCGCGCCGACGATGGCCCAGCCGGCGATCGCGAAGGTGCGCGCTCGACCGCTCCTTTCCGTGCCGTGCATGACATGAAGGCCGGCCACGGCCAGCAGGATGAAGACGAGGGCCGGATCGAGGTTCCAGGTGAGAAAGCCGGGCGGATGTGCCGCTCCGCAATAGGGCACGTAGCCGGACATGAGAATACCTCCGCGCGAACCGATATTCCGGTAACACGGAGGGACCGAGGCTCGTTCCAGGAGGATCCGCCCGCGGCCGCGCCCTTATCCGGTCGGCGTGGGGATCCTGTTTTCGACGAGACCGTCGATCGCCGCCAGCAGAGCATCCGCCCCCGACGATTTCGAACAGACGACCACCGCCTCCATTCCGCCGACAGAGCGTTCGGCGGCATCCGGCGTTCCCGAATAGACGATGGCCGGCAGGTCGTGGCCGGCCGCCTTGCGAAGCCGCGCCACGGAATCGCCGCCACTCCGCGCGTCAGCAAGGCCGTGGTCGACGATCAACAGGTCGAAAGACCGGTTCGCCGTTCCCGCGACCGCGGCAGCCGTGTCGGCGCCGCCCGCCGTGGTGACGGAGAAGCCTTTCGCGGCGAGCAGGGCACCAGTCGCGTCGAGGACAGCCGGCTCATCGTCGACCACCAATACCGACAGCTCCCGCCATGCCCGAACGGTGGATTGGCGGCTGTCCGCGACGGGCGTTCCCGACTCGACCGCGTTCTTGAGGTCGATCTGACTCATCCAGTCCGTCACATCGACATGCAGGACGATGACACCGCCGGTATCCGGAAGAGGGGCGACCAAACAGGTGAACCAGCGTTCGACGGACGGCGAATGGAACGGATAGGTCAGGCGGAAGTCGTTGGCGGCACCAGACAGGACCGTTTCGATGCCGTCTGCGACCAAAGGAGCTTCCTTGGCATATTGGTTCGTCGATCCGCGGCAGGCCTCGATATAGTCGGCGGCGCCGTAGAAGCGGGGGCTGCGGCAACCGTTGAGGTGCTCGAAATCATCCCATGCGCGGTTCGTGGAGACGACGTTGCCGTTCGCATCGAGGATGGCGAGGCGCATCGGTACGGTATCGTCAGTGAACCGTTGGTCGCGCAAGGTGCTCGGCAAGCAGAGCCTCCCGCAGGTCGCGCCAGAAAACGGCAGCGGCTTCACGATGCCACCCCCGCGGCCGGCGGAAAAGGTAGGGGAATCCCTATTGTCGGTCGTATCAACGCCAGTTCCTGGCTTGCTTGTCGAACGTTGCGCTTGCCGTGAGGTCAGTATGGCGGTTCGGTGACCCCTGCCGCGATCCCAATCTGGATCACTTGCGACAAACTGCGGGCGCCGAGCTTTTCCATGATCCGCGCACGGTGCTTTTCCACTGTCCTGGGGCTGATGCCGATGTTGGCTGCCGCGACCTTGTTCTGGCGGCCGGCAATCAGCTCCACCAGCACCTGACGCTCTCGGGTCGTAAGCGCATCCACCGCCTTCGCGGCCTCTTCGGCGACCCTTGCCCGGTCTCGTCGTTCCAGGGACATCGCCAGCGCCCGCTCGACGCTCTCGACGATCTGATTGCTGCTGTACGGTTTCTCGACGAAGTCGACGGCGCCGCCCCTCATCGCCTGGATGACTTTGGGCACGTCGGCATGGCCCGTGATGAAGCAGACGGGGATGTCCACGCCGCGATCCGCAAGGCGCTTCTGGAGCTCAAGGCCGTTCATCCCGGGCATCACGATGTCCACGAGCAGACAGCCCTCCCGTTCCTGCGCGCATTCGTCGAGGAAGGACTGGCCGCTCTCGAACGTGCGGACCGTGTAGCCGCGCAGCTTCAAAAGCGTTTCGAGCGAGTCCCGGATTGCCGGATCGTCGTCGATGACGAGAACCGGGCCTTTCCCAAGCGTAGACGTCATTCAGGAACTCACCCGGTTTCGGCTGGCGGTAGCGCTATGATGAACTCCGTCCCGCCGCTATGACGGTTCGCGAACGTCAGCCGGCCGTCATGTGCTTCGATGATGGAGCGGCTCAACGACAACCCGATGCCCATACCGCCCGCTTTCGTGGTCACGAAGGGTTGGAACAGGCGCTGCGCGATTTCCGCAGGGACGCCGGGGCCGGTATCGACCACGGCGATCTCGACCATGCTGTCGTTTCCGCGCCGGGTTTCGACCATGATGCGGCGACGGGACACCTCTGAAACGGAGTCGATGGCGTTGCGAAGGACGTTGAGCAGGACCTGCTGAATCTGAACCCGATCGGCGACGACCAGCGGCAAGCCCGGTGCCGGACTGAGCTCCATTTCTATCTGGCGGTCCCGCGCTCCCGCGATCATCAGCAGCGTGGCGTCGTTGACCAAGCCGTTGATGTCCTGCGCGGACCGTCGGTTTTCCGTCGCGACCGCCATCGCCCGGATGTTCTGGATGATGTCGATCGCCCGGCGTGCCTGGTCCAGCGCCTTCCGTCCCAGGTCTTTCGCACTGGCGAAGTCGTCCATGGCGAGAAGCGTCTGGCAGGCTTCCATGTAGGATCTGATCGCGGTCAGCGGCTGCGTGATCTCATGGGCTATTCCGGTCGTCAGCTCGCCGAGTTCGGCAAGCCGCATCGCGCGGTGCAGCTCGGTCTGCAGACGCTGAAGCTCAACCGTACGCTCCGCGACCCGGCGTTCGAGGATCCGCTGATTCCCGTGAAGGCGGTCTTCGAGGCCCTTCTGTTTCGTGATGTCGCGTATGGCGCCGATCGTCACGAAATGCTCATCGATATGCGTCGGCGACAATTTGACGTCTATCGGGAACTCTCGTCCGTCCTTGGTGATGGCAAACAGAGTGAGGCCCTCGCCCATGGGCCGCGCCTGTGGTGACGCGAAGAAACCCCGCACATTCGTGCGGTGCTTCCGGCGAAAGCGTTCGGGCATCAAGGTCTCGACCGGCCGGCCGATGAGTTCCTTCGCCGAATAGCCGAACACGCGCAACAGTTCGGCGTTCGCTCTCTCGATCCGCCCAGAGATGTCGATGACGACTGTCGGGTCTGGTGCGGCTTCGAGAATACGGTGCAGTTCGTCAAAGGCTTCGTGGCGCCTGGTGGTGTCGACGAAGGTCGTAACCAAGCCGCTCGCATAACCGTCACGTGTGTGGATCGGCACGGTTCGGCGCATATACCAACGGTTGCCTTCGCCTTGGACCTCCTGCTCGAGGGGAGGATGTCCCTGCAGGACGGCGCGGGCGTCATCGAGGAAACGGGCGTCGTCGAACTTGCGCGCAAATCCGGCAGCCGGTTGCCCGATGTCACTGGGCGTCAGCTCTATCAATGCTTCGATGGCCGGCGTGAACCATCTGATGTTGAGGTTCATATCCAGCGCGAGGATCGGGATTCCCGCGGCGTTCAGCAGGTCATCCAGGTTCTCGCGTGCGGCTTCCAGCGCCTCGACCCTGCTTTCAAGCCGAGCATTGACGACGGACAGGTCTTGGTCAGCCAAGCTGGATCTCCGCACTCTCTCGGGCAACGGCGCAGCGAGCGTCAGCGGTATTAAAATACCTCGATGTGAGGCAGGCACTGATCTCCGTCGTCACGGCCGAGCGTCCGTGGGGTCCGGAAAATGCATCGAAAGTCTTCTCGTCTCCGGAATCCGATAGCGCGGGCTGTGAGCGTTATGCCGCAAGCGCTCCGCATCGCAGGGAAGGGGCCGGTGGACGCCTTCAGCTTTTCCTTGTCGGCATCCGCGCTTGCGACGGCTGAAGGAACTTTTTCTTTGGGGGCAAAATTCTCGTTTGTCTTTCCCAAAATTATTCATGAAGAGCTTGAGCATAGAAGATCTTCGGTCAAAAAACGCACCGAAATTTTGTTCACTGATTTTCAACACTAAAAATAACCTGACTGCGCAATGCTGCAAGCATTGCTAGCTCTGATAATGTCTTTGATCGACATTTCCAGATAGTGACCGGCCACTCCGACCCATACGGCAGACTGTTTCTATAGGCCGGCCATGACTCAACGTTCTCGTGGGACTAGAGGCCGAGGCTCACGACTAAGGCGTCTCCGACTGTGGTTTGAGTGTCCGCGAATTCCAATGGGTATTTTCCCCCATTTTTTTACGGATGAGACTGGTTTAGAGGCTTAAATGTTCAAAGCTGCGCAGCGGAGGATGTCGCGATGGCGTACGGGACGCTCCCGAACGCAGACCGCCTGAAAGTATCCGCGCTCTCAGGGCCCGCGCATTTTTTACCTTCTCGGGCTCACGTCGCCGGTCCCAGGTTGGAGGCGGCAGACTGCAAGACGAAGACCTCCTGTTCAGCCTGCCCCGTTGCCTCCAGGTCCCTGTGTACGCCTTTACATGCGGACTCTTGCTCCGAGCTTGATGAAGTCCACGGCGAGATTGAATTGGCGCCGGGCGTGGACCTGTTTTGGGAAGGAGACGAACTGAGCTGGCTCTACACGATTCTCGATGGCTTGCTTTTCTCCTACACACTGTTCGAAGACGGTCGCCGACAAATCCTTCAGGTGATGCTGCCTGGCGACATCGTCGGAAGCTGGCTGAGTCCGGGGATCGCTCATTGCGCCGTACAAGCGCTGACGACGACCCGTCTTTGCATTCTTCCGTGCCGCTCACGGGTCGACCTGGTGGCGAGGTTCCCGGAGATGGCTGTGCGTTACGGCGAACTGCTCCAGGAGCAGGCTGTGCGGGCCGACCAGCGGATCGCAAGTCTGGGGCGGCACTCGGCGCGTCAGCGCATTGCGTACTTCCTAATCGACCTCTATTGCCGTGTCCGGGAGCGCAGCGAGTCAGCGCTGGGATCGTCGATACCCATGCCGTTGACGCAAGAGCACATCGCCGATTTGCTCGGACTGACCAGCGTTCATGTATGTCGGATTCTCGGCAACCTGCGCGCTGAAGGCATTATCCGCCTGCACGGGCGGAACCTTCACGTACTCGACCCGGACCGGCTGGTGGATATCTGCGATTTCGATTGCGAGACGGCCGCTGCAATCCGGAAAGCCGTGGGGCTGGATGGCGCAGTGGGGTGACGCCGTCCCCTAATGCGTTGAGGTGACGGCTTGGTGGGACGCGGTCCAAATCCATGTCCGCCACCGCATTCGCCCGACGTAGGGGCGATGGAGGGAGCCGCCAAGTCGGGAACTCGGCCCCGCTCTGCGGCGCGCTACCGGTTGAGCGATCAGGAATGGCAAGTCGTCCAGCGTGTCTTGGCCTGCGATTCGAACCGGGCTATCGAGGCCGCTTTGCACATCACACAGACGGAGATTGCCGCACGGCTGTCCGCTGTCTTGCGAAAAAACCAATCGTCCGTAAATGAATCATCCGGTCCCTCGCGGCGAGGTAGGGGAAACAGCGACGGACCGGCATCGACGGGCAACAGGTAGCCGGAAACCTTAGAGATTGGCGAGCTCGGCGCTGCGGTCGATCGTCCACCCGATCACGCGGCTCGGTCCTCGTGCGGCAAGAAGGCCGGGCTGGACTTCCACATGCTGAATGCTGTCGGCGGGAGAGATCAGGGACGTGGCCTCGTCCGTATGGTCCGCGAGAACCAGCCACACGCGACTGCCGGTCGGAGAGTCGGGGGCATGGGCGACTGTGACCTCGAACAGCCTCTTCAACTGGACCATACGTTCTCTCCTGCGGCCCAACGGTGACCGCAAAAAACGACGTTGCTCAGTGTCACGGCAGTTCGGTTTCAGGGTCGTTAACTTGCGTTAACCGGACGCCCGACTCCCGGTCGACAAAGCTGGTTCTGAGGAGGTAGCTCTTGCGAGAGCCTGGCGGCTGCCGGCTGGGTCCTTGCGTCGATACCGGCCTGCGAGGTGGTCAGGGGAGCGCCGCATCGCGCAGCAGCGCGTGCTCGCGGGTCAGCCAATCGTACCAGGCGGCGAAGCCCGCGCCGGTCTTGGCGGATACGCGGATCACCTGGATGTCCGGCGATACCTCGCGGGCATTGGCTTCGGCGCGGTCGGCGTCGAAATCGACATGCTCCAGAAGGTCGATCTTATTCAGCAGCAGCAGATCGGCCGCCCGGAACATGTGCGGGTATTTGATCGGCTTGTCGTCGCCCTCGGTCACCGAAAGGATGGCCACGCGGCGGCGCTCGCCGAGGTCGAACAGCGCCGGGCAGACCAGGTTGCCGACGTTCTCGATGAAGAGCACCGATCCGAAGGTGGGCTTCAGCGTCGCCAGTCCTTCGGCGACCATGGCGGCATCGAGATGGCAGCCGGTTCCGGTATTCACCTGAACGACCGGCGTCCCGGCCGCGCGGATGCGTTCGGCATCGCGGATGCCGGCCTGATCGCCCTCGATCACCGACAGCGCCATGTCCTCGTTCAAATCGGCCAGGGTCCGCTCTAACAGTGCCGTCTTGCCCGCGCCGGGAGCGCTCATCAGGTTGAGTGCCAGGATCTCCCGCCCGGCGAACCAGCTTCGGTTCCGCGCTGCCAGGGCATCGTTCTTGGCGAGGATGCGGGCGTTGAGCTCCACGACCGTGGATTCCGAACGGACATGGGTGTGGTGGTGTTCTCCACCGTGGTCATGATGGTGGTGATGCTCGTGCGCATGGCTTTGGGATTGGCCGTGGCTGGTCTCCGCCTGCAGGTCGATGACCGTGACCGGCTGGTCGCTTCCGCATCCGCAATGGCCGCACATCAGACCGTCTCCTCCAGTTCGATGCTCTTGAGGGTGAGGGCGTCGCCGGGAGTCCGGGCGATCTCCAGGGACGCTGCGGCGGCGGCACCCCCTTCGGCGGCGATATCGAAACAGAACGCCAGGGCGTCCGGCGAAACGCACGACTCCTGCCCGATCTCGACATTGACCCGCTGGACCGGCCGGCCCGCCGCGACCTCCTCGACCATCGAGACGATGTCTCGTGCGACCGCCAGCTCGTGCATGGGTTTCCTCAGCAGATCCGCGGCAGCTGGTCGCCGACCAGCATGTCGACGATGCGCTCGCCGCCGAACCGGGTGCGCATGGTGACGCGGCCCGCTTCTCCATCGCCGATCTTTCCGATGGAGGCGGCATTCGCGCCGAGGGGGTGGGCGCGGAGCGCCGCGAGGGCTGCGTCCTCTTCGTCCGGCGGGACGACGATCACCACCTTGCCTTCATTGGCGAGGTAGAGCGGGTCGAGCCCGAGCAGTTCGCACACGGCCTTCACGTCCTCGCGGATGGGGGTCTGCGCTTCCTCGATCCGGAT
>PBKC01000091.1 GCA_002721365.1 Rhodospirillaceae bacterium | reverse complement strand
ATGTGGCGGGGCAAGCCGGTCTTCGTCCGCCATCGCACGGAAGCCGAGATTTCCGACGCCGAAAACGCCGACTGGGAGGATCTCCGCGATCCGCAGCCCGATTCGGCGCGGGTGATCAAGCCGGAATGGCTGATCGTCGTCGGTATCTGCACCCATCTCGGCTGCATCCCGCTCGGCTATCAGGGCGACTATCACGGTTGGTTCTGTCCGTGCCATGGGTCGCACTACGACAAGTCGGGACGCATCCGTAAGGGACCGGCGCCGCTGAATCTGGCCGTGCCGCCTTACCAGTTCCTCGACGACACAACGATCCGAATTGGCTGAGGGACACCGAGACATGTCGACATCAACCGGGTCCAACGTCGTCAAGTGGATCGACCATCGTCTGCCGATCTTCACCTTCGCCAACCACAGCCTCGTCGTCTATCCCACCCCGCGCAATCTGAGCTACTGGTGGAATTTCGGCTCGCTCGCCGGGATCGTTCTGGTCATCCAGATCGTCACCGGTATCGTGCTGGCGATGCACTACACGCCGCATGCGGATCTCGCGTTCGGCAGCGTCGAATACATCATGCGCGACGTGAACTACGGCTGGCTGCTCCGCTACGTCCACGCCAATGGCGCCTCCGCCTTCTTCGTCGTGGTCTACATCCACATCTTCCGCGGCCTCTATTACGGCTCGTACAAGAGCCCGCGTGAGGTCCTGTGGGGCCTCGGTGTCATCATCCTCCTGCTGATGATGGCGACCGCTTTCATGGGCTATGTGCTTCCCTGGGGCCAGATGAGCTTCTGGGGCGCGACGGTGATCACCAACCTGTTCTCGGCGATCCCCGGCATCGGCGAAACCATCGTGCAGTGGCTGTGGGGCGGGTTCGCCGTCGGCAACCCGACGCTGAAGCGCTTCTTCAGCCTGCATTACCTGCTGCCGTTCGTGATCGTCGGCGTGGTCATGCTGCACCTCTGGGCGCTGCATCAGCACGGCTCGAACAATCCGCTCGGCATCGACCGCAAGGGGCCGCAGGACAGCCTGCCGTTCCACCCCTACTACACCGTCAAGGACATGTTCGGCGTGGGCGTGTTCATGATCGTGTTCCTGGCGGTGGTGTTCTTCGCCCCGAACTATCTGGGCCACCCCGACAACTACACGCCGGCCAACCCGCTGGTGACGCCGCCGCATATCGTGCCCGAATGGTACTTCCTGCCGTTCTACGCGATCCTGCGCGCGGTTCCCGACAAGCTGGGCGGCGTGGTGCTGATGTTCGCGGCGGTCGTGGTCCTGTTCCTGCTGCCGATCCTCGACACGTCGAAGGTGCGCAGCGCCAAGTTCCGGCCGATCTACAAGCAGGTCTACTGGCTGCTGGTGATCGACGCGCTGGTGCTGGGCTGGGTCGGCGCCAACCCGCCGGAGGGTGCCTTCATTCTGATCGGCCGTCTCGCCACGGCCTACTACTTCCTGCACTTCCTGGTGCTGATGCCCCTGATCGGACGGTTCGAGAAACCGAGACCGCTGCCGGCAAGCATCAGCGAGCCGGTTCTGAAGGGCGGTGAGAGCACCGCCACGGCCAAGGGGGACGCGTGATGGCTGTCGCCACAAGAATGATCCTGCGTGCCGCCGCTCTGGCCGGGCTGATGTTCGCGGCTGCCGCGGTTCCCGCGCTCGCAGCCACCGAGGCGATGGAGCCGCCGGAGCAGCACTGGTCGTTCGAGGGCATCTTCGGCCGCTTCGACAAGGCCGCGGCGCAGCGGGGCTTGCAGGTTTACACAGAGGTCTGCGCGGCCTGCCATTCGCTGAAATACGTCCACTACCGCGACCTGCGCGCGCTTGGTTACAACGAAGAGCAGGTGGCGGCGTATGCCGCTCAGTTCGAGGTCGAGGACGGCCCGGACGGCAATGGCGAGATGTACACCCGTCCGGCCGAGGGTCGCGATCCGTTCGTTTCGCCCTATCCCAACGATAAGGCGGCGGCGGCGGCCAACGGCGTCGCACCGCCCGACCTGTCGCTGATGTACAAGGCCCGTGAGAACGGCGCCAACTACATGTACGGCTTGCTCGTCGGCTATGTCGACGCGCCGGAAGAAGTCGAGATGACGCCGGGGACCTACTACAACCTCTACTTCCCCGGCCATGCCATCGCCATGCCCCAAACCCTGTTCGACGGCGGCGTCGAATATGAGCATGGTCCCGAGGCGACCAAGGAACAGCTCGCCCACGATGTGGTCACCTTCCTGGCCTGGGCTGCGGAACCGAAGCTCGAGCATCGCAAGGCGACAGGCGTCGCGGCGATCCTGTTCCTGCTGGTTCTCACCGGTCTCCTTTACGCGACCAAGCGCAAGGTGTGGGCCGACGCCCACTGATCTGAGCGCTGCTCGAAGACGCGAGAGCCGCGGTCCCCTGGGCCGCGGCTCTTTGCTTTTCGAGAGGTCGCCAGGGCTGCTCCCTGTTCAACCGCCTCAGGTCTCGATCGGCGGAAACAGGGGAAGGACGTGCTCGGCCAGTTCGGCGATGACGTCCGCGGCCTCGCGATGGCCGAAGCGAAGGACCAGGATCACGTGGTTCACCCCCATGGCGGCCAGGGTGTCGAGCAGGGCGACCAGCTGATGGCGACCGAGCCGATAGCCGTTGTGGATCGGCGAGGCCAGGGTTTCGGGATCCTCGGTCAGGTCGATGTGAAGCCCTTGACCGAACGGTTTGAACGGCGGCTCTCCGTCGGTGGATGCCGCGAGGGCACGCTGCCAGCTTTGGACGATTTCCCGCTGCTGGCTGGGCGGGCGCATATAGGTGAGCCAACCGTCGCCATGCTCGGCGATCCAGTCCATCGTCTGGCCGGAATGGCCGGTGACCAGCATCGGAATGCGGCCGGCGATCGGCTTCGGCACGAGATCGGAGCCATGCATGCGACCGATCTCGGTGTCGATCGCCGGGACACGTTCGGTGAGCAGTCGGCGAATGAATTCCAGACGGTCGCGGAAGGCGGTGTCCCGGCGATGGTGCGGTTGACCATAGGCCGGAAATTCCACCGGGCGATCGCCGGTGGCGATACCCATGACCAGACGTCCGCCTGAAAGCTGGTCGGCGGACGCCGCGGCCTTGGCGACGTCGATCGGGTGTCGGAGCGGCAGGATGACGCTGCCCGTCGCAAGGGCGATGCGCTCGGTATGCGCCGCGAGCCAGCCGAGATAGACCCAGGGATCGTACATCTGGCCGACATCGCCGAAGGCGGGGTCGTGCAGCGGCACGTCGCGGACCCAGACCGCCGCGAACCCCGCCCGCTCCGCCATCGCGACCATTGTCTCCTGCCCCTGGAGGGCCGGATAGTCGAAGCCGTAGTTCTGGATCGGCGACATGATCCCGAGCGTCAGGTGCCCGGGCGCGAACATCCGCAGGAAGCCGGGGCCGAACGCCGTCGCCCCGCCATCTTCGGACCTTGTTGTCGGTGCCGTCAGGATGGCCCCGTCTTGGTCAGCACGCGCCCGGCGACGGCGTCGAGCTTTGCCAGCAGCGCCGGATCGCGGGCTTCCGGGGCGGTGATCAGGGCGGCGTCGAGGGCGGTGCTGCAGCCCTGGTAGTCACCGTCCATTTCGGCCGCGATCATCGGTACGACCTTCTTCACGAGCTGCCGGCCATGCTCGGCATTGGCCAGCAGGACCGCGATCACCGATTCGACCGACACCGCCTCGTGATTGGGATGCCAGCAGTCGTAGTCGGTGACCATGGCCACGCTGGCGTAGTGCATCTCGGCCTCGCGGGCGAGCTTGGCTTCCGGCATCCCGGTCATGCCGATGACGTCGCAGCCCCAGGACCGGTAGAGCTCGGACTCCGCCAAGGTCGAGAACTGTGGCCCTTCCATCGCCAGATAGGTGCCGCCGACCACCGACGGCAGCCCCAGCGCCTTGGCGGCGTCGCCGACGATCTCGCTCAGGCGGTCGCAGGTGGGCTTGGCCATCGATACATGGGCGACGAGGCCGGTGCCGAAGAAGCTCTTCTCCCGCGCGAAGGTCCGGTCGACGAACTGGTCGACGATGACGAAGGTGCCGGGCGGCAGCATCTCCTGCAGCGACCCGACCGCGCCGATCGACAGGACATGGGTGACGCCGCAGCGTTTCAGGGCATCGATATTGGCGCGATAGTTGATCCCGCCCGGCGGCAGCCGATGGCCGCGGCCGTGACGGGGAACGAAGACGACGTCCTGGCCGTCCAGCGTGCCGAACAGGAATTCATCCGATGGCTCGCCGAAGGGCGATTCGACCTTTTGCCACCGGGTGTCGGTCAGGCCTTCCAGATCGTAGAGGCCGCTGCCGCCGATGATGCCTATGACCTTGTCGCTGGCCATGCGCGTCGTCCCCTCGGGCTACTTGTCGACGTCGTGAAGCTCGACCTCGAAGATCAGGGTCGAGTTCGCGGGGATCAGACCGCCGCCCACCGCGCGATTGCCGTAAGCCATCTCCGGCGGGATCGTCAGCTTGCGGACGCCGCCTTCCTTCATGCCTTCGATACCCTGATCCCAGCCCTTGATGACGCGGCCGGCGCCGAGCTGGAAGGTGAAGGGGTCGTTGCGGTCGAGAGAGCTGTCGAACTTGGTGCCGTCCTCCAGCCAGCCGGTGTAGTCGACGGTGACCGTCGAACCCGGGGTCGCGGTTGCACCGGTCCCGACTTCCAGGTCCTCGATCTTGAGATCGGCAGCGACGGCCTGGGACGCGAACAGCAGAACGGCGGCGGCGGTGATCGTTTTCAGCATGACGGCTCCCTTGAAGTCATTTCGTTCAACTCTGGCATAGCGCCTGCCCGGCCGGCAACGCGGCGGGGGTGGGTCAACCCATATGTTCGGCGAGGAACTTCAGCGTCCGATCGCGCGCCAGCGCTGCGCTCTCGGCATCATAGCTGGCGCGGTCGTCGCAGTTGAAGCCGTGGCCTGCGGGATAGACGTGGATCGGGATATCCGGGAACGCCGCACGGACCTGCTCGACATCCTCCATGGGGATCATCGTGTCCTTCTCTCCGAAATGGAGCATCACCGGGCAGCGCGGGTTCTTGTCCAGCGCCTTGGCGATTCCGCCGCCATAGTAGCCCACGGCGACACTGACCCCGAACATGCGGGTCGCCGACAGCCAGGCGAGCAGACCGCCCCAGCAATATCCGACGACGCCGACGTCGTAGATGCCGTCGCGGGCCCTGAGATCGGTGATCGCCGCCTGGATGTCCATCAGCGCTTCGTGGTCCTGAACCTTGGCCTTGAGCTCGCGACCATGGGTGCGGTCGGGTTCTTCGTAGGTCAGGTCGGCGCCACGCTCGACGCGGTCGAACAGGGCCGGGGCGAGAACTTCGTATCCCTCGGCGGCAAAGCCGTCTGCGACGCTGCGGATGTGGCTGTTGACCCCGAAAATCTCCTGCACGACGACGAGTCCGCAGCGGGGGCGTCCGGATGCCGGTGCGCGGTAGGCGTCGAGTTCGTGATCGTCGGCGGCGCGAAGCTTAATGGTCTCGCCCATCTCATCCTCCCTTGATGTCGCTCCCGGTGACGGGACGCGGCGCTGGGACGCCGCTCGGGCCTCCCTTACGCCATCACACGTTGAAGCGGAAGTGGAACACGTCGCCGTCGCGGACGACATAGTCGCGACCTTCCAGCCGCATTTTCCCGGCGTCCTTGGCGGCTTGTTCGCTGCGTAGCGCGACATAGTCGTCATAGGCGATCGTCTCGGCGCAGATGAAGCCGCGCTCGAAATCGGTGTGGATGACGCCGGCTGCCTGGGCGGCCTTGGTGCCGGCGCGGATCGTCCAGGCGCGGGCCTCCTTGGGGCCGATCGTGAAGAAGGTGATAAGGCCGAGAAGCCGGTAACCGGCGTGGATCAGACGGTCGAGCCCGGCCTCCTCGAGGCCCAGCGATTCCAGGAAATCCCGCCGTTCGGCCCGGTCGGACAGCATCGCCACTTCGGCCTCGATCGCGGCGGAGATGACGACATGCTCGGCCCCTTCGGCCGCCGCCTTCTCCGCGACGCGTTGGCTGAGAGAATTTCCTTCGCCCGCGGACCCCTCTTCCACATTGCAGACGTAAAGGACGGGCTTCGACGTCAGCAGGCCCAGGGCGGCGAACTGGGCACCGCTTCCTTCCGGGACTGCTGCCGTGCGCGCCGGCCTGCCGTCCTTGAGCGCCGCAAGGGCCGGTTCCATCTGCGCCAGTGCCGCCTTCGCTTCCTTGTCGCCGCCGCGGGCTCGCTTGGTCGCGGCCTCGACCCGCCTCTCGAGGCTTTCGAGGTCGGCCAGCATCAGCTCGGTTTCGATCGTTTCGGCGTCGGCGATCGGATCGACCCGCCCCTCGACGTGGACGATGTCGTCGTCCTCGAAGCAGCGCAGGACGTGGACGATGGCGTCGACCTCGCGGATATGGGCGAGGAACTGGTTGCCGAGGCCCTCCCCCTTGCTGGCGCCCCGCACCAGTCCGGCGATGTCGACGAACTCCATTTGCGCCGGAATGATGCGCTGCGACTTGGCCAGTTCGGCCAGCTTGTCCAGCCGCGGGTCCGGAACCTGAACGCGGCCCAGGTTGGGCTCGATCGTGCAAAACGGGTAGTTCTCGGCCGCGGCGGCGGCGGTGTTGGTCAGGGCGTTGAACAGAGTCGATTTGCCGACATTGGGCAGGCCGACAATTCCGCAGCGAAATCCCATTGCGTCGTCTTTCTCCTGGACCGTTGTGCGCCCGGGTGGGCGCAAACCAACGCGCAAACTTATCGGTAGCCCTCAGGAGTTCGAGGGCGGGGCACCGTTCCCGTTCTTGCCGGCCGGTGCCGGGCGCTCCGGCTTCGGCGGTGCGGTCAGCGTCACGACCTTGTTCATGAAGCGACCGTCGTCGCCGGCGACCAGTAGCGGCGCCGCTTCGGCGATCGCGTCGAGCAGGGGGTCGAGCCACGGCCGATCGGCCCGGTAGAAGTCGTGCAGGACATAACCGTGGACGCGGTCCTTGTCGCCCGGATGGCCGATCCCCAGCCTGACCCGCCGATAGTCGCGGCCGAGATGGCTGTCGATGCTGCGCAGGCCGTTATGGCCTCCGTGGCCACCGCCGCTCTTGACGCGAATCTTGCCGGGCTGCAGGTCGAGATCGTCGTGGAAGACCACCACATCCTTCGGCTTCAGCTTGTAGAAGCGAACCGGCCCGGCGACGGAATCACCGGACTTGTTCATGAATGTCTGCGGTTTCAGCAGGATGACGGACTGACCATCGATCGTCCCTTCCGTCAGCAGGCCGTTGAAGCGCTTGCGGAAGGGGGGCAGGGCATGGCGCCGCGCGATGGCGTCGATGGCCATGAAGCCGATGTTGTGCCGGTTCTCCGCATAAGTCGGACCCGGATTGCCCAGGCCCACCAACAACAGCATCGTTCCGCCTGACTAAAGCGGTTTCCGGCCAGATGTCGTCATCTGACCGGAAATCGGCATTCGGATCGGACCGGGTCTCGAAGCGTGTGCTGCGTGCCCCGCGTCAAGGCGAGGCATCGCCAGCCGGACTCTACTCTTCGGACTCGCTCTCTTCGGCTTCTTCCTCGTCCTCGGCGCCGGCGGCCTCCTCGTCGGTGGCGGCTCCCTCTTCGCCTTCTTCACTCTCGACGGCGACGCCGGTGATGGTGGCGACGGTGAAGTCGCGGTCGGAAATGGCCGGACGAACGCCGTCCGGCAGCGCAATGCTGCTGATATGCACCGAGTCGCCGATCATCAGGCCGGTCAGGTCGACGGTCAGCGCCTCCGGAATGCCGCCCGCGCGGCACACGATCTCGATCTCGTGCCGGACGACGGCGAGCACGCCGCCCCGCTTCAGGCCGGGGGATGCGGCCTCATTGACGAAATGCACCGGAACCGCGACGCGGACCTGGGAATTGGGTCCCACGCGCTGAAAGTCGGCATGCTCGGGGAAATCCGTCACCGGGTTCACCTGCACGTCGCGCGGCAGAACCCGGACCGTTTCGCTGCCGATCTTCAGGTCGCACAGCCGGCTGAAGAAGCCGCCGCGGAAATACTCCTTGCCGAGCTCGCGATAGTCGAGCGAGATCGAGATCGCATCCTGCTTTTCGCCGTAGATCACGGCGGGAATGCGACCTGCGCGGCGCAGCGAGCGGGCGACGCCCTTGCCGGCGCCGTCCCGGACCTCCGCGTTCAAGTTCATTACTTCCGTCATCGTCACCACCTCCGTCGGTCCGACGCCGTCGCCGGACAGAAACACAAATTCGTTGCGCCGGTCCCTGCCGGCGCATGTCAAATTCTCGCCGCCCCGATCAGTCGAACAGGCTCGAAACCGAGCGGTTCTCGCTGATCCGGTGCATGGCTTCGGCGATCAGCGGGGCGATCGGCAGGACACGAATGTTCCTGGCATCGCGCACTGCCTCCGTCGGCTGGATGCTGTCGGTGATCACCAGCGCATCGAGCGCCGACGACACCACGCGCCCCACCGCGGCGCCCGACAGCACACCGTGGCTGACATAGGCGACCACGCTGGTCGCCCCTTCGTCACGAAGGGCCTGGGCCGCGTTGCACAGGGTGCCCGCCGTATCGACGATGTCATCAACGAGAATGCAGCGGCGCCCGCGCACGTCGCCGATGATATTCATCACCTCCGACACGCCGGCCCGTTCGCGCCTCTTATCGACGATCGCGAGATCGGCGTCAATCCGCTTGGCCACGTTGCGGGCCCGGACCACGCCGCCCACGTCGGGCGACACTACGATCAGGTCGTCGCCATCATAATGTTCCTTGATGTCGCGCTCGACGACCGGCGCCGCATAGAGGTTGTCCACCGGAATGTCGAAGAAGCCCTGGATCTGGCCGGCGTGGAGATCAAGGGTCAGCACCCGGTCGGCGCCGGAGACGGTGATGAGGTTCGCCACCAGCTTGGCCGAGATCGGTGTGCGGGGTCCCGGCTTCCGGTCCTGGCGGGCGTAGCCGAAATAGGGAATGACCGCCGTCACCCGCTTGGCCGAGGCGCGTTTCAGCGCATCCAGGGTGACCAGAAGCTCCATCAGGTTGTCGTTCGCCGGATACGACGTCGATTGAATGACGAAGACGTCCTGACCGCGGACGTTCTCGTGAATCTCGACGAAGATCTCCTGATCGGAAAAACGTCGGATGCTCGCGTCGGTGAGCGGCAGCTCGCAATAATTCGCGATGGCTTCGGCCACCGGCCGATTGCTGTTGCAGGCAAGCAGTTTCATTATCGATGGAAATCCGTAGTCGCGCGCGGCGGCGCGGACTTTAGCAAGCGACCCGAGGCAAGTCTACGGACTCTCCGGGCTGCGCGACGATTGCAGCAAGGCGATGATGCCTTCGGCGCCTCCATCGGCGATGACCGTGGCGATATGGCCCCACCGCCCGTCCAGGGAGCCGCTGGCGACGACATTGCTCTGGTCGATGCGGCCGATCTCGCTGCCGTCCGGGCGGATCACCGACCAGGTGACTTCGACCCGCTCCATCCCCTCTCCCTCGGGCGCGCGATAAATGCTGCCGAGGACCACCAGGGCGCCTTCGGCCAACGTCTCCACGACATCCACTTCGGCCCTTCGCAGGGCGCGCCGCATCGCCGCGGTCAGCGCCTCGTTGCCGTCGCCCGGCGCACCGGCGACCGGCTCGACGACGACCGGAGGCAACGGCGGCGGGGCGTCGCTTTCGTCACGGACCAGCGCTTCGATCCGAGGGGCGGCATCGTTCGCCAGACGCTCGACCATCGCCGACGAGGGCGATTGCCACTGCGCCGCCGCGACCTGTTGCTCGAAGCTGCCGACGATCACGTCGTCCTCACCGATCACCTGCCATTCCAACCGGACTCCATCCGGCGTTTCCGACGGGTAGGCGGTGCCATAGAGAAGGTAGCTTCGGCTGTTGGCAGTCTCGACGCTGGCAGGAATGTCCAGGTCCAGCAGGGCGGCGACCAGGGCGCTCCCGAGCGCGCCGGACACGGCCGGAGAGGCGTTCTCGATCGCACCCACGAACACGCCCGCGGTGTCGTCAAGCTCCAGCAGCGGGTTCCCGTCGACCCATTTCTGCTCGGGCTGGAACGGCTGCGGCAGCGGCTGGCAGGCGGCGCAGAGCAGAAGAAACAGGAATGCGAGGCGCCGGCCGACGATCAGATCAAGGCGCAACTGGCGACCAGCCCCACCAGTATGAAGACGATAAAGAGGATCATGTGCGGCACGGGATCAGGGCTCCAGGGCGATCGCGGTCAGCAGCCGGCCATAGTCGCCGCCGCCTTGATGCGTCGTCCGCCGATAGCTGAAGAACCGGTCGTCGGCATAGGTATCCTCGCCCGTATGGGAGACGGAGCCGACCCCGAGACCTTTGAGCCGTGCGGTGACATAACCGCCGAGGTCGAACAGGTAATGATCCTTCCGGGGCGCGGGCCGGAAGAACAGGCAATTCTCTTCCGCTTCCGCAAGGAAGGGTGCGGGAAAATCCGGGCCGACCTCATAGGATGTCGCGCCGATGCACGGGCCGACCACGGCATGGATCGCGCCGGTGTTCGCGCCCAGCGACACCATCGTTTCGATCACCGCGTCGAGAACGCCGCCCACGGCACCCCGCCATCCCGCATGGGCAGCGCCGATCACCTCGGCATCGGGATCGGCGAACAGGACGGGCGCACAGTCGGCGGTGAGGATGCCGAGGGCGAGGCCGGGACGGTTGGTCACCATGGCGTCGGCCCGCGGTCCGCGCCCGGCCTCGGGAACGGCGTCGAGGATGGCTACGTCGCGGCCGTGGACCTGATAGACGGTGGTCAGAGCCTCGGCCGGCAAGCCGAGACGCTCCATCGCCAGCGCCCGGTTCCGGGCGACCGCTTCGGGGGAATCGTCGGACCCGAAGCCGCAGTTAAGGGAGTCGTACCGCCCTGCCGACACGCCGCCTTCGCGCGTGAAGAACGCGTGTCTCAGGCCTGGGACATCGGACAGGCTGTCGCCGCGAATCATGACGCCGTTTCTAACACGGATCGGGGGCTGCCTGCGCCACCTCCGTCGTTTCGAAGCCCGGCGGCGTCGGGATATCGGATGCGACGAAGGCGATGACTTTGAACAAGCTGCCCATCGCCTCCGGCTCGACCAGGCGGTCGCGCGCTTCGGCGATATCCTTGGCGTGAGCCGGGTTGCCGCTGGCGAGCTGACGGGCACGGAGGTCGATCCCCATGCGGGTGAGGAACGCGCCCTGTCCGATCGGCCCGAAGCCGCGGGCGCCGGAGTCGCTTGCAGCGCGGAGCAGGGTGGGAAAGTCGACATGAGCGGCGAGGTCCGCCTCACCCGGCGCCGCCAGGGGATCGTCCCGTCCATGCTGCCGGACCGCCTGCAGGCTGGCGCCGCAACCGCTCTCACCATGGCCGAAATCGACGATCAAAGCGGCACCCCCCTGGGCGGCGAGACGGCTGCCGATGGCGGCGGCGGTGCGGACGCCCGCCGGGCAGATCTCGGCGATCTCACCCGGCACGGCGTTTCGGCAGGCCGGCTGCAAGAGAGCCGCGAGCGGCGTCACTGCCCGCCCGACGACGAAACGAAGGCCCCGCTCTTCAGGATCGACGTCGACCAGCCGTTCGTGCCAGCCGTCATCCCCACGGATCAGCTGGTGGACCGGAAGGGCGTCGAAGAACTCGTTCGCGACGACCAGAAGCGGCGCATCCTGCGGCAACGTCTCGAATGCCTGACGCCATCTGACGTCGTGGCCGGAAAGCGCCTGACGCTGCCGTTCGGCGAGCACCGGGCTTACTTCGACAAGATGGATGTGCGCGGCCTCCCGAAACCCCGGCACCCTGGCCGTTGCCCGCAGCAGGTCGGCCATCAGCGTGCCGCGGCCGGGACCCAGCTCGGCAAGATGCACCCGCGGCGGGCTACCCATCATCTGCCAGGCGAGGGCGCACCACAGGCCGACCATCTCCCCGAACATCTGGCTGATTTCGGGGGCGGTGGTGAAGTCGCCCGCCGACCCGAACGGATCGGCCTTCATGTAATAGCCGTGGCCGGGTTGGGTCGCGCATTCGGCCATATAGCGCGCGACGCTGAGCGGTCCTTCCGCGCGGATCAGTGCCCCGAGACGGGACAGCAGCGGCGTCAAGCCACCGGCCGCCGGTAGGACTGCCACACGAACAACGCCCCCATCAGCACCATCGGCACCGACAGGATCTGGCCCATGGTCAGGCCGAAGCCGATGAAGCCCAGGAAGTCGTCGGGCTGGCGCATCAGCTCGGCGACGATCCGGGACAGACCGTAGCCGATCAGGAACATCCCGCTTAACGCGCCCCGCCGCTCGCTCAGCCGGGTGCGGTGGGCCAGCACCGCCAGCACGGCGAACAGGACCAGGCCTTCGAGGGTCGCCTCGTAGAGCTGGCTGGGGTGGCGGGGCTCCGGCCCGGCATGGGGGAACACCATCCCGAGGGGAGAGTCGGTGATCCGGCCGTAGAGCTCGCCGTTGACGAAGTTCGCGATACGCCCGAAGAACAGCCCGATGGGCGTGGCGCACGCCACCGGATCGGCGACCGTCCAGAAGGATCGGCCGCGGGCGCGGGCGAACAGGATCATCGCCAGGATCACGCCGATCAGCCCGCCGTGGAACGACATCCCCCCTTCCCACATCGCCAGGATTTCCAGCGGGTTGGAGAGGTAATAGCTTGGCCGGTAGAACAGGACGTAGCCGAGACGCCCGCCCAGCACCACGCCCAGCGTCGTCCACAGCAGAAGATCATCGACCTCCACCCGCGTCATCCAGTCGGCGACCCGGCCGCACAGATGGCGGACATAGCGCCAACCCAGAACCAGCCCGGCGATGTAGGCGATCGCGTACCAGCGAATCGCGAACGGCCCGATCTCGATCGCGATCGGACTGATGTCGGGATAGACCAGGGCGAGGGTCACAAGTAGCGGTCGCCGGTCGCGAGGAAATTGCGGACGTAGCGGGTCACGCCGTCCTCGAGCGACAGGAAGGGCGCTTCGTAGCCGGCGGTGCGCAGCCGTTCCATCTTCGCTTCGGTGAAGTACTGGTATCGGTCACGAATCTGGGCGGGCATGTCGATGAAGTCGATCGCCGGCTCGCGATCCATCGCCCGGAACGTGGCCCCGACCAGGTCCGCGAAGGTTCGGCCTTGTCCGGTCCCCATGTTGTAGAGGCCATTGACCTCCGGATGGTCGAGAAGCCACAGCATCACCGCCACGCAGTCGTCGACATGGACGAAATCGCGCGTCTGACCGCCATCCGTATAATCGGGCCGGTGCGACCGGAACAGGCGGACCCGTCCTGTCTCGACGATCTGCTCGTAGGCCTTGGCGACGACGCTCCGCATGTCGTCCTTGTGATACTCATTCGGCCCATAAACGTTAAAGAACTTGAGGCCGGCCCATTGCGGCGGACGCAGGCCGGCTTCGCGGGCGAGTCGCGTCAGGCGCCGGTCGGCGGCGTGCTTGCTCCACCCGTAGGGGTTGAGCGGCTGCAGGGCGGCCAGGGCCGCGGGTGAAGAGTCGTCGTCGAAACCATGACTGCCGTCGCCGTAGGTTGCTGCAGACGATGCGTAGATCAGCCGCACCTTGCGCTCGGTGCAGTGCCGCCATAACTTTAACGTGTAGGCGAGGTTCTGATCGACGATACGATCGACATCCGTCTCGGTGGTCGAGGAATTGGCGCCCAGATGGAAGACGGCATCTACGGCGCCCCAGCGGCTGGAGCCGGCGCTGTCATGGTCTTCGAGATAGTCGAACAGACTGTCCGGGCCGATGACATCGGCGATTTCGCGCTTGGCGATATTGCGCCACTTGTCACCGGTGCCGAGCACGTCGCAAACCACGACGTCGTCGATGCCCCGCTCATTCAGGCCGGCAACGAGATTCGAGCCGATGAAGCCGGCTCCGCCGGTAACCACGATCATGATGCCCTCGACACGCTGCCGGTCTTATAGGGGTCGGCGCGAAGCGCTACAAGGGCATGCGACAGTCCGCCGTCGAGATCCGTTCGGCAGGTGGGCCGCCAAACCGCAGGGAGCATGTGACATGCAGAAGGAAAGCCGTTTGTTCGACGACCTCGCCCGGATGATGAATGGAGCGATGTCATCCTTCACGTCCCTGCGTGGCGAGGCCGAGACCAGGATCCGGGATCAGCTCGAAAAGATCCTCGCCAACATGGATGTCGTAAGCCGCGACGAATTCGAGGCGGTTCAGGCGATGGCGGTGAAGGCGCGCGAGGAGAACGAGGCTCTCGCGGCGCGTATCGCCGCGCTCGAAGCCACCGGCAGCCGCGCGGCGCCCAAGGCGGCCGCCAAGAGCCGGACGAGCACGGCGAAGAAGAAGTCTGCGGCGTCCTCGACCAAGGCGCGGACCACCAAGCGGACATCGTCCACGCGGGGGTCGACCGGGGCGGCCGGCGGTGCCGAAACGCCCGGCGACGCTTGATCCCGAACGTTGGGAATTAGCGCTTGGCGATCGGCGGGGGTCCGTACTAGGGTCGCGATGATCACCTGCCTGAGGGCCTGTTCTGGCTCGAGCCCGCTTGCACCGGCGCTTTTCGTCTGACAACCTACAAATTGTGGTTCGTACCCATTAGAGAGCCACTATATGCGGAGCGCTTAGCGGCATACCGGCCAGCGCAGGGCGGTCTGGCGCCACAGCCTCAGGAGTGCCAGTCATGAAAGCCTCCCCTATCTCTGTCATGGACACCGTAGACAGCAATCCCCTCGACCTCGTCGAGGATCTGGTCCTTGCCAACAGCTGGGCCAGCGACCGGCCGACCGAGGACGAGCTCGCGATCGAGATCGCGGGGGCGTGGTGCGACTATCGCCTGTGGTTCGCGTGGCGAGCCGACGGCGGCGTCCTCCACTTCTCGTGCAGCTTCGACATGCGGGTGCCCAAGGACAAGCGGGCCGAGGTCTATCATCTGTTCGGTCTGGTGAACGAGCGGATGTGGATCGGCCATTTCGACTTGTGGTCCGAGGAAGGCTGGCCGATGTTCCGTCATACCCTGCTGATGCGGGGAACGGATCCGTCGCGGAAGCAGGTCGAAGACCTGCTCGATGCTGCGCTGTCGGAATGCGAGCGTTATTATCCGGCGATGCAGTACGTCATCTGGGGCGGGAAGTCCGCCGAAGAGGCTATGGAGGCGGCGCTGCTCGATCCGGTGGGCGAGGCCTGACGTCGGGGAGGAGGTCGCCGCGGAGAACCCGCGGCGAAGCCGGCGTTCGGCGCAACGGGTGGAAGGGTAATGGCTGGTCGACTGATTCTGGTTGGCGGCGGCAAGATGGGGGGTGCCCTTCTTGCCGGATGGTTGGCGCGCGGAGAGGTCACGCCCGACAGGGTAACGGTGGTCGAGCCGTCGTCGGAGACCTGCGACATATTACGGGAACGTCATGGCGTGCAGCCGGTGGCCGACGCCGATTCGGTGGCGGCCAATCCGATGCCGGACGCTGTTATCCTGGCGGTGAAACCGCAGCTCATGGACCAGGTAGCGCCCGCCTATCGCAGCTTCGCCGACCGCGGGGCACTGATACTCTCGATCGCCGCCGGCAAGACGGTCGCCGACATCGAGCGCAGCGTGGGTGGGAAGGCCGCCGTTGTGCGTGCCATGCCGAACACCCCGGCGTCGATCGGGCGGGGCATGACCGTCGCTTGCGCCAACCGTCATGTCGATGAGCAGCAGCAGACGCTGTGTGGGCGTCTGCTCACGGCCGTCGGTGACATGGCTTGGCTGGACGACGAGACGTTGATGGATGCGGTGACGGGCGTCTCGGGCAGCGGTCCGGCCTATGTATTCTGGATGATCGAATGCTTGGCCGACGCGGGTGTCGCGGCGGGGCTGCCCCGCGACCTTGCCGACCGGCTGGCACGGGCGACGGTCGCCGGGGCCGGAGAGCTGGCGTGGCGGGCCGAGGAGTCGGCGACGACCCTCCGCGAGAACGTGACCAGTCCGCAAGGGACGACCGCTGCCGCTCTCGAAGTGCTGATGGCTTCGGACGGGCTGGCGCCGCTGATGAAGCGTGCCGTCGCCGCTGCCGCGGACCGCAGCCGTGCCCTGTCCGGGGGCTGAGACGGTCCCGCCGCGCTTTTCGTCGAGGCTCGCAAGCCCAATATCTTCCTTCGGATGAGGACGGAACCGCGAGCCGGGTATCGCGGCTGACGAGCCATCGGCGTGCCCGGATGTTTCCGTTCAGGCGGTAACGGCGCAGGAGGACAGCGACCGATGGCAGCGGATAGCGACGCCCGACGGCAGATCATTACCGCGACTCTCGACCTGACGGCGGAGCGGGGATGGATGGAGACACGGCTGGCCGACATAGCCGCCGCATGCGGCCTGTCGCTGGCCGAGCTCTATCGCCGTTACACGTCGCGACAGGCGATCGTCGCCGATCTCGGCAGCCTCGTGGACGAAGACGTGCTCGATGCGCCAGCTTCCGATACGGCGGACGAGCCGGTTCCCGACCGCCTGTTCGATCTCCTGATGCGGCGCTTCGATGCCTTGCAGCCATTCAAGCCCGGCCTTGCCGCGCTCGCCCGGACCGGACGCGGCGACCCGCTGCTGCTCTGCGCCGGCGGCGCTTCGCTCATGCGTTCGATGCGCTGGACGCTGGAGGCGGCGGGTATCGGCGGCGAAGGCATCGGCGGGCGGATGCGGACCCGCGGTCTGGCGATGATCTATCTGGATGTTCTTCGCGTCTGGTTGGACGACGACAGCGAGGATCTCGGCAGGACGATGGCCGCACTCGATCGCGACCTGAAACGTGCCGACCGGCTGATGGGCATTTGCAACCGCAGAGACTTCGCCGGGTTCCGTCGCCGCGAGGGCGCTCCCGACACGCCGCCGCCGCCGGATACGGAGCCGGCAGCTCATCCGACGTAAGCCGTTTTTCTCCGCGCGCGAATCTTGTTGCAGTGCAAAATCACCCTTGACAGGGCCGGCTTGCGGCCTCACATTCCCGGCATCGTTGTGCACTGCAACAAACGCCCGGAGGAGGACTACCCCATGGCGACCCAGACTACCTACACCCCGGATTTCACCAAGCTTCTCAACGGCATGAAGACCCCGGCCGATTTCTTCAAGGCTTTCGGCGAGTTCAAGATGCCCGGTATCGACGTCGATTCCCTGATGGCTTCGCAGCAGCGGAATTTCGAGACGATCACCAAGGTCAACCAGGCTGTTGCCGAGGGCGTCCAGGCTGTCGCCAAGCGTGAGGCCGCCATCTTCCAGTCCGCTGTCGAGGAGATGAACGAGGCGACCAAGACCTTGCTCGATGCGCCGACTCCCGAGGAGCGCACGACCAAGCAGGTCGAGATGTTCAAGAAGTCGTTCCTGAAGGCCGTGGCCGACAGCCGCGAGCTCTTCGACATGACTGCCAAGTGGCAGCAGGAAGTGTCCACCGTCATGGCCAAGCGTTTCGTGGAAGGCCTGGACGAGTTCACCTCCACCGTCGCGAAGCCGGCCGCAGCCGCCGCGAGCAAGTAAACTCCCCCTTCGCCGATGAACGCCCCGGCCATTGACCGGGGCGTCTTCTTTCGAGGGGATGCAGTGCCGGCGGCCCTGTTTGCTCAGGGCCGCGTATCGGCCTTCGTGCCCAGCCGTTTCGGCGCGTTGATCCTTTCTTCTTCCAGCAGCACGCCGGCGTGATCGACGGCGCCGTCGCCGTGGTCCACCAGGGCGGCGAACAGGTCGCGGACCGTCTGGACCGCCGGCAGCTTCAGGTCCAGTTCGTTCGCGGTATTGATGATCGTGTCGAGGTCCTTCAGCTGCACGGACGAGCGGCCGCCCGGCATGAAGTTGCGCTCGATCATGCGTCCACCGTGGTTCTGCAGGATCACGCTGTCGGCGAAGCCGCCGGTCAGCGCCTGACGGACCGCGCTCGGGTCGGCCCCGCCGACGCTGGCCAGCAGCAGTGCCTCGGCGACCGCGGTGATGGTCACCGCGACGATCGTCTGGTTGGCGAGCTTCGAAAGCTGACCGGCGCCAGCCGGACCCACCAGGGTCGGCCGCCCCATCGCCTTGAAGACCGTCTCGATGCGCGCGAAGGTCTCCGCGTCGCCGCCGGCCATGATCGCAAGCGTCCCTTTCTCCGCCCCCGGTACACCGCCCGACACCGGTGCGTCGATATGCCCGATCCCCATTTCGGCCAGACGTTCCGCATGCTCCTTGGCCGTCTTCGGCGGAATCGAGCTCATGTCGGCAACGACCGAGCCCTTGGCCATCACCGCGGCCACACCGCCGTCGAACAGGACGTCGCGGACGGTCGGGCCATTCTCCAGCATGGTGATGACGACGTCGGCGCCCTTCGCCGCATCCGCCGCCGAGTCGGCGACGCGAGCGCCTTGCTCGGCCAGCGGTGCCGCCTTGTCCTTGGTGCGGTTCCAGACCGCCAGCTCGAATCCGTTCTTCAGCAGATTGACGCTCATGGGAAAGCCCATGAGGCCGGTGCCCAGCAATGCTACGCGCGCCGTCATTTTCGGAAGCTCCCTTGTCCGCAGGATGTGTCGCATGGACGAGGCGCGCATACTGCTCGGCGTCCGCTGCCTTGCCAACCCTGTGGGAGTCCCCTCCCGCCTGTTGCGCCGCGGCAAGACGGCAGCGTAGATTGATCGGAATGGTCGGCTCCGAAGACGCGCGGGGGGAGCCACCGGGGCGCCGTGTGAGACGCGGGCCCATTCAATCCTCGATCGCGGGGCGTGCGGACGTCCCGGCCGGTTCGCCGTTGGGGCGTCGGTTCGGCACGGCTGCACCGTGAAGGGAAACATGTAAGGAGGCCATTTTGCGCGACTTTCAGCGACCAGGTCGGTCGCCCGTGCACGCGATGAACGGCATGGCGGCCACGTCGCATCCGGCCGCGACCCTTACCGCGCTCGACATCCTGCGCGATGGCGGCAACGCCGTCGATGCGGCCATCGCCGCCGCGGCCGTCCTGGGCGTGATCGAGCCTCATTCGACGGGGATCGGCGGCGACTGTTTCGTCCTCTATTCGCCCGGCGGCAGCGGCGAAGTGATCGCGCTGAACGGGTCCGGTCGGGCCCCGGCGGCGGCGACCTCCGACTGGTATGCCGAGCGCGGCATCGAGCGGATCGAAACCCAGACGCCACATGCCGTCACGGTTCCCGGTGCGATCGCAGCCTGGCACCGGCTCGCCACCGATCACGGCCGCTACGGCCTCGACGCGCTTCTGCAGCCGGCGATCAATTTCGCCGAGAACGGCTGTCCGGTGCATCAGGTCATCGCCACCGAGTGGGCGGCCAATATCGGCAAGCTGTCGGTCGATCCCGGCACCCGCCGCATCTATTTGCCGAATGGAACGGCGCCGGCGATCGGCGATGTCGTCAAGTTCCCTCAGCTTGGTGCGACGCTCCGCAAGATTGCGGCCGAGGGGCCCAAGGCCTTTTACGAAGGCCCGGTCGCCGAGGACATGGTGAAGCATCTCCGAAGCCTGGGTGGCCTCCATACGCTGGAAGACTTCGCCACCACGGAACCGGAATACGTCACGCCCATCCGGACGTCCTATCGCGGCTACGACCTTCTGGAATGCCCGCCGAACGGACAGGGCATCATCGCCCTCCTGATGCTGAATATCCTGGAAGGCTTCGATCTCGGCGCGCTGGACGCGGTGGGGATCGAGCGGCTGCATCTGCTGGCCGAGGCTACGCGCCTCGCCTTTCGCGACCGCGACGCCTATCTCGCCGACCCGGCCAAGGCGCGGGTGCCGGTCGAGGAGCTTCTGTCGCCGAGCTACGCCAACGCGCTCCGCTCTTTCATCCGGCCGGACAAGGCGATGGCGGAGCTGCCGCCGCCGGTGTTCCCGGCCCATGCCGACACCGTCTACCTGACGGTGGTCGACCGGGATCGCAATGCGATCTCGTTCATCAACTCGCTCTACCATTCCTTCGGCAGCGGCCTCGTCGCGCCAGAGAGCGGCGTGCTGCTTCAGAACCGTGGCGAGTGCTTCTCGCTCGATCCCGAGCATCCCAACTGCATCGCCCCGAGCAAACGGCCGATGCATACCATCATCCCCGGCATGCTGGTGAAGGACGACCGTGCGGTGATGCCGATGGGGGTGATGGGCGGCCATTTCCAGCCCGTGGGGCAGGTGAACTTCCTGACCAACTGGCTCGATCACGGCATGGACATCCAGGAAGCGCTGGACTGCCCGCGCGCCTTCTCGTTCGACGGCACGCTGAAGGTCGAGAACGGCGTGTCCGACAATGTGGTCGAGGGGCTGGAGTCGCTGGGGCACCGGACAGAGCGCGCCACCGGCGCGCTCGGCGGCGGTCAGGCGATCCACATCGACTGGGACCGCGGAATCCTCACCGGCGGCTCGGACCCCCGCAAGGACGGCTGCGCGCTCGGTTACTGAGCGCGGGCTGCCCGGCGGGTCAAGGGAACCACCGGCGGGTGCGGTTCGCGAAGGCGACCAGCGACAGCATCACCGGGACCTCGACCAGCACGCCGACCACGGTCGCCAGCGCGGCACCGGAATCGAGGCCGAACAGGCTGACCGCGACCGCCACGGCAAGCTCGAAGAAGTTCGACGTGCCGATCAGCGCGCAGGGAGCGGCGACCGAGAACGGCAGCCGCCAGGTGAGCGCCGCTCCGTAGGCGATCGCGAAGATCGCGTAGGACTGGATCAGCAGCGGCACCGCGATCAGGGCGATGACCAGCGGCTGATCGACGATCACCTGTCCTTGAAAGCCGAACAGCAGCACCACGGTCAGGAGGAGGCCGAGAACCGACGCCGGCTTGACCGCGGCGGTGAAGCGGTGGACAGCGGCCTCGCCGCTTTCGCGCCGGGACGCATGGGCGGTGAGCGCCCGCCTTGTGACGATTCCTGCCGCCAGCGGTACGACGACATACAGCCCTACCGACAGCAGCAGCGTCTCCCACGGGACGACGATGTCGGTGACGCCCAGCAGGAAGGCGACGATGGGGGCGAAGGCGAACACCATGACGGCGTCGTTCACCGATACCTGGACCAGCGTGTAGGTCGGGTCGCCGCGCGTGAGCTGCGACCATACGAAGACCATCGCCGTGCAGGGTGCCGCGCCCAGCAGGATCAATCCGGCGATGTATTGCTGCGCGTCGGCCGGCTCGATCATGTCGGCGAACACGATCTCGAAGAACAATACGCCGAGCGCGGCCATGGTGAACGGCTTGATCAGCCAGTTGACGACCAGGGTGATCACCAGGCCCTTCGGCCGGTCGCCGATGTGGCGCAGGCTGGCGAAGTCGACGTTCACCATCATCGGATAGACCATCGCCCAGATCAGCACCGCCACGGGCAGGTTGACCGAGGCGTATTCCCATCCTGCCAGCGTCGAGAAGAGGCCGGGCAAGGCGTTGCCGAGCATGATCCCGGTGCCGATGCAGAGGGCGACCCACAGCGACAGCCACTTCTCGAAGACGCCTATTCCGCCGGTGTCGGCGCCCTGTGAGACGTCGCTGGTCACGATGCTCGCTCTCCCGGATCGAAAGGGGCGGATGGGACGGTCAGGCGGGTTCTACGGGTCCGCGGGCCCTGCCGATTTCGTCGAGCCGTTTCTGCAGGCTCAGCTTGTCGAGCGACGTCAGCGGCAGGCTGACGAAGATCCCCAGCCGGTTCTGCAGCATGCGATGGGTGTCCGCGAAGGCCAGACGGCGTTCCGCCACCGTTCCGTCCGCGGCTGCGGGGTCGGGCACGCCCCAGTGCGCGGTCATCGGCTGTCCAGGCCAGACCGGACAGACTTCCTGCGCGGCGTTGTCGCAGACGGTGAAGACGAAATCGAGCTCCGGCGCGTCCGGCGCCGCGAACTCGTCCCAGGACTTGGAGCGCAGTCCGCCGGTCGGATAGTTGAGCTTCTGGAGAAGCTCGAGCGCGAACGGGTGCACCTCGCCCTTCGGCTGACTACCGGCGCTGAATGCCTTGAAGCGCCCCTGCCCGACCCGATTGAGGATCGCCTCGGCGATGATGCTCCGCGCCGAATTGCCGGTGCAGAGAAACAGCACGTTATATGCCTGCGCCTGATTCATTGTCCGGGTCCTTTCAGCAGCAGCCCGAATCGGCTTTGGTCTTCACGGCCGGACCGCAGCAGGTGCTCTCGCCGCGCACCGTGCCGAGGTCGGCCTCATGGCCATAGACCGGACTTTCGCCGAGGGTGAGGAATGTCTCCCAGGCGATCCCTTCGGGGTCGGCGATCCAGGTCTTCTCGGACTTGGCATAGCAGCAGGTGGTGGCGCCCTCGTCGAACCGCGGGCCGCCCGCGTTCTCCAGCCGCCCCTGCACTTCCCTCAACTCGTCCAGGTCTTCGACCTGGATACCCAGATGGTCGATGCCGGGTTTCGCGGAATGGGTGCTGATCGCGAAGTTCACCCGTGGGTCTTCGAGCATCCACTTGGCGTAGTCCGGCTTCACCACGGTCGGTTCCGCAGCGAACAGCGCCGAGTAGAAGCCGATCGACCTTTCGAGGTCGGAGACGGCGACGTTAATGTGCAGACGCTTCATCGTTTCCTCCATGCGTTTCCGTCCCGCAACAGCCGGGGAGAACCGATTCCAGGATCGGCGCGCAGACTTCCGGACGCCCCTGGCAGCAGTCTTCCATCAGAAAAGCGAGCAGCCGGCGCGTTCCGTCATAATCGGCGCTGTAGATGATCGACCGACCCTCGCGCCGGGACTGCACCAGTCCTGCATTGGCGAGGATACCGAGATGGGTCGACAGCGTGTTGGCGGCGATGTCGAGATGCCGGGCGATGTCGCCCGCGGCCATCCCTTCAGCCCCGCACCGCACGAGCAGGCGGAAGACGCCGAGCCGCGACTCCTGCGCCAGTGCCGCCAGACCTTTGACCGCATCATTCATATCCATATTTCGAGAATTATCGAAATATAAGGCGGCGTCAAGCCCCGGTCGTCATTGCCAGCCGGAGGCGAAGCGATCCAGAAGGTTCCGTCGCTCTGGATTGCCGCGGCGCTTCGCGCCTCGCAATGACCGCCCCCCCCTTGGTCATCCTCGTGCGCGACACGAGGATCCGTCAGTGCAGGAGATGCTCGTGTCGAGCGCGAGCATGACAGGCGTGGGCGGGGCGCCTACTTTCCTTCGAGGAAGCCGAGCAGGATTTCGTGGAGGCGCTCCGGCACTTCCAGATGCGGAATGTGGCCGACGTTCTCCAGTTCGACGAGGCGGCTGCCGGGGATCGCCTCGGCGGCCTTCTTCCCCAGCACGGGATAGTCGCCCATCGTCTCCCGCACCTCGGGCGGCACACGGTTGGCGCCGGGCCGGGTGCGGTCCTCCTGCCCGATCACCAGCAGGGTCGGGACGGCGACATCGGGGAATTCATGGACGACCGGCTGGGTGAAGATCATGTCGGCGGTCAGCGCCGAGTTCCAGGCCAGCCGGGGATAGGCGCCGGACAACGTCCAGCGGTAATGGACCTGGACGTAGTCTTCGAACGCGGGCTTCCATTCGACGTAGTAGCGCTGGTGATAGCTCTTGATCCCCTCATAGGTGGCTCCGAGCAGACCTTTGTAGACGGCCTCGACCGGCGCATAAGGGACGATCCGTAAGTAGTCCTCGAGCCCGATTGGGTTCTCGAGCACCAGGCGCTCGGTCGTCTCCGGGTACATCAGGGCGAAGCGGGTGGCGAGCATGCCGCCCATCGAATGCCCGACGACGGTGGTCCGCTCGACACCGAGCGAATCAAGCAGCGCCTTGGTCTCGCTGGCCAGAAGGTGGAAGCTGTACTGGATGTCGGGCTTCGAGGACTTGCCGAAGCCGACCTGGTCCGGCACGACGACCCGGTAGCCGGCGTCGCTCAGGGCGGCAATGGTGCTCTTCCAATAGGCGCCGAAGAAGTTCTTTCCATGCAGCAGCATCACCGTGCTGCGGGGCGAGTCGCTGGAGGGCGCGACGTCCATATAGGCCATCCGCACGTCCTCGCCCTGGACCGTGCGTTCGAAGAACGCGACCGGGTAGGGATAGGGATAGCCTTCCAGAGCGATCCCCAGCGCTTCGGTGGGTGGGGTGGTCTCGGCCTCGGCGGCTGCGAAGCCGCTTCCGAAGATCAGGACTGTCAGGGCGAGAAGGGCGGTGCGGACAGGCATGGCGGCTCCTCGTATCGGAATGGTTTCTACCCCGGGTAACACCCGGCCGTGACGGCACGTTGACGGACCAGCGCGTAGACCATGTCGATGGTCGGGGTCGGGACGCCGACCAGCCGACCGACTTCCGCGACCGCGCCGGTCAGGGCATCGATCTCCATCGGCCGTCCGGCCTCCAGGTCCTGCAGGGTGGACGATTTGTGGGCACCGACGTTCTCCGCGCCCTGGATGCGCGCCTCGACGTCGATCGGGAATCTGACGCCGAGCTTCTCTCCGATCGCCTGACCTTCGACCATCATCGCCCGCACGACCGCCCGAACCCCGGGATCGCGGGCGATCTGCTCCAGGGTTCCCCCGGTCAAGGCGCTGACCGAATTGAACGACAGGTTGCCCCACAGCTTTACCCAGACGTCGTCCCGGATCTTCGGGCGGACCGGTGCCTTCAGCCCGGCATTGATCATCGCCCTGCTCAAGGCCGTGACACGCTCGCTGCGGCTGCCGTCCAGCTCGCCGAGCAGCATGCGCTTCTCGTCGGCATGGTGGATGACGCCGGGCTCGACGATCGAAGCGGCCGGATAGACGACGCAGCCGATCACCCGGTCCGGTCCGATCACGTCCCATTGCTTGCCGCCGGGATCGACCATCTCGATCCGGTGGCCCTCCCACGGGCCTTCGAGCTTGTGGAAGTACCACCACGGCACCCCGTTCACGCCGGGGATGACGGCGGTATGGGGCCCGAACAGCGGTGTCATGCGGTCGACCGCCGCCGGCACCGAATGAGCCTTCATGGTGACCAGCACATAGTCCTGTGGCCCGACCTCGGCCGGGTCGTCGGTGCAGAAGGGGTGGACGACGTGCTCCTCCCCCTCGCTGATCAGCTTCAGGCCGTTCGCCTTCATGGCGGCGAGATGGGGTCCGCGGGCGATCAGCGAGACCTCGGCTTCACCGGCGAGGCAAAGGCGCGCGCCGACATAGCCACCGACGGCGCCGGCTCCGTAGATGCAGATCTTCATCTCAGGCTTCGATCCCCAGCTTCTCCGCGAGTCCGATGCGCTGCAGCTTGCCGGTGGCGCCCTTCGGGATCTCGTCGACGAACATCACTTTGCGCGGCACCTTGAAGTCGGCAAGCTTGCGGGCGACGAAATCCCTGATTTCGCGCTCCGTGGCTTCGGCTCCGTCGCGCAGCACGACCACCGCGCCGACCTCTTCGCCGAGCTTGGGATGCGGAATGGCGAAGGCCACCGCCTGGGCGACCGCCGGATGCTCCAGCATCGCCTCGTCCACCTCGCGCGGTGAGACCTTCTCGCCGCCGCGGTTGATGATCTCCTTCAGGCGCCCGGTGATGGTGAGATAGCCCTCCTCGTCCATCACGCCCTGGTCGCCGGTGCGGAACCAGCCGTCGGTGAAGCCGCTGGCGTTGGCGGTCGGATTGTTCTCGTAGCCGGCGGTGACGTTGGGGCCGCGGATCACCACCTCGCCGGTCTCGCCAGCGTCCAGCAGTTTGCCCGCCTCGTCCATGATCCGCACCTCCGGCCCGGCGGCGACGCCGACCGTCCCCGGCTTCCGCGCCTTCGGCGGCAGCGGGTTGCTCGCCATCTGATGGGCGGCCTCGGTCATGCCGTAGGCCTCGATCACCGGGCAGCCGAAGGTGGCCTCCAGCTCGGCCATCACCGTCGGCGGCAGCGACGCCGAGGACGAGCGGATGAAGCGCAGCGGATTGGCTTCGATGATCGCCTTGTTGCGCTCGGCCCGCGACAGGATCGCGTGGTGCATGGTCGGCACGGCCGTGTACCAGGTCGGCTTGCAGGCCTCCATCCAGGCGAAGAAGCGGAGGGCGTTGAAGCCCGGTGTGCAGACCAGCGCCGCACCCGCCGAAAGCGACGACAGCGTCGCCGCGATCAGCCCGTGGATGTGGAACAGCGGCATGACGTTGAGGCAGCGGTCGTCCGGGGTGAGCGCGAGGCTGCGGGCGATGTTCTGCGCGGAGCGGGAGACGTTCCGCTGGCTCAGGGGAACGATCTTCGGCCGCGACGTCGTGCCGGAGGTGTGGAGGATCAGGGCGATGTCCTCTGGGCCGGCCGCACCGACCCGCGCGCCCGTGCCCGACGGACCTTCGAGGCGGAAGCGTCCCGCCTCCATGCCATCGTCGACCACCAGCCGGATGACGGCCATGCCGAGCGATTCAGCCACAGCGACCGCCGGCGATTCGCTCTCCGCCGCGACGATAAGGGCCTTGGCGCCGAGGTCGGACAGGTAGAAGCGGAATTCCTCGTCGCGGTATGCCGGATTCAGCGGCGCGGTGGTCGCCGACGCTCCGACCGCGACGAAGGCGGACGCCATCTCGGGGCCGTTGTCGAGAACGATGGCGACCCGGTCGTTGCGGCCGAGCCCCATGCCGTTCAGCGCGGCGCGCACGGCTTCGACATGGGCGCGAAGGCCGCCATAGGTGAGCGGCGCCCGATCGGGCGCGGCAATGGCAACGGCACCCTCGCCGCCGGCCGACAGGAGGTCGGGAATCGTGTCGCGATCAGTCATGATGTCCCCCGGGCAGGCCACGCATCGGCCCATGCCGCGCGCATCATGCTTCGCTAGCAACAACCCTTTGCGAAGTCAAACGAGTGGCGTGGGAAACTATTGCGCGTCAATCGAGCAGGTCTTCCGGGATCTCGTGCGCCCGGCCGTGAAGGCGGATCAATTCGGCGAGGTCCGGGTGGTCGCGGGCAACCCGCCGGTGATGCTCCCGCAACCCCTCGATCAGGGCACCCTCGCGGCCGAGCCGTTCGTCCGCCATGCGAACCATCAGGCTGTTGGGCCAGCTCCGCGGCCTGATCCGGGCGATGTAGGCGAAAGCCTCTGCCTCGCGGCCGGGATTGTGCTGCGACATCAGAATCGCCGCTGCCGCGGTCGACCGCGACACACCAGCATGACAATGAACCAGCAGATGGGCGACGTCTTCCTGCGACAGCCGATCCCCGAACCGCAGCAGCCGCTCGATGTCGGCGATGCCCGGGCCGACCATGCCCTCTTTGGTTTCCACCACATCGTCGAAATGGAAGATCTCGCGCGCATGCGGCCCGTAGGCGGCAAAGGACTCGGGATCGGGCCAGTCGGGATCGAGGATGGACAGCACATGGGTCACACCATCTGCGCAGTAGCTGTCGAGCTCCCGCAAACCGCAGATCGTCAGACGGTAGGACAGCAACGGGTGGACAGGATCGTCTGGAATGGTGCGCGCCAAGTGGGACTCCTCCTTACATCGCCGTGACGTGACCCGGATCAGCTAGGGCGTCTGTGGCCCGGACGCAAGCACGAAGCCATGACAATCGCTTCGGAGCGCGAAAAACGAAGGCGGAGCCGACGGGGAGGAGGATTCGCCGGCTCCGCCTGGCGGAGGGGGTAGGTAGGTCCCGAGACCGGGGGTGCCGGCCTACGGGTTGGGACCCCGCCACCAGACCGTCTGGGTGGGGACGGTCATCGCTGGGGACGCACCCTTCGCCGTCGTCGTGGCTTGAACGGGGGATGCGCCCGCTTTTCCTTCAGAGGTCGCTGCGAGAGTCGCGATCGTGGCGATGATCGCGAGAGCCCCTAGCAAGGACGTGTATTTCGCCAGACAAACCATCGTCTGTACCTCGTCCGACCTGCATTCGACGCTGTCAATATGACCGCGAATCCTGTTCGTCTCAGTGACACTCGTCACAAGCGCTCTATCTTTTTTCTCTTAATCTGTAAGCGACTTACTGATACGTCATTGTTGTCTGGACATGAGTAGAACGCGCCAGTACCCGACGAATACGGAAGCCGATCGGCGGCGGGGACGAGCGCGTCTGACAGGATGTGCGAACCGGAGCGTGCGGCCGACGATCGATGAGCGGATGATTCGGTCGCGGTGGTATCATCGGGGAAAACTTGATCGGACATCGCTGGGATGAGCCGGGCTCCGAATCGCGAATCTTCAACGGACTCGCCGGCCAATGGCGGACACCCTGTCCTGCAGGGCCGCTTCATGGTCGACCTCAATACGCCGGCTGCGGTCTGCGATAATGCCGTTACCCATGCTTTCCCGGCATGGCGTACGGCCGGCGGCGAGGGAGGCCCGCTCGTCGCCCTGCTGTGCACACCCGACCTTCCTCAGCGGCTGAAGGCCACCGTACGACTCAAGGGCAGGGCTATGGCCTCGACCTTGACCTTGGTCGACAGTGGAATAGCGCGCTACACGCCTGAGATCGGTCGCCGTTTCACCCTGTTCCTGGAGCGCCCTGCGGGCGCTCGGGTAGCCCCGGCGAACGCGGATCGCTGGCAGGCGATGAGCGAGAACGACGTCGTCGAGCATGTCGTCGGACCGTTGCTCGACGCACTTTCGGCGTTTCATCGCGAGGGCCTCGTCCATGGCGGCGTCCGCCCGGACAACCTCTATTTCTCCGCCGGCCGCCCGTCGGCGGTCGTGCTAGGCGAAGGATTGTCGACGCCGACGGGTGCGATGCAGCCGGTGGCGGTCGAGACGATTCAGCGCGGGCAGGCGATCTCGGCGGCCCGGGGCGAAGGATCGAAGGCCGTTGATTTCTATGCTTTGGGCGCGACGCTCGCCCTGCTTCTGCGCGGGTCGGATCCGATGGCCGGCCAGCCGCCAGAGCAGATCGTCGCCGCAAAGATCCGCGATGGGTCGTACCGCGTCCTATGCCACGGGCTGCGGGCGACACCCTCGATGATGCAGCTCATGCGCGGCCTCCTGGAGGACGAGCCCGAATTGCGGTGGGGGCGGGCCCATGTCGAGAAATGGCTGGCGGGGACGTCGGTGCCGACTCCGAATGCGGGCCGGGCGAAACTGCCGCCGCTCAAGTTCGCCGACGGTCAGCACGACACGCCGGCCGCGCTCGCCCATGCCTTCGCCAATCATTGGCGCGACGCGGCCAAGCTCATTCGCAGCGATGCCCTCGGCGATTGGCTGAAGCACAGGCCCGAGCATCGCGGCGCGGCGCTCGATATTCAGGCGCTGCTCGAACGGGACGCGCAGTCACGTTTTGCCGACGAGGAACTGACGGCCAGAGTCATCTTCCGCCTCGACTCGTCCGGACCGCTCCGCTACCGCGGCCTTGCCCTGATGTGGGACGGGACGGGCCCCGGCCTCGCGGCCGTGATGGCGGAAGGAAAGCGCGAAAAGCTCGATGCCTTCGCCGCGCTGTTCGGGTCGGGGCTGCACCTCGACTATTACGACCACGCGCTGCGCGGGTCCACGACACCACCCCGCGATCGCGGCACCCTGCGCGCGCAGGAAAAGAACGCCGCCCAGCAGTTGCCGGGCTTCGGGCTGGAGCGGGCGCTCTACGACCTCAACCCCGACCTTCCCTGCCGCAGCTCCCTGGTCGGCGACCGCTGGGTCGCTGCCGTCGAAGATCTGCTGCCGGCCCTGGACGCGCTCGCCATAAGGCAGCTTCCGGCGGGCGATCCGATGGACGATCATATCGCCGCCTTCATCGCCAATCGGCTGAACCTCACCACGGGCAATGAGCTGACGGGGCTCGCGGCGCCGAGCACGCGCATGCATGTGAAACGCTTGGCGATGGTGGCCATGTTGGCCCTGGTTCATCATCGGCGCGGCCAGCCGACGGTTCCCAATCTGGCCGGCTGGCTCGCGGCGCGGCTGACCCCGGTCGTCGACCAGATCAAGAATCGCGACCGCCGCAAGCAGATGCAGGACCGTATCACCCAGGTGGCGTTGACCGGCGATCTGAGCCGTCTGCTCAAGGTTGCAGCCGATCCGGGCCTGAGAAAGCGGGACGAGGCCGAGTTCGAGGCGGCCAAGCGGCGCTATGGCGCGGCCAAGCAGCGCATTCACTACATTACGTATGACCGCGGCTATCGCGAGCGCATGATCAATACGGTCGGCACGCGCATCGCGACCGGATTGGCGGTGGCGATCCTGGTGCTGACCACGGCCGCCGTCGTCTTCACGGACGGGATATGAGCACCGATTCGGGCAGTGGGCGGGCGGTGCGGTCACGGGCCACAATGGCCGTGACGATGGGCATCATCATCATTTTCGGGATGATGGTGGCTTTCACGCCGGGGATTCTCGTGGTGCTGATCGGCGGCATGCTGCCGGCGATGGCGGCTCTGGTGACCGACCGCTCCGACTATCGGCTGGCCGGACTGACGATTGCGGCGATGAACCTTGCCGGTTGCATGGTCTACCTGCCCCAGGTCTGGGATCGCGGCAACAGCCTCGCGGCCGGGGTCGCGGTGCTGTCGGAGCCTTGGCCGTGGGCGGTGATGTTCATGGCGGCGGCCGGTGGCTGGGCTCTTTTATGGATAGGCCCGCTGTTCGCTCGCTTCGTGGTTGCGGCGGTGATCGACGTCGAGCGCCGTCGGCTCGAACGCATTCAGGCCAATATCGTCGCCGAATGGGGCCGCGGCGTCATCGACGGCTGAGGACTTGCTCTCTCACTTGCTCCTGAGTCCCCCGCGTTCGCGGAGGACGACGAACTCTTAGGGGAGCTTCTCGTCGTCCTCCGGCGCGTCCGGGACACCATTCTAAGGAAAGGCGGGCGACTACTCCGCCGTCATCGCTTGAGCGCCGCGCATCGCTTTCTGCAGCTTCTCGAAGGCGCGAACCTCGATCTGACGCACGCGCTCGCGGCTGATGCCGTATTCCTGGCTCAGCTCTTCCAGCGTCGAAGGGTCCTCCTTCAACCGGCGCTCGGTGAGGATGTGCTGCTCGCGGTCGTTCAGGACCTTCATCGCTTCCTGAAGCTGGTTGCGCCGCTGCGACAGCTCCTCATGCTCGGCGAACAGGGTTTCCTGGGTCTCGCTCTGGTCGACAAGCCAATCCTGCCATTCGCCCTCGCCTTCGGCCCGCAGAGGGGCGTTCAGCGAATGGTCCTGGCTCGCCAGGCGCCGGTTCATGTTGATGACGTCTTCTTCCGGCACCGACAGGCGGCGCGCGATCTCCGAGACGTTCTCCGGCGACAGGTCGCCTTCGTCGATCGCCTGCAGCTGGCCCTTCAGCCGCCGCAGATTGAAAAACAGCTTCTTCTGCGCCGCGGTCGTGCCCATTTTCACCAGCGACCAGGAATGAAGGATGTATTCCTGGATCGCGGCGCGGATCCACCACATGGCATAGGTAGCGAGACGGAAGCCGCGGTCGGGGTCGAAGCGCTTGACCGCCTGCATCATCCCGACATTGCCTTCCGAGATCAGCTCGCCGATCGGCAGCCCATAGCCGCGATAGCCCATGGCGATCTTGGCGACCAGACGCAGGTGGCTCGTCACCAGCTTATGGGCGGCCTCCGAGTCCTGATGCTCCTGCCAACGCTTGGCGAGCATGAACTCCTCATCCGGGGTCAGCATCGGGAACCGGCGAATCTCGCTCAGGTACCGCGACAGGCTGCCTTCCGATGCCACTGTGGGGAGTTGGGACATAGCCATTGCCATCACTCTCCGACGCTTGCCCGGCGAAACCATTCGGCGACATTCCCTTGCCACCGTTTCGCGGGCCTGTTGCTCATTAATACCACTATAAAACACCCAATGAGACCAGAATGAGGCAGGAATCGGGTCAACATTGGGGCACCCGTCACATGTTCTTGAAACATGCGGCCAGAGCCGCGATGTCAGGCGGAAGCGCGCTCTCGAACGACAGGGTCTCCCCGGTTACGGGATGGCGAAAACCAAGCCGGCATGCATGCAGCGCCTGACGCGGAAATCCAGCCGCGGCGGCCCGCACCGCTTCCGGCAGAGCGGCCATCTTTCGTTTCCGTGATACGCCATATACCCCATCCCCGATCAGCGGATGACCCTTCACGGACAAGTGAACACGAATCTGATGGGTCCGCCCCGTCAGGAGCCGGCATTCGATCAGGCTGGCCGCTTCGCCGAACCGTTCGACGACGCGGTATCGCGTAATCGCCGGCCTTCCACCGCGCGCGACCACCGCCATCTTCTTCCGGTCGGCGGGGCTGCGGCCGATATTGCCTGTGATCTCGCCGGCCGGCGGTACCGGAACGCCCCAAGCCAGTGCCCGGTAGACGCGGTCGATATCGTGGGCGGCAAACTGGGCGACCAGCCCTTTGTGCGCCACGTCCGTCTTCGCGGCGACCATGACACCGCTGGTATCCTTGTCGAGTCGGTGAACGATGCCCGGACGGCGGGCGTTGCCGATCCCGGTCAATCCGTCGCCGCAATGGGCGAGAAGCGCATTGACTAGCGTCCGATCCGGATTGCCCGGCGCGGGGTGGACGACGAGACCAGCAGGTTTATCGATAACGATCAGATGGTTATCCTCATACAGAATGTCCAGGGGTATGGATTGCGGCTCAAGACTGAGCTCTTCCGCGGGCGGCACCGTCAGCACCCAGCGCTGCCCCGCCCGTGTCTTCGCCGCCGGATCGGCGGCCGTGCCGGCCTCGCCTTCCAGACGGCCGGCGTCGATCAGGCCACGGAGGCGCGTACGGGAAAGATCGGGCAAAGACTCCGCCAGAAACCGGTCGAGGCGCATGCCGGCTTGTGCCGGCGCCACGGTCAGATGATGCTGGACCGGGTCGTCGCCCGTGCTGTCGTTCAAGGATAGGTCGTCGGAATGCAGGGACTGAAGGCTCTCGTCATCGTCATGGGAGTCATGATCGTCGCCGGTGTCGTGGTCATCGGCGTCACCATCTACAACCGCTTGTCGGGCATGGCCGGGGCCGATGCCGGTGGAGGGCAGGCGTTCGGCGAGGTCGTTCTGCCGGTTCCGCCGGACAGTCGCGTCGTTTCGACTCATGTGACGGAAGGGCGCCTGATCGCCGTGATCGACAGTCGCGACGGGCAGCGAATCGCCGTCGTCGACCTCCGCACCGGCGAGCCGCTCGGGACCGTCAAGCTCGTCCCCGCGCCGTGATTCTGATCGATCCGGCAGACCTCAGGAAGATCGTCGACGCCGCCGAGACGGCCTATCCCGAGGAAGCCTGCGGGTTGCTGGTCGGGTCGGTCCGCGGCAACGGGGAGATCACGGTGGCCGCCGTGCATCCGGCGCGTAACGTCGCCGCGGAACCGAGGCATCGCTTCGAGGTCGATCCGGCACTGCACCTTGCTCTCCAACGCAACAGCCGCGCCGACGGGACTCGTGTCGTGGGCCTTTTCCACTCTCATCCCGATCACAGCGCCCAGCCCTCCGCCACCGACCTCGCCGAGGGCATCGACCCTGATCTCGTCTGGCTGATAACATCGGTTGTCCAAGGTCAGGCGGTCCTGACCGCGGCACATGTCCTGGATGCCGCCGTCCGGCAATTTCGCCCGATACCGCTTCGAACCACCGACTGGCAGCCGTATCCGTCCCGTTCGCCGAAGATGTGATGGCTCCTTCCGCTGTCTTCGATCGAGGAAACGCCGATGAATTTTCGCAGCGACAATGAAGCGCCCGTCGCGCCCGAGATTATGGCCGCCATCGTTGACGCCAATACCGGCAGCGCGCGGGCGTACGGCAATGACGCGATCACCGGACGGCTCGATGCGATCTTTTCCGACCTGTTCGAAACCCCGGTACAGGTGTTTCCGGTCGCGACCGGCACGGCGGCCAATTCCCTGGCGCTGTCCGTTTTGACCCCGCCCTGGGGCGGCGTTTATTGCCATGAAGAATCGCATGTCGGGATCGACGAGTCCGGGGCCCCCGAGATGTTCACCGCGGGCGCCAAGATGATCGGCCTTGGCGGACATGACGGGAAGTTCGAGCCGGCGGCGCTGAATGCAGCTGTCGACCATGCCCTCGCCTTCGGCGTCCACCATGTGGCGCCGGCGGCGGTGTCGATCGCCCAGGCGACGGAAGCCGGCACGGTCTATACGACCGACGAGGTGGCGGCGCTGGCCGAAGTCGCCCGCGCCCGCGGGCTGGGCGTGCATATGGACGGTGCCCGTTTCGGCAACGCGCTGGCGACGCTGGGCTGCGCGCCGGCGGACCTTACCTGGCGTGCGGGGGTCGACGTGATGTCGTTCGGCGCGACCAAGAACGGGGCCATGGCGGCCGAGGCGGTGGTCTTCTTCCGGCCCGAACTGGCGCAGGCCTTCGGCCACCGGCGCAAACGCGGCGGCCAGTTGTTCTGCAAGATGCGATACGTCTCGGCGCAATTCGAAGCCTATCTCCGCGATGGTCTGTGGCTCACCCTGGCGGGACGGGCCAATCGCGCCGCCAAGCGTCTGGCGGAGGGGCTGGCGGCGCTGCCCGGCAGCCGAATCGCCTACCCTGTCCAGGCCAATGAAGTCTTCGCCGTCCTGCCCGATTCCGTGACGGGCGGTCTCATCGACGACGGCTTTGGATTTCACCCCTGGCCGGCGGAGGAGGGAGTCGTGCGGTTCGTAACCGCTTTCGAGACGTCGGACGGCGCGGTCGATGCGTTGCTGGACGCCGCCCGCCGTCACGCGGCGTCCGGCTGAGACTTCGGCGGAGCCGGGATCAGCTTTCGGTATAGCTGTCGTCCAGCAACTCCGGAAGGTCGGCGTCGGCAGCGGACTCACCGGCCGCCGGGGCGACCTCTTCGAACGTTGTCGCCTCATTCGGCACGACGACGCCTGAGGCGGCTTTGTCCTTCGCCATGCGCGCGGCCAGCGCCTGCATGCGGATAACCCCGTCCTGGCCGATACGCCGCCGTTCCTCGGCGGCCGCACGCTCGGCTTCGGCTGCTCCCGCGATCTTCACCAGACGTCCGGCGGCGATCGTGGTCAGCCGCCATTCCGAAGACGACAGGCCGCGCACGACTTTGACCGGGTTTTTCACGCCGGACTTCTGGATCGCTTCGGCCGCAGTTTCGGCCTGGACGACGATACGGTCGTGCAGGGTCGTATAGACGTGATAACGCGTCGTGTAGTTCGTTTCCTTCCACTTCCGCTCCGGGAAGCCGATCGTGTCGAACGTACTCTTTGCGCCCTTGATCGCCATCGATGCCCGTCCTTGCTGTACGGACGAAATATAGAGAGTCGACGTCTATTTAAACATCCGATCTTTCAAAATCCTTTCACGGCCCGAGTCGGGGTGCAACCGCTGCCGAACTTCTTCCTCCTGCCTGGCCGGAAATCTCTTGATCCCGCGGGGGCGCATTGTTATCTAAGCGCCTCTCCACGGGTCCCCATCGTCTAGTGGCCCAGGACATCGCCCTCTCACGGCGAAAACGGGGGTTCGAGTCCCCCTGGGGACGCCAATCTTTTCAAGGGGTTAGGTGTCAAGCCGGCCCGGCGTCTCTACTATTTCTCTACTAACTGCCCACAGACAGCCGTGTTCGATGCTGGATGTGAACAGACGCGGTGTGCTGCCGAGAGGCTATGCAAGCCACCGAGACGATGTCGCCCTCACCCTCGCGGGCCGACGAAAGCGTCCCTCAGCGCGTTGGCAGGAAACGCGATTCGTGAGCTGACTGGTGGCGGCACTTGTCGGAAGGCTCGCATCGCCCAGAGCGAGTTCTCTCGGCTTCATGGATCGGTCGCAGGACGGTGCTCTCTCATCGGGCCACGCAGCTGCGGCAACCTGAACATCTCTCAACGTCCGCAGGCCACCAGAAGGTTAGCATCTGTCATCAGGCGCCGCTTGTCTGGAGCGCCATGAGGGAGTTGCAGATTTCAGGTGCCTCGCGCGCACGCGCGCGCGTACGCGCGTATTGGTCTCCACATTCCCGTTGCCCCAATTCGCAGAGCCTCCGCGGCGGAATCGCGTTGAATTGCAGCACGCAGAGCGCAGCGCGCTCGCAGCTGGTTTTTCTCTGCGGCACGCATGATATTCTGGCAAACCTTCCTATTATTGGAGGCTTTCCGTGGAGAACTACAGGGCAGAGCGAGAGGCGACCGATCTGTTCCAGGTCGACATGGCTAGGCTGTGCGGCTGCAATCCGACGACTGCGTGGCGATGGGAGCGGGATGACCTACCGGTTCCCCAGTACGCGAGGACGGTTCTGAAAATGTGGGGCATGCTCACGCCTGAGCAGCGGGACGATCTATTCCGCTGGCTGATGGCGCAATAGGGCGCCTGTAGGCACCGGTGCATTGGCAACGTCGACCCGATGGAGCTAACTTGACACAGTCGGGGGCGCTGATGCGAACACCGTACTGCGTAATCGGGCTTCATCGTCCGTCCGCACCGTCGGTTCCATCGCAAACTGGGTGCCTTCGTCAGCAGTGCACTCTTGCCCGTCATGCCTTAAGCACTCTCTCTCACTAGGAGCGAGGTCGATGCAGAAGAAGAGATCGGGATTGCAGCGGGCTCGGGACCTTCGCCGGCTCGTGCTCACCCGCGACATGCCGGACGAAAAGAAGCGCGAGGGGATGATGCTTGCCCTGGCTTCGGAGCGGCTGTACTGGCGCCGAGTGGAGCGCGAAAAGACGAAGGTGAAGACCTGACTGTCCGAAGGTGGCGCTGCGATGGGACAGTGAAGAAGGTTTACCGTGCTGTTCCCTCGAATACCGGATCCCATATCACCAGCCCTGCCTCTGTTGCTGGATGGATGACGACCACAGGCCGCTGGGCGATGTGCCGAGCGCTCAAGGTCCTCCGGCCAATTAGCCATGATCGAATGGCGTCGGTAGCGTTCTGACCGTCTGCCACCGCGATGCTTCTGCCCATCACGTCCACTCGCCGACCCGCGTAACCAGCATCGTACGGGTTTCGGCCTAGTTCAGATGGGCCGAAATCTACTGTGCTGCGCCGTCTTGGTGGAAAACGGCGTGCCGGATGACGGCGAAAGAACGCCCACGCGTCGAGATCCTTTATGCCGTGCAGCCCTCGGACAAAATGCTCTGCGGCGCCCTGGCAAAGGCAAATCGCAAGCAATCTCTGCGCATAGAGTTCGCCCGTTTCAGGACGACGAGTGAACAGCTCCTCCAGGTCCTTGAGAGCCTTGTCGGCGAGCATGTGAAGATGCTCGTCTCGCAAGTGCTCGAACGAGCGCTCACAGACGATATCAGACAGAGCCTTCATCGCATTTCTTGCGCCCTAGCGGCACAACCACGGCGGCGGATCCCGGAGGTTGGTCAGGGCGAGAGGCTTGGCAGAGCAGCTCGATCAAAACAGGAACGACTGACATTGCGCGTTGCCCCAGAACCGCATAATGTTGCGTCTGGGAGTGCAGAAGACGACTAGCCGTAGCTCGCCCTCGTGATGCCCTGCGTTCTAGGCGCGACGCATGAGGTGTCGGAGGGAGGCAGACCCATTCTGCCTATCAGCTATAGGAGAAGTCCTATGCTTACTCCCGTTGTGGGAGCGGCGGCGCGCGTTCTTGTGCGCGCCTACCACCGCTTTCGGCTTGGAAAGTGGGAACGAGTGTCAGCTCATTCCCGCCGTTGGCCCCAGCAATAGAGGGGCAATCTTCCTGAACTTGGGCGGCCTTCGGGCCGCCCTTTTTTGTGGGCAGCACCCAATGGCGAGAGAATGAGCGTGCGATCAAACGGCGTCAAGCATCATCTAACTAGATGATAATTAGATGATAAAAATGTAATGTGCGCCGATGGTCGGCCGCCCGAAGAACGCTCAGCAATCACGGAAGATCGAGCCGACATTGCCGGCGGATGCGTTCGCATGTTTGGAAGCATTAGCAAGGATGGGCCGGTACGGCAGCAACGCTACAGAGGTTGCGAGGTACCTGATTCTACGGGAGCTAGATGATCTGACCCGCCAGGGGGTCCTGCGGATCAACCGCGATTCGAGTGAATGACTTGAAGGCTACGACTGTGGATCACCGGACCATAGACGCCGCGGCTCGGCATCTCTGACAGCGTGCATGCTGGCTCCCAACCCTCCACCGCTGGTATAACCACGGGCAGAGCCCTGTGGCCGCAGGGGAAGCAGTGGGGGGAACTGCCGGACCTATGGGACTTCCGTCGCTTTTCGATGTCTGTACGCCGCGTGATGACGTTCTCCGTGGGAGCATCACCGAGTCCGATTTCGCGGCCGATCTCGCACAGGTTCTGACAGGTCGCGCGCACGCCGATTACACTGAACCGGCACGCTTCTTCGCCAATACCCATCCGACGCGCGGACTGAAGGATCTTCTCCGCAACGTATGCCTGCGCTTGCAGGGGCATCCCGACCAAGTCGCACCGATCTTCCGCCTCGATACCAGCTTTGGCGGCGGCAAGACCCACGCCCTGATCGCGTTGAGCCACGCAGCCCAAGGGATGGCCGGCGTCGGCAACGTCGAGGAATTTATCGACCCGGCACTGTTGCCGGGAGGGCCCGTCAGGGTCGCGGCCTTCGACGGCGAGAACGCCGACCCGTCCAACGGGCGACCGCTCGGCGACGGCATCCGCGCATACACCCCGTGGGGCGAACTGGCCTACGCCCTGGCCGGGCCGGGCGGCTATGCGAAGCTCGCGGAAAGCGACCGGGTGCGCAATGCGCCGGGCAGCGCCACCATTGCGGAACTGTTCGGCGACCAGCCGACGCTGATCCTTCTGGACGAGCTGGCGATCTATCTCCGCAAGCTGCGGGGCCGTGAACGGACCGACGCAGGCAGACAGCTCGTCGCGTTTCTCTCGGCCCTGTTCAAGGCGGTTGAGAGCGCGCCGAACGCCGCTCTCGTCTACACCCTCGCTATCGGCAAGACCCAGTCCGGCGCTCGCACCTCGGCCGATGCCTATGCCGATGAAAATCAGTTCATTGCCGATGCGATGGAAGAGGCGGAGAGCATTTCCGCGCGCAAGGCGACCATTCTCGACCCGACGGAAGAGGATGAAACGGTCAAGATCCTGCGCCGGCGTCTGTTCGCCGCAATCGACGATGAGGCTGCCGGTGAGATCGTGGCCGAATACCGGCGAATCTGGGAGGCCAACCGCGAACATCTGCCGCAGGAAGGGATGAGCCAGCGTGTGGAGGCCTTCGTCGAGGGTTTCCCCTTTCATCCCGAACTGATCGAGACGCTGAAGGAAAAGACGTCAACCCTCAGCACCTTCCAGCGGGTCCGCGGCATGCTGCGCCTGCTTACCCGCACCACCGCGCTCCTCTGGCAGACGCACCCCAAAGACGCGCATGCGATCCACCTGCATCACATCGATCCCGGCTTCGAGCCGATCCGGCAGGAGATCGTCACCCGCATGGGGCTGAGACAGTATGTTCCGGCGATCCTCGCCGACATCGCCGACGGCTCGGGCGGCGCAATGGCACAGGAGATGGATGGCGGCCAGTATGCGGGGCTGCCGCCTTATGGTTCCTACGTCGGGCGCGTGATCCTCATGCATTCGTTCGCGTTCAATTCCAGTCTGCAGGGCGTGACGCCGGACCGATTGCGCTACGCGATCGCGAGTCCGACGCTCGATCTCGGCTTCGTCAAGGATGCTGTGGACCGCTTCGTGGCCGGCTCCGCCTATCTCGACGATCGGCCGCACGCTCCCCTCCGTTTCCTTACCGAGGCCAATCTCACCCAGTTGATTCGCCAGCAGGAGCGGCATGTCGAACCGGCCGAGGTGCGCTCGGAGCTCAACGACCGGGTTCGGCGCATTTTCGGTTCCGGTAGGACCTTCTCGCCCGTCTTCTTTCCCGGCGACGCCTATGACGTCGGCGACGATGCAGGCGAGGGACGGCCGACGCTCGCGGTGATGGGGTGGGATGCGGTGTCGATCCCGGCCGACGCGGTATCGATCCCGCCGTTGGTCGAGCGCATTTTCCGTCACAAGGGCAGCGGCGGCGATCTTCGGCTCAACCGCAATAACCTCGTCTTCCTGATCGCCGATGACGCGCGCAAGGATGAGATGCGCCGAAAGATGGTCCGTCGCCTGGCCCTCGAAGAACTTCGCCGTCCCGAACATCTGAACGAGTTGGCGGAGCATCAACGCGATCAGCTGATGGAGCAGTTCAGAAAGGCCGAGACGGAAGTGACGACGGCGATCCAGCAGGGCTACCGCCACGTCCTCTACCCATCGGCAGCACCGGTCGAGCGGGCTACGGCGCCGCTCGCTCACACCGCCATCGACGTCGCGGCCGCCAGCGAAGGGCCGGGAGACGGTCAGCGGCAGGTCGTGCGTGCGCTCCAGGACAACAACAAGCTCCGCCTTCCCGAGGACGAGCCGGACTCACCGACCTATGTTCGTGACCGGACGCCCTTGAAGAAGGGCTCCATCACCACGGCCGCCCTGCGTGCCGAGTTCCGAAAGGACCCGCGGGTTGCCGATGCTGGTCGGCGACGACGTGTTCAGGAAGGGCATTCGCCGCGGCATCGAGACCGGCGAGTACGTCTATCGAAACGGCGACCTGTTCTGCGGGCGGGGAGATCCGCTCGCCGCGATCCAGATCGACGAGCAATCGATCGTCTACACCGCCGCGTATGCTCGTGAGAACGATCTGTGGCCTCGCCCCGAGCCCGAAGGGAGCGGACAAGGGAAAGACGCGTCCGGCGCCGGCGAAGGCGCCACGGCGGCCGGAGGCGGCATGGAGGAAGGGCCGACCGGCGGCACGGACAACGCCGGTGGGCAAAGTTCGACGGGATCGAGGGGCGGCGACGCTGGCGCCGTCGGGGGATTCGTTGCCGAGGCCGTCCTCAAGGAGGCGCTGGCGCAGGTATGGGAGAAGGCGCGTGCCGCCAAGGTGGCTGCGATCCGGCGCCTGATCCTCCGCATCTACGAGCCGCAGGATGGCTTCCGGCTGCTCGGCCTCGTCGGCGGTGTACCCGACGCGGAAAAGCGGGTAGCGATCGAGGGCGACTATGCGACCGAACCGGGCAGCAAATGCACCATCGAGTTCGCCGGCACGATCGACGACGCCAAGCCGGTCAAGGATTTCCTCGATCCGCAGCTTCGCGCTGCGGCGGATTCGGACGTGCAGGTGGAGTTCGCGATGACCTTCCCTGACGGTCTTCCCTTGCAGGGCAGCGCACCCGAGAAGCTGGCCGATCAGCTCGCTCGGTTCGGTACCGGCGCCGTCTTCGTACGGGCCGAGGCGGTGGCCGACGCATGACCCCTCTTCCCGACCTGATGGCGCCGCCGGACGGGCGTGCGCTTCCCCAATATGCCCTGGACGCACGCCGGACCGGGCCGCAGACGATGGCACTGGAGATCTGGCAGGTGCCCTCGCCGGCCACCCCTTACCTCAAGGCGCCGCGGCGCGTCGCGGGCCTTGCGGGCCGCAATCTGTCGCTGATCGAGCATCGCGTGCTCCGTCAGCTCGTCCAGGTCGGCATCCGTATCGACGGTCTGCCGCTCGACGACACCCGCCGGCACCGGCTGGACGAGGAAACCGCCCTCCGCCTCGGCCTCCTGTTCAGGGTTCTGGCGCCGATGAAGAGCCGCGACCGGATGCGCGCCTGCACTGCCGGCATCGAGCGGATGGAGCGCGAGGAAGCTGCCTACTGGCTCGGGATGGCGATGCACCGCAGGAATCCCCGGCGGGTGCTCGCCGCGTTGCGCTTCCTGCTGACCGATCCGTCGCAATGATGACGGCGGCGGCCGTGACAGCTGTGGCATCCCAAACCGGCGACCGCAACATTTTGAAATACGTCGGCTTTTGCGCCGATGCCGCATTAGTATCAGCGGTCTGATACTAAATTTGCACGATGCTGGCTCATTCGGTTCGAGAGATCGCGGCCCTTCTGGATCAACTGGAGGTCGAGCCCGCCGAAAGCCTGGAAGGCCAGGATCTCGACTTCAAGGAATGGGTCACGCGCAGCCACAGGGATGCCGTGGCGCAGATGATCGAGATGGCGGTCTGCATGGCGAACGGTGGCGGCGGAACCGTGGTATTCGGTGTGCGTGACAGGGTCGTGGGACGCGCCGCGGCGATCGTCGGCGTCCCCGAGGATGTCGACCGCGACCGCCTCGGCGCCGCCGTCTACGACGCGACCGATCCGAAGATCATCCCCGACATCGCGGAGTTGCCGGTCCCCGAGGGGACAGGGCGTCTATTGGTTATGCAGGTACAGGCGGGTCTCGCGCCCTACACCGACACGCGCGGCGCCGGTAAGGTCAGGATGGGGTCGGAGTGCAAGCCGCTGACGGGCAGCATGCGGCGGCGCGTGCATGTCGAGACCGGCGAGTCCGATTTGACCGCCGAGCCGGTGGAAGGGCGGCCGGAGGCGATGCTTTCCGCCGCGGCGCTGGAAAGGCTGCGCGATGTCGCCCGCGCGGAACGGGCGCCGTCCGACCTGACCGAACTCTCGGACCTCGATCTGTTGGGGGCGCTCGACCTGCTCCGCGAAGGGCGACTGCTCCGCGCCGGCATCCTGCTGGCCGGCAACGAAGCGGCGATCGAGCGCCATGTCCCGCATTATCTGTGGACACACCTCCGGATGCGCTCCGATACCGACTACGAGGACCGCGCCGACGGCGGGCAGGCGATTCCCCTCGCCCTGGATCGGCTGGTCGACCGGATCATGGCCGACAACCCGATCTCGACGGTCGAGCAGGGCCTGTTCCATTTCGAGTATCGCGCCTATCCGGAGGTCGCCCTGCGCGAAGCACTGCTGAACGCCCTCTGCCACGCCGACTTCCGCGGGGGCGGGCCGATTCTCGTGCGCCAGTACCGCAGCGGTCTGGAGATCGCCAATCCGGGGACCTTCATCGGCGGTGTCACGCCGGAGAACATCCTCCACCATCCGCCGGCGGCGCGGAACCCGGCGTTGGTGGCGGCGCTCGTCCGCCTGCGGCTGGTCAACCGCAGCAATCTCGGCATAGGCCGGATGTTCCGTGCCATGCTGACGGAGGGCAAGGAACCGCCGACGATCGTCGAGCGCGGCGGCGCCGTTGTCGTCGGCTTCCGACGGCAGGAGATCGCCGTGCCCTTCCGCGCCTTCGTCGAGGAGGAGGCGCGAGCGGGCCGGATGCTCGGCGTCGACCATCTTTTGATTCTCCACCGGCTGCTGTCCGCGCCGGAGCTGGACAGCGCGACAGCCGGTAGTCTTTGCCAGCGGTCGGCCGATGAAGCGCGGGGACTGCTGACGGAGATGGAGACGGCGTTCGGCTACCTGGAGCGCGGCGGCACCGGCCGCGGCACCTATTGGACCATGAGGCCGGATCTACACCGCAAGCTGGCGGGCGCGGGTCTCGCCGAGCGCGACCGACGAATCGACTGGGATGCGGCGAAGCTGCGCGTCCATTCGGTCCTGCTTGATCGTCGACGGAGGGGCGAGTCGGGCCTTACCAACGCCGAGGTCAGGGCGCTGACACATTTGGGCCGACACCAGGTCCATCGCCTGATGCGTCAGTTGGAGGAGGAAAGAGTGGCGCGCATTCAGGGTCATGGGCGGGGGGCGCGCTATGAGGCGGTTTGAATTGCGCGCGGAATTGCGCGCGCGCATTGCCCGCGACATTTCGGGCCGGAAATGTGACAGGAATTGTGCGCGCGCAATTCCGCGCACAATTCGGAGGCGAAAATGACGACGCGCCTGATCGAGCGGTGGCTGCCGATCGCCGAGCTGGGGGTCGAGAGCATGCGCGAGCGCACGCCGATGACGCCTTATCCGGCGCCGAACCGGCTGCACGTCT
>PBKC01000090.1 GCA_002721365.1 Rhodospirillaceae bacterium | reverse complement strand
CCCGCTGCGCGTCCCCGTTGCATCCCTCCGGCCCGTTGGGGCGGGCGCCCCAATTGAAACGACCTGGCGTTTCATCCCGGCCAACATCAGGCCTGTTGGATCGCCCATTCTTGTGGCGCTTCCCGGCATCGAGCCGGATCAGCGCCAGCCAAACGTATCGCCGTCTGGATCACTCACAGGATGACGTCGGATCTGCCTGTACCGATCGACAAAGGTGACTTCGAGGTCCCCTCGACCCCACGAGCAGGATTGGGAGAATGTTTTCTCCACTTCAAACGAACCGCGCGGCAGCGTCCAACCGCCGGGCCCTCACTCAGGAGAACCTCCAGCCCCCTGAGACCGCTGTGGTCAGAACATTGTGATCCTCACCTGGACCGGTCGCTCAAATTTTCTGAGATTGTGCCACCGATATGCTCCTACACCGCACTGGCGGCTACGATCTTTACATCTCGCGATGGGCGTGGTTTTGTGATTTAATGCAATCAAAAAGTTAATTTTGCATTGTGGAGACTGGCTAATACTTGGCAGACTTGGGAAACAGCATAAATAGGCGTTCGATGAAAAATACTGGCGGCGCCCGTTTGGGGGGCGAATGGCAGAATTTTTATGATTATTACACAGAACACAACAATATAGGGTTGGCGCACTGCATACGGGCTGCCCTGCGCCCAGTATTAATTAAATACATGTCGGATGATTTTAAGGTGGGATGGGTCATTCTTCGGTGGAAAGAACATCGGAAACCAGAAGATGCCGAAGGAATGGTTGCATGACTGTGGCAGCTGGGGAACAAGTTTACAATAAGGGAACCGCTCCTTGTTCAGGGGTCGGTCTTTCGTGGACTGATGAAGAGCTTGATGCCGCACTGGATGGGCCGGTCGCCGCTGCGCTGTTCGACGATAACGGCAAGGCCGATATCGAGGAAATACTGACCGGGCTGGCGGAGACAGAGTTTGCCCAGGATAACCTGCGCCGCGTGCTGGCCGATCCGGAGGACGTTGAAGACTGGCGTGTCGGCGAAGCCATTGCCGAGACCTATCTGTCCGATCACCGGGAGTGCCATTTTCCATGGCCGGACGGTCGGGATGAGCGCAAGCGCGGCTCTAGCCTGCCCGGCGCCGACCTCGTCGGCCTTCATGCGGACGAAGAAGGCGATTGCCTTGCCTTCGGAGAGGTCAAGACGTCATCCGAAGCCAAATACCCCCCGGGTGCCATGCATGGCCGTACCGGCCTCAAGCAGCAACTGGAGGACTTGCGCGACAGCGAAACGATCCGTGACGACCTGTTCAAGTATCTCGGTTATCGTGCCAAAAGGGCAGCCTGGGCCGAGCGCTTCAAGGCCGCAGGCCGGCGCTATCTGAACAACAAGTCAGACGTGCGGCTTTACGGCTTTCTGGTTCGCGATGTCGAGCCGCATGAGGACGACGTGCGCGCCCGTGTCGACAAGCTTTCCTTGGACCGTCCCGAGGGGACCCGGATTGAGCTTCTGGCCCTGTACCTTCCGGCCGGCCGAATTGAAGGTATCGGCGCGGCGACTGTCGCTGCGAGAACGGAGGCTGCACAATGAGCCTTTCCGTGACCGCATTGCAGGCACTTGAGAAGCACTGGGCCGTTGATGCGATCGGTACCGAAGCGCTTGACCGCGCTGAAAGTCTCGAAAACGAGAACCTCGCCCGCCGCGCGGTCGGAAAGCAGATCAACTTCTCCTTCGCCGTCGATGAAGGCGATGACGCGTTTCTTGAGCGCGTGGCGCTTGCGTACGAGATGGCTGCGGTTGAAGGCCTCGACGAACTGAGCCGTCCGACTGGCGAAGACACACCACTGCGCGATCAGGCAACGGCGGCCTCCTATCGCGCTTTCGACATTCGCCGTCTGCAGTCCGTGCCCGCAGACACGCATGACCGCCTGTTCTTTATCCTGCAGCTCTCCGCCGTCGCCTATTGTGGAGACCGGTGGTCGGACCTGCGCCGGTGGTACAGAAGCAACGAAGTTGCACTGAAGGCGCCAAGCGTAGCAGATACGTCCTGGGACCGCCGGCTGCTCTATCGCCTGTTCCATTGCTGGGTCAGGTTGTTCCGCAAGAGCGGCTGGGACGACCTAGACCGGATCAGGGAAATCATTGCTGGCCTGCGCGACGATCAAAGAAGCTTGGAGGAAAGTCGCCTTCGCAACGGTTCCCACGCCGAAGACCGGACCATGGCCCTGCGGCTGGCCGCACTCTATCACTGGGCCCGGGGAACCGAACTCGTCGCCCACTATATGCTGCAGGGTCAACCTGCGAACCCGTTCGGCCTGATCGATAAGCATTTCGATGCCGGCATCAAGGCGGCAATTGCATCCGGCGACGCGCAGCACGAAATCATTCTGCGCTGGTTGCATGCGGCGGCGCGGATCATGGTCACAAATTCCTTGTGGTGGGCCACACGGACGGTCAATTCCCGCACATCCGACTTTGTACGCTCGCTGACGCATCGCGCGCATCAGGCGATGTTCGAGCTTTTACCGCCGCAACGGGCGGCGCTGCTCGAACAGGGGCTTCTGGATCAGGCCAAGACCGCGATCGTCGTGGACATGCCGACATCGGGCGGCAAGACCCTGCTTGCACAGTTCCGCATTCTGCAGGCACTCAATCAGTTCAGCGCCGATGGCGGCTGGGTTGCCTATGTCGCCCCGACCAGAGCGCTTTCCGCACAGATTACGCGCCGTCTGAGGCAGGATTTCGAGCCGATCGGGGTTAGGGTCGAGCAGCTAACCGCGGCCGTTGAGGTCGACGCGTTCGAAGAAGAGCTTATCTCCGACGAGGACCAGCCATTCCATGTTCTGGTCGCAACGCCTGAGAAGCTGTCACTCCTTATCCGCAACAAGATGGTGGACCGGCCGCTTGCGCTCGTCGTCATGGACGAGGCCCACAACCTTGAAACCGAAGGCCGGGGCCTGCGTATTGAGCTGCTTCTCGCCACGGTGAAGAGGGATTGCCCGCAGGCGAACTTCCTTCTTCTAATGCCCTTTGTTGAGGGGGCGGACTCTGTCGCACGCTGGCTTGCCCAGGATATCAATGCCGGGCAGACGATCAGTCTCGGGACCGCGCCCTGGAAACCCAACGAGCGGATTATCGGGCTTTATAGTGCCGCCGCTGATGACAGCCAGCCGGCCGGTTGGCGTCTCCAGTTCGAGACGCTGACAGCCACAGAAAAGGCGATGCCGCTTCACGGCGTTCACCGTGTTGGCGGCGTCAAGCCGATCGACGTTCCCAAGAGCCAGGTCCTGACCAAAGGCCAGCAAAAAGGCTTCGGCCTGCAGACGGCGGCTATGGCCACCGTAATGTCGGCACGCGGCACCAGCCTCGCGATAGCGAACAGCATCCCGACTGTATGGAGCATGGCCGGCAAAGCGGCTCAGAGCTTAGCGGATTTTGACGGCGTTCCAGACGATATCAGGCTCGTGCAGGACTTCCTGCGTACCGAAATCAGCCCCGATTTCCCGCTTATCGGTATGCTGGAAAAAGGAGTCGGCGTGCATCACGCCGGTCTGTCGGACGATGTCCGCGCCCTGATGGAATGGCTCGCTGAAACCGGCAGCCTGCGCGTTTTGAGCGCCACCACGACGATCGCCCAGGGCATCAACTTCCCCGTTTCCTCGGTCTTTCTGCAGACGCACAAATATCCGTACGGCCAGGAAATGGAGCCGCGCGAATTCTGGAACCTTGCCGGGCGGGCAGGTCGGATCAATCACGACAGCGTCGGTGTCGTTGGCCTGGCTGAAGGATCGGACCGGGCGGCGCTCATGGATTTCGTGAGTCGAAACACCGGGGCTCTCGTCTCGCGTCTCGTGTCTCTTCTGGATGACCTTGCCGCTCAGGGGCAACTGGCCAACCTTTCCGAAGTTCTGTGGCAGGAGCAGTGGGAGGATTTTCGCTGCTACATTGCTCATCTCTGGGCCGAGAAAAAGAACCTGGACGCCGTGCTCGCTGACTCCGAGCAATTGCTGCGCCAGACCTTCGGCTATACGTCGCTTCGCAACGATCCCGCTCAGCGGGCAAAAGCCGATGCACTGCTGGATGCAACACAGGACTACGCAAGGCGGCTTGCTGATATGCCGGAGGGCGTCGCCGATCTGGCCGACTCCACAGGTTTCTCACCTGAGGGGGTCAGGAGCGCCATGGCGGGACTCGGGAACCTCGAAACCCGCCTTACGGCTACGGACTGGGCGCCGGAAAGCCTGTTCGGCGATGGCGGCAAGATAGCCGATCTTTACGGCGTCATGCTCAATGTGCCGCAGTTGCGGGAGAACCTAGAAGAGATCGGCAGAGACGGCTTCGACCGGACCCACATTTCCAACATCACGCGCGACTGGGTCAACGGGAAGGGCATTGACGCCATCGCTAAAGAGTATTTCAGCCGTGACAACGATGATGAGAACGGCACCGCCGCAATCACGGACACCTGTCGGGCAATTTACCGCGCCATCGTCAATAATGGCACATGGGGCGTATCGGCGCTGAGCCGTGTCTCCGGTCTTGATTTCGATGCGCTTCCGGAAGCCGAACGGCGCCGGATCAATGCCCTGCCGGCGATGATCTATCACGGCGTTTGCTCGGAGGATGCCGTCCTAATGCGGATGAACGCGGCACCGCGCAGTGCGGCCGAAAATCTTGGTGATCTTTACCGGGAACTGTCGGGCCATGAGGACGACCGCTTCTCTGTAGGTCGGGCTCGCCGGTTTCTCAAGGACCTTAGTGACCGTGACTGGCAGCGCGCGCGTCCGGACGACGCAGCTCTCACGGGCAAGGGCTACAAGCGTGTCTGGGAAGTGCTTTCAGGGGAGGCTGGCTGATGGCGCGTTTTGCCGAAAGCAAGGTCGTCAGCGGTCCAGTCCTTTCGATTGAAACGCTGCAGCAGGCCGATCTGCTATCGGCAAGGTGGGCGGCGTGACGAGGCGGGACCGGACAGCGCAGGCGCTTTTGTACACAGAGCGCGGCAAAGACTGGCTGGCCCAGTTCGATGCAGCGGATCAGGAAGCGGCGCGCAAGCTTGTTACGAGCCTGACGCTTGTTTCCCATTCCGGGTTCGAGAGGGTTACGCAACAGGCCCTCGAAGACGCGTCTGCAGAGAACGAACACCCGATCGGGTTTTTTGCAGTACGCGAGGCGGACCCGACACGATCATACTTCGATCAGTTCGTCGACCCGGACAGCGGCAAGGTAAATGCGCTGGTTTCAGGTTCGGATCACGGCAGCGAGGCGCGGGCGGCCTCGGGCATCCGCAACTATTGCAAGACCGCGCCGGACCGCCTTCTCAATCATCCCGCCCTGGATGAAATGAGAAAAATGAGATGCCGGACCGTGGTGCTGGTCGATGATTTTATCGGTTCGGGAAAGAGAACATCCGAATTCATAGACGCGCTCTGGACAGACCCGACATTCGTTTCATGGCTATCGCTGCATTACGTCAGGATCGTTGTCGTGGCTTATTCCGGCACCGAAAAAGGGATCAAACGCGTCGAGCGCCACAAGGCAAAGCCGGCGCTTGTCATTGAGCGAGATTGTCCGAACATCAAGGTCATGCCCTGGCGGCAATCACTGCGAGACGCCGTTATCGATGTCTGCAAGCGGTATGCGCGGCGCACCTGCAAGAACTGGTTCTGGGACGGCTTTGGGCATGAACTGACCACTCTGGTATTTGAACACGGCTGTCCTAACAACGTGCCGGCCATTCTCTGGGCTCCTGCAACCGCCAAGACGCCCTGGGCGCCTCTGTTTCCCAACCGCGTAATCATGGCGGGTGAGAAGTCCGTGTTCCCGCCTGAGATCGATCGTGGCGATGCGCTTGTCACCCTGCTTGATGTTGGCCAGGACAAACTAGCGTCGAGCGGTCAGCTCACCCGGCGCGGCGTGAACGGTGAGCTGATCCTTCTCGTGCTCGCCCTGATCGCCAAAGGGCAGAGACGGCAATGCACCTTGAGTTTTGCTACGGGTCTAAACCGGCAGACCTGCGCAGAGATCATGCAGCGGTGCGTCAAATGGGGCTTCCTGACGCCGTCATTTCGCCTGACAGACAGGGGGCGTGCAGAGCTGGCCGCTGCGAGGGAACAAGGGAAAGTTTATGCCGGCGTCCTCGACAGGGGCGACGCAAACTACTTTCCCCAACAGTTGAGGAGGGCCGCACGTGGCTAGTGTCAGCAGGCAACTTTGTTGCCGCAGACGCCATTATGGCGGCTGTTGGGGCGTGGAGTACCATGGCCCTGTGGAAAAGCCTACGCGAGACTGGAGATTGCGCACGCTGCCTCCTTCCGTCGTGGGCCTCGGGTCGCCAGCGCGCGCAGTCGCCGTGCCGGCGCCATCGGAGTAGTCCACGTGTGGTCCCCTCATCAATATAGAGCAGCCGCGAAGGAGAAGGGTCTCAGCGATGCCACCATAGAAGCCGCTATCGATCAGATAGAAACGGTCGAGCAGGGTACGCCGGAGCTGCCGGCGATCCTGTCACTCAATCACCTCGCCACACGAGCGCGAGTCCCCTACCAGTATCTGCGCAACGTTGTTTCCCGGTCCGAGCCAAATACCTATCGGAAATTTTCTATCAACAAGCGTTCCGGCGGCCGTCGCTTCATCCACGTCCCCGAGCCGTCACTGGCGCACGTCCAGAAGTGGATCAACAGGTTCATTCTCCGGCAGGTGCCCGTTCACAAGGCGAGCTTTGCCTTTGCGCCGGGGTCTTCGATCTTCGGGTGCGCCGCCCGGCATTGCGGCGCGCACTGGCTTATCAAGATGGATATCACCGGCTTTTTCGAGTCTGTTTCTGAAATTCAGGCTTACCGCTGTTTCGAAGAATTGGGATACCAACCCCTTGTCGCGTTCGAACTGGCGCGGATCGTGACCGTTGGTCCTCTGGGACAGAGCCCCCGTCATAGCGACCCGGTGTGGAAGGTCAGGGAATTCAACGCTGCAATACCCTCATATTCTGCGAGCGCCTTGGGGTATCTGCCGCAAGGCGCGCCGACGAGCCCTATGCTTTCCAATATCGTCATGAAGCCGGTCGACAAGAAGATAGAGTCGGCAGCCCGCGAGGCTGGTCTGATTTATACGCGCTACAGCGACGATCTCACCTTTTCAACCCCCGCAAAAGAGTTTGGTCGACCGGCCGCGACCGATTTTGTGCATACGATCAGTCAAATTCTGGCTGCGGCTGGGTTTCGCCCTCAGCAGAGAAAGACCAGGCTCATCCCGCCGGGGAGCCGGAAGATCGTATTGGGCCTGAATGTTGAAGGGGACACTCCAAGGCTACGTAAGGAATTCAAAGATAAGCTTCGGCTTCATCTCCACTTTCTGAGCGAATTCGGACCTGCCGAGCACGCTAAAGCGCGTGACTTTGAAACTATTTGGGGGATGAAATCCCACATTCGCGGCTTAATCGATTTTGCCAATATGATCGAACCCATATTCGCGAAGCGCATGCTGGACCAGTACAACCAGGTTGAGTGGCCATTCTAGGAGTCCGCATCCGGCTTCGCCGGACCGGGCTTTCGTGAACCGAGCCAGCAAACGCTGTCTCGGCCATTCGGCGTCAATCCCTCGCGCTTGATGCAGCCAGCCTGCGGCTGACGTCCTTCTGTTTCCGGGCCTGCGGCCCCCTCCTCCGTCAAGGCTGAACCCGCCGCATACGCTCCGGGCGTCGCCGGCGGTCTCCCCGAGCTTCCTCCCGCTGGTCGTGCAGCCCGGGCGATACCCCTCCGCCGGCGCCGGCCTTGACGGCGGCACCCCGCTTATTGGCGCGGGCCTAGTCGGTTGCATGCGCAACCCCCAAGACTAGGAGAAAGACCAATGAAGACAGACATCTACCAGCGCGTTACCGATCGTATCCTTGCCGATCTGGAACAGGGCGTCAGGCCTTGGCTCAAGCCGTGGAACGCCGAGCATGCGGCGGGCCGCATCACCCGGCCCCTGCGGGCGGGCGGTGAGCCCTATAATGGCATCAACGTCATCATGCTGTGGTCGGCAGCTGTGGCGGCTGGACACTGATGAGCGAAAAATCGATCAAAATGGCAATGACGCCCGCCCCTGTGGGCGCATTCATCCGCGAGGAGATCTTCAAACCCCTGAACCTGCGCATTTCCAGGGCGGCCGAGATCACCCGGCGTCAGGCGCCCGACCTTGTCGGACATCGTCAACGACAAGGTTCGGCTCAGCCCGGAGGTCGCGCTCCGCATCGAGAAGGCCTTCGGCGTGTCGATGGAGCTGCTCCTGCGCATCCAAACAGCTCACGAAGTCGCCAAGGCCCGCGAGAACGCCAGCAAAATCGAAGTGCAGAGATACGAGCCGGCGTGACGGGTGGTTGGCCTCGGCATTCCAAGCCAGTCGGCAACGCCGAGACCTTCATTCTACGCTAGCTTTACGAACTACGCCCCCCTTACGGTTGCCAGTCGCTACCAGTCTATGGACAATCCCCTTTGGATCTCATTACCGCTACGCGTCTTTAAGCGTAAAAACATCGGGGGAGAAGATGAAACGTTTAGGTGCCGGCACAGCCTACACGGCAGTCGTCATTGCGACTTTCAGTCTCATAGGATGTGAGAGCGTCTCAAAACAGGGTCTGGGGACCGTCGCAGGGGGCGCCGCGGGGGCGCTTCTCGGTTCACAGTTTGGCAGCGGCACCGGCCAAATTCTCGCAATAATCGGAGGAACGGTGGCGGGCGCCTGGCTCGGCTCTGAGCTCGCTGCTTATCTCGATGAGCAGGATCAACAGGAAGCAGCTGAAGCGGTCCAAACGGCTGCCGTCACCGGTGAAGGGCAAGGCTGGACGAATCCCGATACGGGAAATTCTGGCACGACCGAAGTAGCGGCGACCAACAAGACCACTGATCCGGTCAACGTTAAGGTCTTAAAGGACCGCGTCGAGCAGGTCCCTCCCCTCACCTTGGATGCCAGCGGGCCTCACAAAGTGACCGCAAACGCCAATGTCCGCGGCGGGCCCGGAACCGACTATAAGGTGGTCGGCTCTCTGAATGCCGGCGACACCGTCGCAGTCACCGGCAAGGTTCAGAATGCGGATTGGTTCCTTATAAACAAAGGCGGCATTGGGACAGGGTTTGTCTATGCGAACATTCTTGAAGCTGCACCGGCAGACAAGACTCTCGCAGCATATGATGGAGATACACCAAACTCTAACGAGGTCGCGGAGATTACCGTTCTTGCAGAGCGAACCTGCCGCACAATAACGCATACTGTTCAATTGTCGGATGGAGCCACAAAGCAGGAAGAGGTCACCGCATGTTCTGGGCCGAATGGATGGGAAATAAAACCGGCCACATAATTATGAACTGCATGCTATTAAGTGTTTCGTAGTTCGCCAAACCCTCAAGTCAGTAGAGGAGACGAAAGGCGTGCGACTTGTAGCACATATGCCAGCGCTTTTTGTACTGATTACTCTCTCGTGGTTCGCGAATGATGCCCGCGCTGAGCGCGTATTGGCAACGTACGAGAGCCTGACCGCTACTCTGGGGGACAACTACAAATGCGATTCAAGTATTCCTGTGACGGTGCGTGCCGGTGATGGAAATGCATTCAAAGGCCAACGTTTGGAATTGCAGAAACTTACGGGGGGATTAGTCGCAGCATTGGGATTCGAATGCCCGGAAATGGAGATAATCACCATCACCGGGGTCGTTGGGCGGGCAGTTCATTTTCAGGGTTCGGCGTCGGCGTCAGACGGTTGGCGTCTGCAAGGTTCTAACTTGAGTTCGTCAAGTCAGGCCCATGTCTCAACCCCGGAATCACCAACATCTACGCCGAAACTTTCGACGGTCAATTCCTTTGATAGCGCCGAGGAAGGCAATTTTCCCTGCCAATCGGCGAGTATTTCCGAGTTTGAAGACGGTGCGAAACAAGAAGGAGTTGCGATTCAGCAAATTACAAAGGCGATTTTTGAGGCCCGATACAACCCCCCTGTCGAAATGATCTGGGATGTCCATCAGGCATTTTACGCCTGTGCGGCCACAGCTCTCGGTGTTCACCCGCCTGGCATCTATGATAATGAAATCGGATGGCCCGCCAGTAGAGCCTGGAATATGCGATACGGCGTATTACCGGAAGAGCGGGCTTGGGAGTTAGCGAAACGATTGCTTTACGATGAGGTGGAGAATCACGACAGTTTCTCGCGGTCTCGTCGCGATGCGCGTGCAATGGAACTCGTGAGAAGTTTACAGAACGATGTGGATGCCGCCGCCTACGTTATGTCAGGAGTGCCGCTTCTATCGTATCACTCGAAAAAACATCTTTTGGAAGGATTGGGGAGTCAAAGATGGGATGAAGAGCTCAACTTAACGGCAAAATATTTCGCTCTAAGAGAACGCTTTTTGCTCAAAACCCATAGTCCACAACGAGTAGCAGAACTTCTGCAACGAGAGCACTATATAGCCAAGACAATTCGGTATGAACAGCAAACCAGGGAGACCCAAATCTCCCGGCAGATTGAGGGTGCGCAGTCTGGCGATGATATTTTTGGTTATACACATAGTCTAATTGCTCCGAAGTTGCGGCTGATGTACCGCGGCGAATTTGAAGCTCTGGTCAAGATGATCAGCGAGGAAGGTTATGCGGTAAAGAATCAAAGCGGCGCCGGGCTGATGCTCGGCTTGTTGGGCGGTATAATGCCGGGCGTAGAGCAGATGGTCGATCAACGTATCGAAGCCGCACGCTACGGCGGATTAATGATGCAGTACGTGTTTGCAAAAATGGATACGATTGGCCTATGCGGTGAGCGAGCAGTCGAGTTTTCGGGGGGCAACGGTCCAGCTGTGGTAGTGCCGTTGTCATTCGCCGATATTGCAGAGTCTGTTCAAATTTGGCGCGTAGATAGTAGTTACGGGCCAGGGCTGCAGAAGATGATTACCGCTGCCGGGGGCTGTAGTAGTGCGACGTTGCGCACACTGGAAAGAAATATGGTCCGCTTCTGGTCCTGGAAGCCCGGAATGCCCGAACCAGCCGAGCTCCAAAATACACCAGGAGAAACCAATCGGGGTGCAGCAGGAAAGCCGGGATCGTCGAAAGAGATAAACCCAGGTTCCGCGGCATCCCTCGCGCAACAAGACATGGAAAACGATCGCAGATTCATCTCCATCCGCGGAGAAGAAGGGGGATATGTACCCGAGGAGATCAGCGACTTTCGCGACTTATATCTCAAGGCGGCTGAGCATCTTTTTGACAATTTATATGCCACGGACGAGGTCGCGGTAAGGGAAGGCATCGAACTCTGTATGAAGTTATACCGCGACGGTATAAGCATGGAGGCTTTGGCCGAGCGATTGGTACTTAAAGACTCCTCTCTTGCATGCGGTCGATTTTTTCTTGGATACTACATAACGAACAGAAACGATTCTGGTGTTCTAAGGGCGGCTGACCAGTACAACACACACGCTTACAACATAGCAAAACCAAGCATGAAAGCATTTTTTGCTCAGAATTTGGTGATGAGCTACGTATTTCAGTACAATTTATCCGCGGCGTTGGAATGGATGCCGCATGCCCAGATGAAGGAAGCTGACCAAATCGAGGAGTTTAAAGCCAAATACTGGGAAAGTTATCCCAGCCTTTGGGGGCGAACCAAAGGGGAGTGGTTTTGCAATGATCTCTCAAAAAACATCTATATGGCTGTTGCGCACCAACGCATGCGCCGCGATACCGGACCTTACGACCCGTCCACTTACCTCAACACAAAGGGGTGGTACGAAATCCCTCCCGATGAATGCCGGAATTTTGCCGGAAATTTCAGCGATGAGGGTGTCATGCTTTATTTTGAATTCAATCACATCTTTGATGATACCTTCCCTATTAACGAAGAATATTTCAAAGGATCTCGCAAGCGTTATGGATTTTCTGGGTTCGATGACCAACCCAAACCCATCTGTGTAACCATGGTCAAGGCATTTGAGCACGACGTTAATACACCATCTTCAGACCAGAAACTCTCCCAAATGGAGTGCCCACCAGAAGCAGTACTCGTATCAGCTGACTTACACTACAATTTTCCAAAGCCGAATGGATATTACGAACTTCGGTTCGGATACAGCGATCGGTTGTTTCAACAGCGTGGCGTTATGGGCGCAGAGGTTGGTGCCGTTACCTATGAATTCGCCAAGACCAAGAAGCTTCGTCCTCCCCGTGGCGCCAGATTGATTCACTTGCTTCCGGGAAAGCCCGCCGTCAAAGCCGGACTCAAGCAGGACGACATCGTCCTGGCCGTGAATGACAAGGAAATCTTCTATTTCGGCGAGTTCTTGAGAATCATGGCATCCAAGGGGGCGGGAACGAAAGTCGATCTTCAAGTATATCGTGATGGTCGCACAATCCCTATCTCTGTCGTTCTTGCATCTCCCGAATAGGCAGTCAGCTCCCGATATCTCCAAATCTGTCGAACTTACCAGTAGTGCTGTCACCTTGCCTCGCCTCAGGCCCGGTACTGTGACGCCCGAACGCGTCGGCGAGATTCAAAAGCGAAGATTACGATGGTAGTCGCCCATGTAGAGGATCTCGTCGCGCGTCATTCCCGATACAGGCTTTCGCCCTGGGCCGACATTACTGGTGACGTTCCGGAAAAATTGAATGCCCTTGGTCTGCTGAGCGTTGCTCTCTGAATTTCTGCAAGCGCGAAGCAGCATCGCGCTCTTGCTCCGGTTCCTTCGTCGGCTGCGCCGCCGCTCCGGCTGGCGCCTCGCGGAGCGCAGCCAGCCGCTCGAGATGATCCGGGACAGGCGGGCGCTCGGCTTCCGCCTGCGGGCGCGGTTCCGGTGCCGGCGGCCTCTCCGGAGTTTGCTCGGCGGCCGGGCGAGCGGGTCCCGCTGGCGCCTTTTCGGGCGGCTTCTTCTCTGCCGGTGGTCCGAACGCCTCCCGCAACTGACTCCGGTCCCGACGGAGATCGTGCAGCAGCTCCGCCTGCCGTTGCCGTCCTTCGTGCAGTCGCACCTGTAGTTGCTGGCGCTCCTCCAGCTGCGCACTCACCAGCGCATCGCGCTGCTCCCGGTCGCGCCGGAGGGCTGCGTAGGCTTCGAGCTCGTTCTGCTTCCTGAGACGGGCGTGCTGACCGGTCACTCGGTCCCAGAGACCGCGGAAGCCCTTGTTGAACCGCTCCTGCCGCTCACGGGTTTCCCGCACCCACCGATCCTTCTGCGTCGCATCGAGCCGCTGTCGCTCTGCCGCGTGAGAGGCCGTCATCTCACGGCGGCGCAGCTGAAGCTGAATCGTCTCCGCGGCGTGCTTGGCTCGGGCTTCGTCGACATGACGGTTGAAGGCCCGCGTCATGTCCTGCGCCATGCTCGCTTTGGCTTGGTCAACGCTCGGCAGGGTGTCCGGCTCACCGAGCTTCGCCCGAACCTCCTTGGCCTTCTTATCGGTGCAGCGGGCGACGGATAGCACCTCACCCTGATGCGTCACCGCCACATGGCCGCGCCGGTCGCCCTTGGCGAGAACGATGCCGCGCTCACCCAGCGCCTGCTCGAAGGCGGCACGGGAATCCGAGACCGCCCAGCACTCCTGCATCATCGCCTTGAGATCCCTGGCATTCTCGCCCATCCGCTTGGCCTGCTGCCATTCGGCGAGGGTGAAGTTGCGGGGATCGCGCGCCTCGCTGTTCATCAGGCCCTTCGGCATCCGCCAGTCATGCTCCAGATAGGTCTCCCTGGAGATGTCGCGGAGCTTGGTCTTGAAGTGCGACATGTTGACCGCCGTCATGCTGTCGACATCGATCCGGCTCCAGACGACATGGGCATGCCGACGGCCTTCCTTCTCATGGAAGACGATGATCCGGGGCTGGCCCTCGAGGCCGGTCTTCTTCTCGATCCGGTCGGCGACCGCCTCGAACACGTGGACGCCGACACGCTCGGTCTCGGGCGGGTTGAGCGAGACGGAGAAGAGGAACTGCTTGCACCTTGTACCGCGGCTCACCGCGTAGGCTTCCTTCATCGCGCCGACGATGTCGTCGGAGACGAAACCCCGGACCTCGTGAACCTCGACATGCTCGTTCTCCTCGGTCTTGAGGAGATGCAGAGCCAATGCCTTGCCGCCGCCGCGCTGGCTCGCCTTGATGATCATGGCTCAGCGCTCCCTGATCCCCAGCGCCGTCATCAGCATCCGCTTCATGGTGGCGATGTCGGCGCAGGCCGTCTGCAATGCGGCGATGGTGTCCCCATCGAGGGGGAGAGCGCCCACCCGTGTAGCCTGGGCGAGCTCATTCAGGTTTTCAGGCAACCGAGATTGCCCGATCTTGCCGAGCAGCTGAGCCAGGGCCTTGTGATCGGCAACCGGCCCTTTACCACGCGCCCGCGGCACCTCGGCTTCGCCCGCGAAAATGCGAGCACGGATGAAGCTACCGAGCGGCTGGCTTCCGGCCAGCGCCTGTAAGCGAGCCCGCTCCGCCTCGGTCAGACGGAGAGAAAAGGGCGATGAAGTGGTCGTTTTGCGCGGGCTGGCGTGACGCCGAAAGCTCTTCTTATGGCTCATACGAAGGTCCCCCGGGATCAATCCCAGCGGACTTCAGATGCTCGTTCCAGGCCTCCAGCGTCTCGAAGAGGAGGTTCGAACTCTCTCCATCAAGGCGCGCCATTACTGCAGAACAAAACTGGAAACTCTGTATGGAGCTGATGTAATACGTCACCCCGATGCCGCTAACCTGTGAAGTCTGTTGTGGAACCGTAACAGGGAGGGACTCGTCGTGTTGTGCCAACTGGCTCATCAGTTTCCGCCATTCATTGAGCACTTCCTGGAGCGCTCTCGTCCGCTACGCCGGCGTTTTCGCGAAGAGACCGTCACGGACCTGCTGATTGGCTCCCTCATCGCTGCCGGCGGGCGGCGGATTAGCGTCGAGTTTCCAAATGAGCCGGTTACTGGCGCCGACATGGAATTGAATTTTGTAAATCCGGACGACAACACCTTCTTCGGCATCCTGATCCAGGCAAAGCAGTCCTACGGGGACGGCAATATCTGGACGCGGCATGGCTATAAACAGTTGCTCCATACAGTGGGTAGAGGGCCAAAACTTCAAGCTGTTGCATTGTGCGACGCGGCTCGGGCGCAAAGCGCTACTTATCCACTTTACATTTTCTATCATCCGAAAAGTACAAGCGATTTGGCCAGAGGAGCTGGCTTCCCCGCGGTAACGGGCGCGAGCCTTGCAGATGGGTATTTTATCGAGCGTCTCGTCATTGGTGCGACAAGCCAAACACTGCGCACGCGGAACAAGTGCCTCAAGACGATCGCGCCGCTGTTGTTTCGGCTGACAGAATTGTTCTGTCCGCCGACGATTCTTGCCATCGGCCCCCAAGCCTTACTGTCGGGCGACTTCGACGTTCCGATCGCCATGGGCCGTGAAGAAGGGCGACCGATCTCCGGGATTTACATTCCTCCGACTCCCGCAGCAATCCGCGAGAGGATTGTCGCCAGTCGAGAAGCAATGGTGAAGACGGGAGACATGGCGTTTGCTGTGCTGCCGGATGTACCTGAGGTCGCGGACCGGATTCCCGCTGAGGTGCAGGCCGTGATCGAGCGCCGGCGAGATGGTGGCTTAGAGGAAGGAGGCCTGCCGCGCTGGCGGATTACATTTGTATCGTCAAGCCCGCGAGATATCGGTGCTGAACTGGACCGCATGCGGCAGAGACTCGGATAGTCAATTAACTTTTTAAGGTGGAAGGCAGTCAGCGTAAAGTCAGGAGTGGCGGGTAATTCAGGTGTCAGCCTTATTGGTATGCCGATAGCCCTGTTATGAAGGTGTGGATGGCTCATCAAGTCACATATAATGAACCGATTGTTGTTCGCGGGTATTTCTGTACACAATACTAT